>JBEKFO010000077.1:0-12445 GCA_050013275.1 Roseiarcus sp. | reverse complement strand
GAGGCTTTTACGGCGTTTCGCGCGGCGAGGCTAGGGGAGCGCGCGCCGCCCCGCGTCGGTTTGAATTTCCGCGCTCGACCCAAAGCGGACTTGGGTCTATCGCTATGGCGAGCCGCCGGCGCGCGACGCGCGAAGGCGGCTCGGGTTTCGACTCGACGAGACGTGGCGAGACGAAGGGGCGTTGCGCGCCGCTGTGGAGTCCTTGCGCGAGAACGCGTGAGATTTCAATGCAGTATGGAGGGTTTGAACATGCATAAAGCGCTGATCCTGTCGCTGACAGGGCTCGCGTTGACCTTGATCGCAGCGCCAGTCAAGGCTGACGACATCAAGATCGCCGTCGTCGGTCCCATGACCGGCCCGGTCGCGACGATCGGCGAACAGCAGAAGCGCGGCGCGGAAGCCGCGGCCGCCGCGATCAACGACGCCGGCGGGGTCAACGGACGCAAGATCCAGATCGTCGTCGAGGACGACGCCTGCGATCCCAAACAAGCGGTCGCCGTGGCCAATCTCATTGTCGGCCAGCAGATCAAATTCGTCGCCGGCCACGCGTGTTCGGGATCCTCGATTCCCGCGGCGGACGTCTACGCCGACAACGACGTGCTGATGATGAGCCCCGCCTCGTCGAACCCGGCCCTCACGGAAAAAGGGCACCCGACCATCATGCGCCTGTATGGCCGCGACGATGCGCAAGGGGCTTTCATCGCCCCGTGGATCGCCGAGAAATACAAGGGCAAGAAGATCGCGATCCTGCACGACAAGTCCGCCTACGGCAAAGGGCTCGCCACCGTCGTCAAGGACAAGCTGAACGAATTGGGCGTCAAGGAGGTGGACTTCGAGGGCATCAATCCCGGCGAGAAGGATTACAGCGCCATCGTCACCAAACTGAAGAATCTCGGCGCCGAAGTGGTCTACTACGGCGGCTACCATACCGAAGCCGGCCTCATGCTTCGGCAGGCGGCCGACCAGGGCTACAAGCTCAATCTGATCATGGGCGACAGCCTGGCGACGGCTGAATTCTGGGCCATCGCCGGTCCGGCGGGCGAGGGTACGTTGTTCACCTTCCCGACCGACCCGCGTCGCTCGCCGAACGCCGCCAAAGCGCTCGAGCAGTTCAAAGCGCAGAATTACGAGCCGGAGGGATTCACCCTCTTCAGCTACGGCGTCGTTCAGGCGATCGCCGAGGGCATCAAGCGGGCCGGCTCGGACGATCCGGCCAAGGTCGCCAAGGCGCTGGAAGACGGAAAGCCCGTGGAGACCGTCTTGGGCCCCATCAAGTTCGACAGCAAGGGCGACATCCAGGATCCGCGCTACGACATCAACGTCTGGCACGCCGGCAAATACGCGCCGATCGTCGATTAGACGCGTCGAACCCGTACGAGCGCCGCGGTCGCTAAGGCCGCGGCGCTTTCGTTAGCGAGGGCGCGCCTCTAAGCGAGCCGCATCCACTCGGCGAGGGCGCAGGCCAGCGGCCGCTCGACGTGCAGGCGCAGAACGTCGGGGCGCGCATGGCGGTAGGCGAGGCAGGGCAAGCCCGCGAACGCCAGCGCCGCGGACGGCGAGGCGTCGGCGAAATCGAGCGTCGTCGCCTTGGACAGCAGGTCCGCCAATCCAGGCCCCTCGAGATCGAGCACGACGAACGCATCGTCCATGCGGGTGACGGCCGTAGCGGTCTCGGCGTCCCAGCCCTCGGCGAGCGCGATCGCGCGCTCCGAGACGATCAGCGAGCGGTCGCGCGCGACCGCGACGGCGTAGCTTGGTCCGGAGGCGACGCCGGAAAATCCGATCGGCGCGGCGATTCCGGCGAGACGGCCGACGCCGAAGCGCTGGGGGCCGCTCAGCAGCGCTTGCGAAAGACCGGCGACGACCTTGACCTCGACGCCGCGCGCCGCGAAGTGCGCCTGCCCCTCGGCGGGCGCGGGAGACCAGAAACGGCCGCGATCAAGCATGGAGCCGCTCCCCCTTGGGATCGAACGCGCAAGCAGGCGCGATGCGCGCCGGGAAACGCCGTCCGAGGTGCTGCAACGTGATCGTCTCGCCGATCCTTGCCGCGCCACGTTCGATGAGGCCAAGCGCGATCGGTCGGCCGAGCGTCGGGCTCGCATAGCTCGAGGTGACGAAGCCGGCCGAGCGCGGGCGCGGCCCTTCGAGGGCGACGACGTGGGCGCCGCAAGGCAGCGGCTCAGCCCCTTGGGTCGGTTCGAAGCCGACCCATTGGCGCCGATCCGGCGCGACGGCGACCTCGGTGAACAGCGAACGCTTGCCGATGAAGTCGCCGGCGCGCTTTTCGCGCGGGCCGGCGAAGCCGAGATCGTGCGGCATCGTCGTGCCGTCGGTATCCTTGCCGATGACGACATAGCCTTTCTCGGCGCGCAGGATCATCAGCGCCTCGAGACCGATCAGGCCTACGCCGAGATCGCGTCCCGCTTCGATGAGACGGTCGAGCAGGCGTTCGGCGTGCGGCGCGCGCGCGGAGACTTCGTACGAGCGGTCGCCGGTGAAGCTGACGCGCGCCACCCGGGCCGCGTCATTGGCGAAACGGCCCTCGGCCAGCGCCATGTGCGGCAGCGCGGCGTCGGCGAGATCGACGCCGAGGTCGAGCCGCTCGACCAGCTTGCGCGAGAGCGGGCCGCTTACCGTCAGCGTCGCCCATTGCGCGGTGGCGTTGTGGACGAACACGCGGGAGGGGTCGAACTGATCCTGCCGCCAGTCCTCCAATCGGGCGTGGACGCCCGCCACATGCGAGGTCGAACAGGAAACGAGAAAGCGATCCGCGTCGAGACGGGCGACCACTCCGTCGTCGTAGACGACGCCGTTCTCCTGCAGCATCAAGCCGTAGCGGATCCGCCCCGGGCGCAGGGTCGACATCGTCATGTAGCTATTGAAATCGAGGAAGGCGGCGGCGTCCGGGCCCATCACCTCGATCTTGCCGAGCGGCGAGCCGTCGAAGATCGCCGCGGCTTCGCGCGCAATGCGCGTCTCGCGCTCGACCGCGGCGGCTTTCCCGTTCGGCTCGCCGTAGAAGGCGGGGCGTAGCCAGCCGCCGTATTCGTCGAACACGGCGCCGAGCGCCCGATGCCGCGCTTCCAGCGGCAGGCGCCGCACGGGGTTGAGCAATTGGCCCGCCCGCAATCCCGCCAACGCCGGCATCGGCACGGGCGTGAAGGGCGGCCGATAGGTCGTCGTCCCCACCGCGGCGATTTCGCGCCCCGTTGCGAGGCCGAGTGCGGCGACGCCGTTGACGTTGGAGGTCTTGCCCTGGTCGGTCGCCATCCCGAGCGTGGTGTAGCGCTTGAGGTGCTCGACCGAGAGGTAGGATTCGCGGGCGGCGAGGCGCACGTCCTTCAGCGTCACGTCGTTCTGCGGATCGATCCAGGCACGCCCGCCGGCTCTTGCGTCCGGCCAGGCCGGCGCGGCGGCGATCGCGTCTTCGCGGACGTCGAGCGCGCTTCTGGCCGCGCCGTCGCCGCGCAACGCCGCGATCGCGGCGCGACCCTGATCGAGAGCGCCCGCGAGCGAGAAGACCCCGTTGGCGGCGCCGATCACGGTCATTCCGTCCGCCGCGCCGTCGGGAACGAAGGCGAGCAGCCGCTCGTCCCAGCTCAGGCGACCCTTCGCCTGACAATAGAGATGCACGGTCGGCGAGAAGCCGCCGGAGACGAGCAGCGCGTCCGCTTCGATCGTCGCGCCGCTCGCCAGCCGAACCGCCCGGACGGCGCCGCGGCCGTCGGCCCGCGCTACGCGTTCGCCGCGACGCACCTCGATTCCCGCCGCGACGGCCGCCTCCATGCCCCGCGCGCTGTCGCGACTGTCGACGACGGTTACCGCCGCGCCCGCCTCGCGTAGCGCGGCGGCGGCCGCATAGGCGCTGTCGTTGTTGGTCGCGACGGCGACGCGCTCGCCGACCGCCACGCTATATTGCGCGAGATAGGCGAGCCCGGCCTCCGCCGAAAGAATCCCCGGTCGATCGTTCTGATCGAACAGCAGCGGGCGTTCGATCGCGCCGGCGGCGAGGATGATGTGCCGCGGCCGGATGCGCCAAAGCGAGTCGCTGCGACCTGCCGTTCCGCGCTGCAGCGCGCAAACGAGATTGTGATCGTAGACGCCGTAGGCCGTCGTGTTGGGAAGGAATGCGCCGCCCGCCGCTTCGATCGCCGCCACGGCGTCGGCGATCCACGCGTCGGCCGCGACGCCGTCGGGCGCGCCGCCGCGATAGATGAGGCTTCCGCCGGGCGCCGGTCGGTCGTCGACGACCAGGACGCCCATCCCGGCCGCCGCCGCCGCGCGCGCCGCCGCGAGGCCGCTCGGCCCCGCGCCGACGACGAGAACCTCGCAGCGCCGATTGCGCGGCGCGGCCGCGGGCGCGGGCGTCCACTCCGGATCGATGCGTCCGAGGCCGGCCATGGCGCGGATGCGCGGCTCGAACGCCTTCCAGCTCGGCCACATGAAGGTCTTGTAGTAGAAGCCGGACGGCAGGAAGCGCGCGAAAGCGTCGAGGAACGCGTAGCGGTCGCGCTCGGCGTCGGGCGCGGTGTTGACCGATCGCGCCGCGAGGGCGACGCCCTCTTCCAGGAACGTCGTGGTCGCGAGCGCGTTCGGCTCGCGACGACCGTGGCGCACGACGTCGACGATGGCGTTGGGCTCCTCGACCCAATGGCCCCAGACTCCGCGCGGGCGGTGGTATTTGAAGCTGCGGCCGACGATGGCGACGCCGGCGCCCAGCAGCGCCGAGGCGAGCGTGTCGCCGGCGAAGCCGACGTAGGCGCGTCCGTCGAAAGTGAAGGGGATCGGGCGGGCGCGGTCGATCGCGCCGCCGGTCGCGAGGCGGCGGCTCATCGATCGCTCTCCTTGCGCAGCGACACGCCCGCGTACACGGCGTGGGTGACGTTGTCGCGCTCCATGCGGAACATTTCGCCGCAGGTCGCGTGGGTCCAGATTTCCGCGACGCGACCCCTCGGATTGCGTTGGAAATAGAGGTAGCGCGACCAGTCCGCGCTCGGCGTGGCGACGCCGCCCGCAGGGCGAACCTTGCCGGCCTCGCCGAGGTAGCGAAACTCCGTCTCGTCGCGCGTTCCGCAAAATGGGCAGGGAAAGAGTTGCATCGAATGATCGCCCTTTAGTGCGCGATGCCGGAGCCGGCCGCCTCGTCGATCAGCGCGCCGCGCTCGAAGCGGTCGAGATCGAATGGCCGGCTGATCGGATGGTGCTCGCCCTTGGCGAGAAGATGCGCGAGCAGCCAGCCGCCGGCAGGGATGGCCTTGAAGCCGCCGGTGCCCCAGCCGCAATTGAGAAACAGGTTGGGGATCGGCGTCGGCCCGATGAGCGGCGAGCTGTCGGGCACGACATCGACGATTCCGGCCCATTGCCGCATCAGCTTGAGCTGGCCGAAACCTGGGAAGGCTTCGAGAAGACCGGCGACGACGGATTCGTGCGCCGGCGGATTGCCGCGTTGCGCGTAGGACGTGACGCGGTCGATGCCGCCGCCGAACACGAGTTCGCCCTTGTCCGACTGACTGACGTAGGTTCCCGTGCCCAGCGTCAGGACGACGCAGTCCAGCACGGGCTTGACCGGCTCGCTGACCATCGCCTGCAGCGTGTAGACGTGGGTGGGCAATTCGAACCCGGCCTTGGCGGCGAGGGTCGCCGAATGCGACGCGGCGGCGAGCCCGACCCGCCCGGCGCGGATCGTCCCGGCCGCGGTGATCACGCCTGTGCAGACGCCGCCCTCGATCAGAAGCTCCTCGACCGCGCAGTTCTGAATGATGTCGACTCCGAGCGCGTCGGCGGCTCGCGCGTAGCCCCAGGCGACGGCGTCGTGCCGCGCCGTGCCGCCGCGGCGTTGCCAGACGCCGCCGAATACGGGATAGCGGGCTTGTGGATCGAAGTTCAGCGCCGGCGCGACGCGCCGCACGTCTTCGCGACCGAACAGTTCGGCGTCGACGCCGTTGATCTGCATGGCGTTGGCGAGACGCGCGCTGATCTCCATCTCCGCGTCGGAATGCGCGACGTTGACGATGCCGCGTTGGGACAGCATCACGTTGTAGTTGAGGTCGCGGCTCAAGCCCTCGTAGAGACGCAGCGCGAGATCGTAGAGCGCCACGCTCTCGGGATAGAAATAGTTCGAGCGCACCACCGTGGTGTTGCGGCCAGTGTTGCCGCCGCCCAGCCAGCCCTTCTCCAGCACCGCGATCCGGCTGACGCCATGCAGCTTGGCGAGATAATAGGCGGTCGCGAGCCCGTGTCCGCCGCCGCCGACGATCACGACGTCGTAAGCCGGCTGCGGCCGAGGATGGCGCCACACCGGTCGCCAGCCGGTATGGCCGCGCAAGCCTTCGACGGCCAAGGAGAGGGCGGAATAGCGCTTCGACATCGTCCCTCGCGGATTCGCCAATTTGCGCGCCGTCTCGCGGCGCGCCGGCGACGCTGTCGCCGATCCACGGATCGGCCGATTCGAGAGATTCCCGTCCTCGCAGGCCAAGACCTGCATAACAACATAGCGGGATATGGCAAGGGCTCAAGCGCCGCGCATGTCTCAGGCGCGCCTCTGCGCGTCGCTTCGCGCATGCCGGCGCTGCAAATCGGCTAGGAATGGCGGATGTTCGCCGCACAATGGAGCGCTCTGGCCTTCGAGCCGCCGTCCGCTCGGCTACTGCGCTTTCGCGCGCATGCTTTCCAATTGACGCGCCGCGAGTCGACGCAGACTGCCGCCGCGCATGGCGGTGGCCCGCTCGAGCGATTCCCCGACGAGACTCGCGCTGAGCGCGTGGCTGACGAGGTTCAGCGCGATAGGACCCGCGCCCGCATTGTCCTTGTCGACGGCGGTCGGTTCGCCGGCGCGAAAATCGGCTACGCTCTTCTCGAGCGATTCCATGATCGGCGCGAGCTGGTCCGCTTGCCCCGTCGCGGAAAGCCAGGCGATCAGCCTCCCGTAACCGCCGCGCGCCAGCCCGTCGAACACCAGATCGACGACCGCGTCGGCGCCGACTTCGCCCTTGCGCATGCGCGCCACCAGCGACCGAGCTTCAAGTCCGACGCTTTCCGCCATGGCGGCGATCAGCGCGCAATGCAGCGCGGCCCGGGTGCCGAAATGATGGGTGATGTTTCCATGCGTCATCCCGACCGCCTTCGCCACCGCCTGAAGCGTCACCGCCGTCGGCCCTTTTTCGACCAGCAGGGCTTTGGCGGCTTCGATGGCGACGCGCCGCGAAACCTCCGGCGTGCGGCGCACGCGCCGCTTGCGAGCGCTCGTCGATCTGCGATCGTCGCGGTTGGCGATCGACCTGTCGTCGTCTTCAATATTTGCTGACATCGGGAGCCTGTGGGCGCTTCGCCTTCCCGGCGACCCTATCCACGAGGTTTCCCGCGAACAAGCGTCCGGCTTGGACGGCGCTCCGTCGTCGCCTCGAAAAACAAGTTCCTCTCTTTGAACCTCCAGCCTCCTCGGCGCGACCAACGGATGTGAGGCCGGCGCGACCTTCCAGCCGACCGAGTGAAGCGAGGAGCCGTTCCGGCTCGCCGACAACCCCCTGAGGAGACCTCCCATGCGTGCATCTGTGAAGACGTCGATCGCCGTTTCCCTCGCCGCGCTGACGCTCGTCGCCGGCCTGGCCGCCTCGGCCACCCCCGCCGCCGCCAAGCCGTGGTGGCCGCATCATCATGGTTGGGGCCCCGGTCTGGGCATTGGGATCGGCCTGGGCGTGCTGGGCGCGGCCGCCGCCTCGCAATACGGCTCCGGCGACGACTACGACTCCTGCATTCGCTATCGCCGGACCTACGACGCCTGGGGCAATTACATCGGTCGCGAACCGGTCAACGTCTGCAATTGACGCATGATCGCGATCCGCCCGCCGGCGGCTCGCCCTTTTCGCCGCCGGCGCGCAGTCCAAGAATTCTCGAGGCTGCGAAATGTTCATCATGCTGGCGCGGCCAAACGGCGCCAAGCGGCTCGGCCGATGAGGCGCAACTTGTCGCTCACGTCCATCCGCAGCAGGTTGGTGCGCAGGATCCCCTTGGTGAACCGGGTTTGCTTGCTGTAATCGATGTGGACGTCGACGATCACCGGACGATTCTCGGCCGCCTTGGCGTGCGCCTGGGCGATCGTCGCGGCGATGTCGGAATCCGCGTCCATGCGCAAATAATGCGCGCCGGTCGCTTCGGCGAAGCCTTTGAACCGGATTTCCGGCAGCACGGTGCAGGTCTTACGGTTGTAAGGCAGGTTTTGGGCTTGGGAGATCTGCGACAATTCGCCATCGTTGAACACATAGAGCACGACGCCGAGTTCGTGTTCGGTCGCCGTGAGGAGCTCCATGCCGGTCATCAGGAACGCTCCGTCGCCGATGACGCCGACGACGGTGTTTTCGGGATGCGTGAGCTTCACGCCGATCGCCGCCGGCACGCCGTAGCCCATGCAGTTGAAATCGGTCGGCGTGATGAGGCGCCGACTCGTTCGGCACTCGAAGAGTTCGGCGACGAGAAACGTATGGTTGCCGTCGTCCGTGATGAGGTAGTCGTCGTCTTTCAAGGCGGCGCGCAGGGCTTCGAAGAATCGCGCCGGATTGACCCGCTTTCCGCTGTCGTGGCGGCGCCATTCCTCGCGATAGCAAAGCTTGTCGGCGGCGATCCGCGCGCGCAGCGCATGCCCGTCGCTGCTTGGCCGGGCCGGCGAAAGCGCGTCGATCAGGCCGCTCAGCACCGCTCGCGCGTCGCCTTCGATCGCGATCTGGGCGGGGTAATTCTTGTTGAACACCGCGGGATTGATGTCGGCATGGATCAGCTTCCAACTCGGCTTGAGGCCGAAGCTGCCGGTGGCGATTTCGCCGAAACGCGTGCCGACCGCGAGCAACACGTCGCAGTCGGCGAAGGCGTGTTCAGCGGCCGGCACGGCCGCCGGGCCGACGCCCATGCCGACATGCAAGGGATGGTCGCCGGGAAAGACGCTCAAGCCTTGCAACGTGGTCGCAACCGGCGCTTCGAGCGCCTCGGCCAGGCGAATGCTGAGATCGGTGGCGCGCGCCGCGCCCCAGCCGAGAAAAATTCCCGGTCTGCGCGCCTGGGCGAGCATGGCGGCGGCCTCCGCGATTGCGCTCCCGCTCGACGCGGGAAGCGCCGAAGGCGGCGGCGGGACGAAGCGAGGCAACTCGTCGACCTCGCCGGGGAAGAGCTGGAGATTGACCGGGATCTCCACGAATACCGGCCCGGGCTCGCCGCTGTTGGCGAGACGCCAAGCCTCGAAAATGCGGGGAACGATGTCGCGATGTTCGCTGACGCGCCACGCACCTTTGGTGATCGGGGCCACCATGGCGAGCTGGTCGACATCGTGAAGTTGATAGGAAAATCCGGTGTCCGAGCGCGTGCCGCCGGAGATGACGAGTAGGGGAACGCCGTCGAGGAAAGCCTCGCCGATGCCGGCCATGGCGAGCGCGGTTCCGGCCGCCGGGACGATCAGCAGGGCGCCGGTGAAATCATTGGTGCGGCTCACCGCGTCGGCCATGAAGGCGCCGCAGCCCTCGTGGGTGACGCGGATCGGGCTCACGAGTTTGGAGCTGGCGAGCTGATCGTAGATTTCCGTATTGTGCACGCCGGGAATGCCGAAGGTGTAACGAACGCCCAGTTGCTCGAGGGCGTAGCGGACGAGTTGGGCGCCGGTCTGCTTCATGGCCGTTTCTCCGACGGGGGTTGAATCACGTCTTCGACCGCGGCGAGAACGTCCTCGCAGCGCATCGGCGTAAAGCCGGGCCGGAAACGTTCGCGGCCGAGCCGGTAGATCGTCGCGTTGTAGGGGGCGGGGACGCCATTTCGGCGCGCGAGGCGAACGATGTAGCCGGTCAGCGATTCGAGCTCGGTGTTCCTCGCGTCGTGCAGGGCGACGTCCTGCGTCATGCTCGACATCACCATCGCCCTCAGCTTGCGGCGGAACAGCGGACGGGCGATCCATCGCGGCGCCAGGATCGCCAGCCGCAGCATGAGAAAGGAAGGCATTCCCGCGATGGCGTGTTCGCGGTAGCCGGCGGCGCGGATGATCTTCACCCCTTCCCACAACGTGTGCGAAAGGAGGCGTTGATAGGCGTCGAAATTCGACAGCGGCGCGTAGCCATGGCCGACCAGCGCATCGAGGGCGTTGGTGAGATTCATCACGATCTTGGTGTGCACGGCGTCCTGGAGATCGGGCGCCGCCTCGGTCGGGCAGGCCAGCGACAGAAGCGCCTGCGCGCGCTGGAGCTGCGGTTGCAGCGCCTGATCCGCAACGCCGAGGATCAGGGGGCCCCGCTTCTGGTAGCCGACGACGACCGGGCGGTCGCGCCGCGCGTTGAAGCCGACGATGCAGTAGACAACCTTGGAGAATAGCGGAGGCAGGATCGTCTGGTTGTCGACGCCGTTCGCCATCGAAACGATGATCGGCCGATCGCCGAGCTGCGCGCGAAGTTCGGCTGCGACCGCCGCGAGATCGTAGTTCTTGACCGCCAGCAGAACGATGTCGGCGTCGGGAAGGTCCGCGAATCGCTCGATCGTGTTGATCTGCACGGCGCGGCGCGTCGCTTCGGGCGCGTCGGTTCGGTACGTCGTGACGCCGCCGGCTCTCAAGGCCGCCAGCGTGTCGCCGATGTCGCAGACCCAGATATTGGCCCCGGCTTCGGCGAGCCAGGCGGCGACCGAGGCGCCGATGGCGCCGGCTCCGACGAGCAACACTTTTTCGGCCCGGGGATCAGGGGTGGAAAGCATCGTTGCCGTCCTTTCGAACAGTCCGAGGCGGGTCCGCCGCCGGGCGAGCGGACCGCGAGCCGCCTCACGTTGCGCCGATACCGATGTTACGGATAGTCGCTATTGTCATCAATGACAATAGCGTTCGCGCCCGCTCGAGGCGATCGCCGCCCCCCAATCAGCCCTCTCGCGCGCGCCTCGCCCCCGCTCTGGCCCCGCCCTCGCGTCTGCGGCATAGTCCGGCCATGAGCGAATCCGAGGCCCCAGGCGCCAACGCGCCCGAATTTTCCGTCAGCGAGCTGTCGAGCGCGCTCAAGCGCGCGATCGAGGATCGCTTCGGCTACGTCAGGGTGCGCGGCGAAGTTTCCGGCTATCGCGGCCCGCATTCGTCGGGCCACGTCTATTTTTCGCTGAAAGACGCCAACGCGCGCCTCGACGCGGTGATCTGGAAGGGCGTGTTCGCGCGCATGCGCGTCAAGCCCGAAGAGGGGCTCGAAGTCGTCGTCACCGGCAAGATCACCACCTTTCCCGGCAAGTCGGCGTATCAGATCATCGTCGAATCCCTGGAGCCGGCGGGCGTCGGCGCGCTGATGGCGCTGCTCGAGGCGCGGCGGCGCAAGCTGGCCGAGGAGGGCCTGTTCGACGCCGCGCGCAAGCAACTGCCGCCCTATCTGCCGCGCGTCATCGGCGTCGTCACCTCGCCGACCGGAGCGGTGATCCGCGACATCCTGCATCGGCTTTCCGATCGCTTTCCCGTCCATGTGCTGGTGTGGCCGGTGCGCGTGCAGGGGGAGACTTCGGCGGCGGAGGTGGCGCAGGCGATCCGCGGTTTCAACGCGCTGGCGCCGGGCGGCGCGATCCCGCGGCCCGACCTTCTCATCGTCGCGCGCGGCGGCGGCTCGCTCGAAGATCTCTGGAGCTTCAACGAGGAAATCGTGGTTCGCGCGGCGGCGGAGAGCGATATTCCGCTGATCGCGGCGGTCGGCCACGAGACCGACTGGACCTTGATCGACCACGCCGCCGACGTGCGCGCGCCGACGCCGACCGCGGCGGCGGAAATGAGCGTGCCGGTGCGTGCCGAACTGCTGGCCAATCTCGCCGATCTCGCCGGGCGGCTGCGGCGCTCGGCGCTGCGCCTCGCCGAGCGCCGGCGCGCGGAATTGCGCGCGCTCGTCCGCGCGTTGCCGTCGGGCGACGCGATCCTCGCGGCGCCGCGTCAGCGACTCGATGCGGCGCTGGCGCGCTTACGCTCGCGCTCGCGCGAGGCGTCCGACGCGCGCTCGCTCGCCGTCGCGCTGCTGTCGCGCCGGCTCGCGCGCCAATCGCCGCGGGCGCGCCTGGCCGGCCTGCGCGAGCGCCAGCGCGGCTTTGCGCAGCGCCTGGCGCGCGCCGGCGCAGCGCTCGCCGTCCGCCCGCGCGAAGCGCTGCAAAAGGCGGCGACCGATTTCTTGCGCGAAGCGCGGCGCGAGAGGCGCGCGCGCGAAGACCGCTTGGCGGCGGCGGCTAGGCGGCTCGGCGCGCTGACTCTTATGGAGCGGCGGCGCGCGGGGGAGCGCACGCGAACGCTCGCCCAGATCGAGGCCCGGCTGCGCCGCGCCTTCGCCGAAGCGCAGCAGCGGCGGCTGACGCGTCTGGCGGCGGCGGCGCAAGTTCTGAGCGCGGTCAGCTATCGCAGCGTGCTCGAACGCGGCTTCGCTCTCGTGCGCGACGCCGCCGGCGCGCCGCTGCCTCGAGCGAGCGCGATCGCGCC
>JBEKFO010000076.1:0-12480 GCA_050013275.1 Roseiarcus sp. | reverse complement strand
ACGCCGGCGGGTGCTTGACCTCCTGGCCGTAGAGCAGCACCTGCACCTTCTCCAGGGTGACGAGGCCGCCCGGCATCATCTCGTCGAGCGTCGGCAGGAACGCCTTGATCTTCTCCTCCGTGTCGACGATCTCGATGACCAGCGGCAAGTCCTCGGAAAGACGCAGGATTTTCGAGGTGTGGAGCCGGCTCGAATTGCCGAAGCCCATTGGGCCGCGCAGCACCGTCGCTCCGGCCAGATGCGCCTCGCGGGCCTTGAGGACGATCGCCTCGTAGAGCGGGCGGCGCTGGAATTTGGCGTCTTCGCCGATGAAGACGCGCAGCAGCATGGCGTCGCGCGGAAGAGTCATGGGTCAAGCTCCCTTGAGCTGGTTCAGGCTTACCGCCGCGATATGGCCGAGCCAAACGGCGAGGAGGCAGAAGACGAACGACATGCCGATATTCGCGCCGGCAAGCGCCATTTCGCCGTCACGCACGAGGCTCAGCGTCTGCAGGCTGAAGGAGGAAAAGGTGGTGTAGCCGCCGCAGAGTCCGATCATCACGAACTGGCGTCCTTCCGAGCCGACGAAGACGCGCCCGTCCGGCCCGGTGAGGGTCGAGAAAAAGCCGATGATGAACGAGCCGGTCACGTTGACGATCAGCGTGCCCCAGGGAAAGGTTTCCCCGAACTGGTCCGACGCGAGGCCCGAAAACCAATAGCGCGCGCCGCCCCCCAGCGCGCTGCCCAGCATCACCCAGAAATACATCATCCCGCCGCTCTCCGCCTCGCTCGCTCACCCGTCGCCGCGCCGCTCGCTCTCGGCGCGGTTCGAGGGCGCCCGAGAACGAATCGGGCTTATTTCACAACCAACACCTTGCAGGGCGCAAGCTCGACCAGCCGATCGGTCGTGCTGCCGATGATTCGGTTGTACAGCGCCGAGTGGCCCATGTAGCCGACGACCAGCAGATCGTATCCGTCGTGCTGAATGAAATCGACGATGCTCGATACCGGATGGCCGACGACGACATGCGTTTCGAACGCGACGCCCCGGCCCACCGCGAGCGCTTTTGCCGCGGCGATGACCTTGTCGAACACGCCCTCGGCGTCCGCCATCGCCTCGGTGACCTCGTCGATGCTGGCGGGAAAACGCGGCGCCTCTTCGACGCAGATCATGGCGAGGCCGATGTCGAGACGCTTGGCGAGATCGAGCGCGGCCGCCAACGCCGCTTGTCCCCCTTTGGAGCCGTCGTTGGCGACGAGGATCTTGCGAAACATTCATCCCCCCTCTGCTGGCGCGGGCGCTCGAACCGGCTCGTTTTCGACCGATCGGAACGACGGCTGAAACCAACGCTGCGCGATGAGCGTCGGCACGATGGCGCTGCCGATCACGGCGGTGACCAGCACCGTATACTGGCTGCGGTCGATGATGTGGTTGGTCAGGCCGAACAGCGCGGAAATGGTGCCGAAAGTCAGGCCGGTCGACATCAAGAGGGTGGTGTACATGCCCTCGCGCGGATCGAAGCGGAAGGCGCGCGTCAGCGGCAGGATGCCGACGAACTTGGTCGCCATCTTGATCGCGAGAAGGACGGCGATGAGCCCCGCCGCGCCGACGAGGTCGCGAAAGTCGACCAGCGAGCCGGCCTTGAGAAAATAGAAAGGCGTCAGGATGGTGAAGGCGATGATGCGCATGCGGTGCGGCAGCTCGGGATCGAGGAGGAAAGCCGGCGCCAGCGCCATGCCGACGAGATAGGCCGGCAACACCGCTTCGCTGCCGGCGACCGCGGCCATGCCGCCGAGTCCGAGCAGGATCAGCGCGACGAACTTCGTTTCCGGCTCGCTGACGCGATGGCCGACCTGCGCGAAGAACCACGGCGCGAATCGCGGCAATAGCCACAGGACCACGGCGGTCGCCGCGCCGAAGAAGGCCAGTCGCAGATCGTAGTGCGCGAACACGACGCCGAGCGCGAGCACCGTGCCGAGGTCGTTGACGAAGCACGCGGCGAGAATGATCTTGCCCATCTCGCTGCGGTTGAAGCCGGTCTCCACCATCACCGCGTAGACGACCGCGACGGAAGTGGTCGACAGCGAAATCCCGGCGATCTGCGCTTGGTCCCACGGCCAATGGAGCGCGTAATACGCGTAGGCGAGGACGCCGAGATAAGGGGCGAAGAAGCCGACGACGCCGATCGCCATGGCGGAGCGGAAGTGCTTGCGCACCACGCCCGGGTCGATTTCCGTGCCGGCGAGAAAGGTGAGCATGATCGCGCCGAATCCGGCGAGAAAGTTCACCCATTCCGTCAGCGGGAGGCCGATCGCGTTTCCCGCGACCGCGCCGACCATGATCTCGATCAGCGCCACCGAAACGGCGACGCGAATGGAGACGATCGAAGCGATCAGCGCCAGACCGATCCACAAAGCCGACTGCAGCCAAACCTGTCCCATCGCGACCTCCATGTTGCGGACGCGGCGAAAAGCGGCAGGGCCTCGAGATTAGGCCAAGCGCCCCCCACCACGCGTTCGACGCGGCAGGGGTCATCAGCCTGGACAGGCGGTTTTGGGGAACCCCATCCCCATGACGATGGCGGCCAAGTTAGGCGAACGGCGGGCAATGTCAATTCGCCCCGCGGGGGAGTTGACGGCATGATAGTATGTATGCATACTACCGCAATGAAGACTCTCGACGATAGCCTCGGCTTCCAGGTCAACCGCCTCGCCGGCGCGATGCGCACGGCGCTGGAGGCGCGCCTCGTCGAGCACGGCCTGACGGCGCCGCAATGGGCGACCTTGATGCGCTTGCTGGAGCGCGACGGCTGGCCGCAAAAGGAGCTCGGCGAATCGCAGGGCATGGACAAGGCCACCGTCGGCGGGATCGTCGCGCGTCTCGAAGCCAAGGGCCTGATCGCCCGCCGCGTCGATCCCGACGACGGGCGCGTCCATCGCGTCTCGCTAACCGCCCACGGCCGGCGCTCGGCGCTGGCGCTGCGTCCGCTCGCCGCCGAGGTCAACGGCCGCGCCACCGCCGGCCTCGATCCAAGCGAAGCCGCCGCGCTGCGCACTCTCTTGATCCGGGCGCGCGTCTCCCTGACGGGCTGACGCGCCCCTTTTTTGAGGAGATGGTAAGCATGCAAACGATCTCGTCGCGATTGCGCCGCCCGCTGACGCTCGTACTGCGCGGACTGCATTTCATCGGCCTTGCGCTGTTCTTCGGCGTCATCGTCGCCGACATCGTCATCGACCGCTACGCCGGGACGCAGGGGCCGGCGTTTCTCGCCGACGCCCGCGCGCTCGTCAGCCTGACGAGCTTCGCCCTGCCGTTGCCGGGCCTGGCGCTGGCCCTTGTGAGCGGCTTCGCGATGACCGCGCTGCGCTACGGCGCGCGGCCCCCGGCGTGGGTTCTCGTCAAGGTCGGTCTTACGGCGGTGATTTTCATCAACGCCCTTGTGTTCGTACTCCCTGAGGTCAGCGAGGCGACGCATTGGGCGGCCGTCTCCGCCGAGCAGGGCCGCGTGCTGCCGGAGTTTTCCGCTGCGCTCGCCAGGGAAGGTCTGTTCGGCGCGGCGAACTTGGCCGTGTTCGTGTTGGCGGGCGCAGTGGCGATTGCGCGGCCGACGTTCAGCCGACGGATCGCGCCTTAGCGTGAATTTCTGCAAGGGGCGGCGAGGCGGCGTTCGCCCCGATGGTTTCCACACGTCAGATCACCAGAAGAGGAACGAAAGCAATGCTCAAGCGAATTCACCCCGTTGCCGGGATAATCGGCTTCCTGACGATTCTTACGTTCTGGACATCGACCGTGCTGTCGGAACTGTCCGGTTCGGTCCAGGCGATCGCCGCCGTGAAGCAGGCGATCCCATGGGGGTTCCTGATCCTCGTGCCGGCCCTGATCATCACAGGCGCTTCCGGCCTCCGAATGGCCGGCGCTTCGCCGAAAGGACGAATTCTGGCGAAGAAGCGCCGGATGCCGTTCATCGCCGGGAACGGTCTGCTGGTCTTGATTCCGTGCGCGCTTTACCTGGCGATGCTCGCGTCGCGCGGGCAGTTCGGCGCCGCATTCTACGCCGTTCAAGCGGTCGAGCTTGTCGCTGGCGCGACCAATCTGACGCTTATGGCGCTGAACATTCGCGATGGCCGCCGCCCAAGCGGGCGATAGGCGACATGGCGACGGCGTCAATCGCCGAAACGCGGATCGGCGTCGAGCGTGCGAGATCAAGGCGTCCGTCCGTCCGTGGCGGCTGTCGGCGCATCGTGGTACTCACCCCGTGTCCTGCCGGGGCGCGCGTCGCAATCGCGTTCGCCCGGCTGCGCACGGGGACTCTCGCATGGCCTTCTGGTTGGACGTCGCCGCCTTCGCGCTCAAGAGCTTGTTGATCGTCGCGGCGCTCGGCGGTCTCATCGGGTTCGTCGCCCTCATCGCCCGGCGGATGCGCGGCGGCGGCGAGCCGGACGAGCCGAGGCTGGCGGTTCGCTCCCTCGACGAGCGCTACGACGCGATGCGCGACGCGATCGAGGATCGCCTCGTCGACAAGAAGGGGCGCAAAGCGCTCGCCAAGGCGCGACGCAAGGAGGCGAAGGCCGCAGCGAAGGCCGCGCCCGAGCGCGCCGCCGCCAAGCGCGTCTATGTCCTCGCCTTCAAGGGCGATCTGAGGGCCAGCGCGGTCAAGAAGCTGGCGACGGAGATCGATGCGGTGTTGATGGTCGCTCGCCCCCAGATGGACGAGGTGGTCCTGCGCGTCGAGAGCGCGGGCGGCACGGTCACCGGCTACGGCCTCGCCGCGGCGCAACTGACGCGGCTGCGCGATCGCAAGGTCAAGGTGACCGCCTGCGTCGACCAGGTCGCGGCGAGCGGCGGCTATCTCATGGCCTGCGCCGCGGACCAGATCGTCGCCGCGCCGTTCGCCATCCTCGGCAGCATCGGCGTGGTCGCGCAAGTTCCCAATCTGCACCGCCTGCTCAAGAAGAACGACATCGACTTCGAGGAAATGACCGCGGGCGAGTTCAAGCGCAGCGTCTCGGTGCTCGGCGAGATCACGCCGGAGGGGCGCGAGCATTTTCGCGGCAAACTCGGTTCGACCCACGAAGCCTTCAAGCGCTTCGTCCAGCAGTGCCGCCCTGGCGTCGACATCGCGCGCGTCGGCGACGGCGACGTCTGGCTCGGGGCCGAAGCGCTTTCGCTCGGCCTGGTCGACGCGCTGTCGACCAGCGACGAACTGCTGTTCAGCGCCCGCGGCGAGGCCCGCCTTTACGAAATCGCCCTCGAACAGCGCAAACCGCTGGTGCAGCAGATCTTGAGCGGATTCGGCGTGGCGGCGCGATCGGCGATCGAAAGCGCCATGACGCGCCTCGGCGGCGCGCCGAAGTAGAGAGCAAGGCCGCCGGGACTCGCTGGGTCCTCCGCCAAGACCGCCGCGCCGCTCGGCCGTTTGCGAAACGGACCGCCCCTGGGGCGCATGGAAGGCCCTGGGGCGGCCCGCAAATCAGTTCACTTCTGCGCCATGAGCGTGGCGAGCCCGGCCTTGAGTTCGTCGGCGTTCATGACCGGGGTCAAGTGCAGTTCGGCTCCCAATTCCGTGAACAACTGTTCGGCCAGCGGCGGCATTTGGCTGGACTCTTTCATGTCGAAGACGAAAAAGGCGGTCCGCTCGCCGTTGTCGACGGTGAAGTAGGCCGCCTCCGGTTTCGCTCGTTCCGAGAAGGCGCCGATCACCTTGGCCAGCGTTCCGTTCTTGATCGCCTCGTTGCCCTTGGCGGTATTCACTCTGACGCGCAACATCATACGCATGGCTTCCTCCCGTCATCGCGCGGGATCGCATGTCCCGCATCACGGAAAACAGCAGAGTTCCCGGGCGAATATAAGGACGGCGGAGAATAGAACGAAAACGACTTCCTTCTCGCGCAATCCGTGTCGTAGGCAAGCGCCGACGATCGAGTGTATTGACGCAAGCCAGAAATGGGCGCCGGCGATCGCCGGTTCGCGACGCCCGGACGCATTTCGCGCGCGCTCGACATTGCGCATTGTCGGTCGACTTTCGCCGATGACGCCGAGGTCGGGCGGGGGCCGCGCTTGTCTCGCCCGCCCGCCCCTGCTATCCCCCGCGCAACCCGATTTTCCCCGCTTTCGCAAGGACGTTTCCCCATGGCCGCGCGCCAGTTCATTTATCACATGCAGGGCCTCAACAAGACCTGGCCCGGCGGCAAGAAGGTGCTCGAAAACATCCACCTGTCGTTCTACCCCGACGCCAAGATCGGCGTGCTCGGCGTCAACGGCTCGGGCAAGTCGACGCTGCTGCGCATCATGGCCGGCCTCGACACCGAATTCACCGGCGAGGGCTTCATCGCCGAAGGCGCGCGCGTCGGCTATCTCCCGCAGGAGCCGCATCTCGATCCCGACCTCGGCGTGCGCGGCAACGTCATGCTCGGCGTCAAGGACAAGCAGGCGATCCTCGACCGCTACAACGAACTGGCGATGAATTATTCCGACGAGACCGCGGACGAGATGACCCGCCTGCAGGACGAGATCGAGGCCAAGGGCTTGTGGGATCTCGACAGCCAGGTCGAGCAGGCGATGGACGCGCTCGGCTGCCCGCCGGACGAGGCCGACGTCGACACGCTGTCGGGCGGCGAACGCCGCCGCATCGCCTTGTGCCGGCTGCTGCTGGAAAAGCCCGACATGCTGCTGCTCGACGAGCCGACCAACCATCTCGACGCCGAGACGGTCAATTGGCTCGAAGGCCACTTGCGCAACTATCCCGGCGCCATCCTGATCGTCACCCACGACCGCTACTTCCTCGACTACGTCACCGGCTGGATTCTCGAACTCGATCGCGGCCGCGGCATCCCCTACGAGGGCAATTATTCGGCCTGGCTGAAGCAGAAGCAGAAACGGCTCGAACAGGAGAGCCGCGAGGATGTGGCGCGCCAGCGCGCGCTCGCCGAGGAAAGCGAGTGGATCGCCGCGTCGCCCAAGGCCCGCCAGGCCAAGTCCAAGGCGCGCGTCGCCGCCTACGAGGAACTGGTCAAGAAGCAGAACGACAAGGCGCCGACCACCGCGCAGATCGTCATCCCCGTCGCCGAGCGCCTCGGGAACAACGTCATCGACTTCGAGAATCTGTCGAAGGGCTTCGGCGACACGCTGCTGATCGACAAACTGTCGTTCCGCCTGCCGCCGGGCGGCATCGTCGGCGTGATCGGGCCCAACGGCGCCGGCAAGACGACGTTGTTCCGCATGATCACCGGCCAGGAGAAGCCCGATTCCGGCGCGATCAAGATCGGCGAATCGGTGCAGCTCGGCTACGTCGATCAGTCGCGCGACGCGCTCAACGACAAGAAGACCGTTTGGGAGGAAGTCTCCGGCGGCTATGACATCCTCACGCTGGGCAAGCGCGAGATCAATTCGCGCGCCTATTGCGGCGCCTTCAACTTCAAGGGCGCCGACCAGCAGAAGAAGGTCGGCATGCTGTCGGGCGGCGAGCGCAACCGGGTGCATCTGGCCAAGATGCTCAAGAGCGGCGCCAACCTGCTGCTGCTCGACTTCGCCGGCTGCGCGGTCATCATCAGCCACGACCGCTTCTTCCTCGACCGCATCGCCACCCACATGCTCGCCTTCGAGGGCGATTCGCATGTGGAGTGGTTCGAGGGCAACTTCGCCGACTACGAAGAGGATAAGAAGCGGCGGCTGGGGATCGACAGCGTCATCCCGCACCGGCTGAAGTACAAGAAGTTTTCGAGGTGAGCGCCCCCTCTCTCGCATGCGGGAGAGGGTAGGGTGAGGGCGGTCGAAGCGCGCGAACGCCCCTCATCCGGCGGCCTCCGGCCGCCACATTCTCCCGCGCGCGGGAGAAGGGTTTCGCGCGTGACGAGAAAGCGGCGCCGCGAGAAGGCATCGCTGCGCGCATAAGCCGCTTTGAATACGCGGAAGGCGCGAGTGGATTTCAACGGCGACGTGCTCGGCGAGGCAATTGCATCCAGCGCCTCGGCGATAATCGACGAGGCGAACAACGATATCGCTTCCGCGCGCCGGCGATGGAGCAAGGCGCTCGCGCTCGAGGTACGCATTCCCGAACCCTATTCGATCGGCCACGCCCGCCGCCGCGCATCGCGAGGCGGCGCGGCGGGCCTGGGCGTCGATCGGCCGCGCGGACCTGATCGCGAAGCACCTCGACAAGGCGCCGTAGCCGCGCCGGCGCGAAAGGCCGCGAAGCGCCGGCGGGCTTGGCAAAAACGGAAGCTCGCACATTTTCTTTTCGAAAAGCAGAATTCGTGATAAGCTTGATCTTGAAGCCGGCCTTTGCTCGGCGGGCCAGGCGCAGGTCTCGGCGACGGAGCGGAAACTCGCCCGGCCCCTCACCCTGCCTCTCCCCGCGAAGGGCGGGGAGAGGGGAAGAAGGGCGCCGATATCTCCTCTCCCCGCTTGCGCCCGACAAACGCTTCGCGTTTGCGGCGGAGAGGTAGGGTGAGGGCCCGGGGGATTGGCCGCGGGTTTCGCCAAGCGTCCGTCCGCGCGCGGCCGAGCGCGCCGAAACGGACAGGTTTTGGCGCCCAAGCCCTTGAATTGGCTCGAGCGCGGACCGGATCGACGCCGGCCCGGCCGACCCGCGTCCCTCAATCCCCACGCAGCCCTTCGCCCGGCCCGTCCGCGCCCTCGCGTACATGCACCACGGCGAACTTGTCGGCGTAGAGCCGCCGCCAGCCGGGCTCGCGGTCCATCAGCGCGACGACGGGCTCGCCGGGCGCGAAGATCGTCCAGGCGACGGCGTAGCGCTTCAGCGTCGCCTCTAACGCCTCCTGGTCGCCGCCGGCGATGCGGCCGTAGAGGTCGAGGAAGGCGTCGCCGTACATGTCGGCGCGGCCGTCGATGAACGGCTTGACCTTGGCGGCGATGAGATAGCCGCCGAAGGCGTAGCCGTTGAGCACGGGCCGGTCGCGCAGCGCCGGCGGCGCGGCCCGCAGCGCCGAGATCGGCGCCGTGGGGGCGTCGGCGCGCGCGATCGGCAGCGCGAGCCGCGCGCCCGTGAGCAGCAGCACGACCGCCGCCGCGGCGATGAGCGCCGGTCGCGTCAGGCTCGGCGCGGACGGGGCAGGCGCGCCGATTGCGCGCGCGATCGGGCCGGCGAGCAGCATTGGTGCGACGATCGCCAGCAGCAGCTCGTGGCGCGCATGCTGCATCGAGAGATGGATCAGTCCGACGACCACCGCCGCGCGCACCAGGGGAACGGCCAAGGGCCGTGTCAGCGCCAACGCGATCAACCCGAGCAGCGCGATCTCCATCGGGCCGGGACGGGCGAAATCCTCCGGCCGCCATTCGCCGATATTGGCGAGATGGGCGACGCCGAGCAGCTTGAACGGGAAGACGAGCCCCGCGACGGCGAACGGCGTCAGCGTCGCCGCGCCGACGCTCGTCAACGCGAACAGGCCCCAGATCCCCAGGACGGCGGGGCGACGCTCCTGGGGCGCGGCGAGCCACGCCTCGAGCCCGAACGGCGCGATCAACGCCAGGCCGAAGGCGAAGCCGCCGTGCAGATTGGCCCACAAGGCCATCAGCGCCAGCAGCCGCAGCGACGGCGGCCGCGCGCCTTCGCTCGCCCGCATCAGGCCTTCGCACCACAGCGCCAGCGCCGGCAGCGCGAGGATGTGCGGGCGCGCCAGCAGGCTCGGCGCGATCAGGCTCGCGCTCAGCGCCGCGACGACGAGAAGGGGGATGCCGGACAGATCGCGCGCGGCGCGGTTCGCCATGACGAAGGTCGCCAGGCCCGCGGCGGCGCCCGTCAGCAGCGTTACGCCGTTCCATCCGGCGACGCGGTAGGCAAGGGCGAAGAGAACCTCCGACAGCCATTCGTGCGCCGTCCACGGCGCGCCGGCGAAGGTGAAGGAGAAGGGATCGGCGCGCGGAATGTCGCCGTGCTG
Organism: Roseiarcus sp.; assembly: GCA_050013275.1. Taxonomy (GTDB): domain Bacteria; phylum Pseudomonadota; class Alphaproteobacteria; order Rhizobiales; family Beijerinckiaceae; genus Roseiarcus. The sequence continues at coordinate 2,604 of JBEKFO010000076.1, read as the reverse complement.
GAGAATCCATTGCCCGGTCGCGATGTGCGACCAGGTGTCGCCGTCGTTGAGCACGGCCGGCGAAAAGGCGGCGAGCGCGAACACCGCGAGCGCGATGAGCAGCGGCGCCGGCTCGACGGCGCGCGAAGCGCTCGTCGCGTCGGCGGGAGCAGAGGCCAGCGGAAGCGCGATCGACATGCGCCCAGCTTGGCAAAGCTGCGATAATTTCGGGTTAAGGAAGAATGGCGGAGACGGAGGGATTCGAACCCTCGATAGGGCTTTACAACCCTATAACGGTTTAGCAAACCGCCGCCTTCAGCCTCTCGGCCACATCTCCGCTCAGCGTCATCGCCTGGCGCTTACCGGACATATGCCCGACGGCCCCCGCCATTGCAAGAGCCGCGCTCGCGGGCGCCGGGGCGGCGAAGGCGGGCGAACGGAGGTCGGGAGCCGCCGACGCGGCGCGCCTTCAGCGCGCGCGCTGGCCGAACAGCACCTTGCGCGCCTCCTCGTCGGTGGCGAGATTGGACTTGCGCCGTCCGGGAACGTCGAGCGCTATGCCGCGCTGCACGGCGGGGCGCGCCAGCACCGCGTCGAGCCAGCGGGACAGGTGGGGAAATTCCTTGATGTCCTGGCCCATGCGCTCCCAGCCCTTGGTCCAGCCGACGCAGGCGATGTCGGCGATCGAATAGGGGCCGGCGAGATACTCGTTGTGTTCGAGGCGCCGGTTCATCACGCCGAACAGCCGGTTGACCTCGTCGGTGTAGCGCTGGATCGCGTAGGGGATCTTGTCCTGCGCATAGTTGCGGAAGTGGTTGGCCTGCCCGGCCATCGGCCCGAGTCCGCCGACCTGCCAGAACAGCCACTCGGCGACGGCGACGCGCTCGCGCTCGCTTCCTCCGCCGAAGAGGCCGGTCTTGCGCGCGAGATACTGCAGGATGGCGCCGGACTCGAACACCGAGATCGGCGCGCCGTCCGGCCCGTTGGGGTCGACGATGGCGGGAATGCGATTGTTGGGCGAGATCGCGAGGAAGGCCGGCTCGAACTGCGCGCCCGCGCCGATGTCGACCATGGCGAGCGCGTAGGGCAGGGCGCACTCTTCGAGCATGATCGAGATTTTCCAGCCGTTCGGCGTCGGCCAGTAATAGAGCTGAATGGGGTCCTGGGGCATGGCGGCTCCCACTTCGGGTTGAGGCGGGCGCGCTCCGTGTCGGACGGGACGCTCGCTCTTTGAGAAGACGCCATGGTAGCGCCGGATCGACCGGACGCAAAACACTTCCCGGCGCTCGCCAGTCGGCGTCGGCGCGCCAGCCAAATCTTCGCTTTGGGGAATCGTCAAACACGCGCGGGCGTCCGCCTTGGCGCGCGATCGAGAACCGTCGCACGAATTCCTGCCGGGCCTCTCGTCGGCCCGACCCAACGTCGACGACTGGAAGTTCCCGCCCGGCGAGCAGGCTGATCAGACAGGGCGAAAACGCCGCACGCCGCGTCTGATCAGCCGTTGCTCTTCACTGGCAGCCGAGTCAGGAGGCTGCGGGCGTCTCGGTCGGAGCGGCCGGAGCAGGAACGACCTTCTTGCGCTTGGCCGGCGCGCGCTTGGCGGCGGCCTTTTTCGCAGTCTTCTTGGCGGCCTTCTTCGGCGCAGCCTTCTTGGCGGCTTTTTTCGGCGCGGCTTTCTTGGCGCCCTTCTTCACCGCGGCTTTGCGCGTGGCCTTTTTCGCGACGACCTTGCGCGCGCCCTTCTTGGCGGCGGTCTTCTTGGTCGCCTTCTTGGCAGTGGTCTTCCTTGCGGTCTTCTTCGCGGCGGCTTTCGACGCCGGCTTCTTAACAGCAGCTTTCGCCATTGTAATGCGTCCCTCTCGATCGTTTCCCGCGCGCGCGTTTTTTCGCGCGAAGGAAAAGCAACGACGAAACTAACTTCGTTTTCTCATAGAGCAAGCGAAGCCTCTGCGACTTGAGGGCCTTAGCGGCGTTGTCTATCGAATTATCGCGCGCGCTCGCGCCTCTTCGCACGACGCGCGAGCGCTGAGTGAAATCGTTGCGAGAGCGCGGCGGCGCTCGTCGCGCGCCGCCGCGAAGCGCGCGCCTCACGCCGCGATTCGTTCGTTGATATTCACGGTGACGCCTTGTTTTGCGAGCGATTCCAAGAATCGCTATTTGTGGCGCGCAACGCGTCGAGACAGGGCGCATGCGGCGTCTCGAGCCCTTTGCGCACCGCCGCGGCGCGCGCGAATCGGCGCCGCGACGTTTCAAAATGAAGCATGGCGATTGCATGACGCGATCGAATTTTTCTTGGAGACGGACGACATTTTTTTGTCGCGCGCGCGTCGAGTTTGCGCTCACGCGCAATGCGATTCGCGCGAATCAGATGATTCGCGCGAATCGTCGTGGAGGATTCAAAGGCCGAGTCGCGCCTTCAACGCGTCGCTGACGGCTTGCGGATTGGCCTTGCCGCCGGTCGCTTTCATCACCTGTCCGACGAACCAGCCGAGCATGCCGGGCTTCGCCTTGGCCTGCTCGGCTTTGTCCGGATTGGCGGCGACGACGGCTTCGACCGCGCGCTCGATCGCGCCCGCGTCGGTGACTTGGCGAAGGCCGCGCGCCTCGACGAGCGCGCGCGGATCG
>JBEKFO010000075.1:0-18387 GCA_050013275.1 Roseiarcus sp. | reverse complement strand
GCCGGAGATCGGCACGAGGCGTTCCTTGTTTCCCTTGCCGGTGACCGCGATCAGCGGCTCCTTGGCGCGCGCCGCCGACTTGGGCAGGGCGACGAGCTCGGAGACGCGCAGGCCCGAGGCGTAGACGAGCTCGATGAGGCACGCCATGCGCGCCGCGGCGAGCCGTTCGCGCGTCGGACGCTCCGGCGCCTCCAACCCTTCGCGCGCGACCGCGATCAGCCGGTCGACCTCCGCGACGCTCAACACCTTGGGCAGCGGACGGCCGCGGCGCGGGCCCTCGATCGCCAGCGTCGGATCGTCGCCGCGCCGGCCCTCGACATAGAGGTGCTTGTGGAACTGGCGCACCGAGGAGAGGCGGCGCGCGAGCGAAGCCGCCGCGAGCCCATCGGCGCCGCGCGCAGCGATGAAGCCGCGCACGTCGGCGCTCGACGCTTGCAGCGCGCCCGCGCCGCGATCGGCGAGGAATTCGGCATAGTCCGTCAGATCGCGCCGATAGGCCTCGACGGTGTTGCGGCTCGCGCCGCGCTCCGCGGCGATCGCGTCGAGAAACGACTCGACGAGGCGATGGTCCGCGGCGGGCCGCGGCGCGGTCATTGCGGCGCCTTGGGAATGGCGACGATCTGCGTCATCTCGCGCGGCTGCACCTTCACGTTCGCCACCAGCGCGACCATGCCGCCATAGACGAGGCCGGCGAGGACGCCGAGGATGACGAGAAAGCGGAAGAGGGTCGGCACGGGGTTCGTCCAAGCTCGCGTTCGTTCGCGCCTCGTCTAGCACAAATTCCTTCGCCGTTGCGCCGCCTTCGCGATGCGCCTCAATCCTCCTCGAACAAGCTCGACTGCGCGGCCTCGCGCGGCGGCTCGGCGAGGCCGAGATGCTTGAACGCGTGCGCGGTCAGCAGCCGCCCGCGCGGCGTGCGCTGCACGAAGCCCTGCTGGATGAGATAGGGCTCAATGATCTCCTCGATCGCGTCGCGCGGCTCGGAGAGCGCGGCGGCGATGGTTTCGACGCCCACCGGGCCGCCGCCGAAGCTCACCGCGATGGTCTCGAGGTAACGCCGGTCCATCTGGTCGAGGCCGATCGCGTCGACGTCGAGCAGGCGCAGCGCGCCGTCGGCGATCGCGCGGGTGACGGTCCTGGCGCCCTCGACGACGGCGAAGTCGCGCACACGCCTGAGCAGCCGCCCGGCGATGCGCGGCGTGCCGCGCGAGCGCTTGGCGATTTCGTTGGCGCCTTCGTCCGCCAGCGCCAGTCCGATCACCCGCGCGCCGCGGCGCACGATGCCTTCGAGTTCGGGCACGGTATAGAAATTGAGCCGCACCGGGATGCCGAAACGGTCGCGCAATGGCGTCGTCAGCAGCCCGGCCCGCGTCGTCGCGCCAATGAGCGTGAACTGAGCGAGGTCGATCTTGACCGAGCGCGCCGCCGGCCCGGCGCCGATGATGAGATCGAGCTGGAAGTCCTCCATCGCGGGGTAGAGGATTTCCTCGACCGCCGGGTTGAGGCGATGGATTTCGTCGATGAACAGCACGTCGCGCGGCTCGAGATTGGTGAGCTGGGCGGCGAGATCGCCCGCCTTGGCGATGACCGGCCCGGAGGTCGAGCGGAAATTGACGCCGAGCTCGCGGGCGACGATCTGCGCCAGCGTCGTCTTGCCGAGGCCCGGCGGGCCGACGAACAGCACGTGATCGAGCGCCTCGCCGCGCGATTTGGCCGATTCGATGAACACCTTGAGGTTCTTGCGCGCCGCCTCCTGGCCGGTGAAGTCGGCGAGGACTTGCGGCCGCAGCGCGGTTTCGTCCTCGGGGCGCTTTTCGGCGGAGACGAGGCGGCGGGGCGCGTCGGCCATTTCAGGCGCCTCCCGCCGGCGGAACCGCCGGCCGCGCGGGAACGAGCGCGCCGCGCGTCGTCAGGCCGAGAAGACTCGCCGCCATCGCGCAGACGAGCCCCGAGACGGCGCCGCAGGCGACAAAGGCGTGGCGAAGCGTCGCGTCGAGCCACTCCCCGACGGGCGGCTTCATCTCCACGCCGATCGTCGCCTCGAAGGACGCGCCGAGCGAGGCGAGCCACAAATAGAGGCCATAGGCCATCGCGCCGCCGATGACCGCCGCCGCGAGCGAGCGCGGCGCGCCGGCGGGCGCCGCCGCGTCCCACAGCGCGTAGACGAAGCCCGTCGCGGCCGCCGGCCCAAGGCCGACGACATAGGCGACGACGAACGCGAACGCATGCCCGATCAGGGCGGCGATCCCCCCGATGGGACCGACCGCATGGGCCGCGGTCGGCGTCTCCAGCGCGACGGCGATGGGAACGAACAGCGCCCCGCCGATCGCCGGGCCAAGCGCGGCGAACAGCAGCACGAGACCGATCAACGGCAGAAAGAAGGGGCGAGGCGGCTGGCTCATGGCGCGCTCTTGGCGAAATAGACGACGCCCGGCAGATCGGCGAAATGCGCGTCGCAGGTCAAGAGATCGGCGCCGGCGTCGATCGCCGTGGCGTAGATGATCGCATCGGCCATCGCCAGCGTGTGCGCGTGTGCGCGCTCGACGGCTCGCATCGCAAGACGCGTGTCGAGCGGCGCGACGATGCAGCCCATCGAATGGGCGAGCAGCTTGTCGGCGGCGTCCTCACTGAAATAGCGCCGCGCCCAGCGGACGAGCTCGTATTGCACCACGGTCGGGACGAGCCAGCGATCCTTCTGGGGTATTTCCGGCGCAAGCCGCCGCCCGAGCGGCGTCTCGCTGGTCCATTCGATCCAGGCGGAGGTGTCGACGACGCGCATCAGTAGCGGTCGTTGCGGTCGCGATAGTCGCTGGTGTCGGCTCCTCGCGTCAGGCCGACCAAATCTTTCGACTCCGGTTCGGGAAGGAGCAGCACGCCCTCGCCCTTCGGAATGACCACGAACTTCTGGCCGGCGCGCCAATGAAACCGTTCGCGGACTTCCTTGGGAATCGATATTTGAAATTTCGGCGAAAGCGTTGCGGTCGCGGACATCGTCTTACTCCACAAACATCGATGACGATATCGTAAAATCTGTCATTGCGCCAGTTCCTTCAGCCCCAGCCGGATCAGCGCCGCGGTCTGCGCTTGTGCGCCCAGCGCCGCGACGCCCTTGGCTACGGCGAGCGAGGCCTGCGGGCGGGCGTAGCCGAGGCTGACCAGCGCGAGCACCGCGTCTTGCGCCTCCTTCGGCAGTTTCGAGCCCGGCTCGGCGGCGATGGCGCCGCCGAGATCGGCGACGCCGAGCGCCGGCGCTCTGTCCTTGAGCTCCAGCACCAGGCGCGCGGCGAGCTTCGGGCCGACGCCGGGCGCTCTGGCCATCATCGCCTTGTCCTGATGGCCGATGGCGGCGCTCAAGGCCTCGCCCGAAAGCGCGCCGAGGATGCCGAGCGCGACCTTGGCGCCGACGCCCTGCACGCTCTGCAGCAGACGGAACCAGTCGCGCTCGGCGGCGGTGAGGAAGCCGAACAGCCGGATCGCGTCCTCGCGCACCTGGGTCTCGACGTGCAACGTCGCCGCCTGCCCGACGGCGGGGAGCGCGCGCAAGGTGCGCGCCGAGGCGGAGACGACATAGCCGACGCCGTTGACGTCGAGGATCAGCTCCTCCTCGCGGATTTCGTCGACGATCCCCTTGAGCTTGCCGATCATGCCGCGCCTCGCGCGCGCGCCGCGCGGTGCTGCGCGTGACAGATCGCGACCGCGAGCGCGTCGGCGGCGTCGGGCGAGCGAGCCTCGCTTAAGGGCAGCAGCATCTTGACCATCATCGCCACCTGGGCCTTCTCGGCGTGGCCGGCGCCGACCACCGTCTTCTTGATCAGATTCGCCGCGTATTCGGCGACTGGCAAGCCCTGCAGGGAGAGCGCGGCGAGCGCAACGCCGCGCGCCTGGCCGAGCTTCAGCGTCGATTGCGGATCGCGGTTGACGAAAGTCTCCTCGACCGCCGCTTCCGCGGGCCGCTCGTCTTCGACGAGACGCCAAAGGGAGCGATGGATGAGCGCAAGCCGCTCGGCGAGCGAAGTCGCAGCGTCGGTGTGGATCGAGCCGCAAGAGACGTAGCCGAGCCGCGATCCCACGACTTCGATCACGCCCCAGCCGGTGTTGCGCAGGCCGGGGTCGACGCCGAGGATGCGAATCGGGCCAATGTTCATGAAATGATCTCATAAGCCATCCGACGGCGCCCTGGCCAGCGCGCAGGGCGCGAATATGCGGCGCCGCCTTGCGCGCGCGGACGAAAAGCGCCATTTGAGGGTGCGGAACGACGAGGAGATGAAGCGATGCCCGACGCTTTCTGGGCAGTGTTCGGCGATCCCGCCAATGGCGGCATGCTGGCGCTCGCCTTCGGCGGCGTCGCCATGATCCTCGCCGGACCGTGGGCGATCATCAAGTTCGCCTCGCGCGGCAGCGGAAAACCGAGCGAAGACTGACGCGGCGGGGCCGACCCGCTTCGGCCCTCGCCCTTACACCGCCCGCGAATGCCTCGGCTTATCGGTGTCCTGGGTAAGGTACGCGTCGAACAGCGCCGCCACAGAGCGCACGAAGGGGCGGCCCATTTCGCTGACTTCGACGCGGCGGCCGTCCCAATGGGCGAGGCCGTCGGCTTCGAAACGCGACAGGCCTTCGAGGCAGGCGACGAGCGGCGTGGGATCGGCGGCGTGCGCTTTGGCGACGCCCTCGATATCGACTTCGAGATCGCACATCAGCCGCTCGATGACGTCGCGACGCAACCGATCGTCGTTCGTCAGCGCGACGCCGCGCACGGTGGCGAGCCCGCCCGCCTCGATCAGCTTGGCGTAAGCGGGCGCGGTCGGCGCGTTCTGCACATAGCCCTGCGGCAGCGAGCCGATCGCGCTGGCGCCGAAGCCGATCAGCGCCGGCGCCGCGTCGGTGGTGTAGCCCTGGAAGCCGCGCTTGAGGCTGCGCGAGGCTGCGGCCTCGGCCATCGCGTCGCCGGGGCGCGCGTAATGGTCGAGTCCGACCGGGATGTAGCCGCCCTCCTCCGTGAGCACGCGATGGATCGCGCGCTGCTGGGCGAAGCGCTCGGCGGCGCCCGGCAGACTCGCCTCGGGAATGAGCTGCTGGTGCTTCTTCATCCACGGCACGTGGGCGTAGCCGAACACGGCGACGCGGTCGGCGTTGAGGGCGAGCGCGCGCCGCGCGGTGCGCGCGACGCTCGCCTCGGTCTGCAACGGCAGGCCGTAGATGAGGTCGAGATTGAGCGAGCCGACGCCGAGGCCGCGCGCGGCGCCGGCGCAATCTTCCGTCTCCTCGTAAGATTGCCGGCGCCCGATCGCCTCCTGCACCGCCGGCTCGAGGTCCTGCACGCCGAGGCTGACGCGGGTGACGCCCATTTCTCGCAAGGCGTCGAGCCGGTCTTTGGGCAGGCTCGTCGGATCGAGCTCGATGGCGATTTCCGCGTCCGGGGCCAGCTCGAACGACTCGCGCACCCGCGCCATGATCGCGGTCAGGCGGTCGCCGGGCAGGCTGGTCGGCGTGCCGCCGCCCCAATGGACGTGCGAGACCTTGGCTTTGCGGCCGATGAAGCCGGCGACCCGCTTGATCTCGCGCTCCAGCAGCCCGGCGTAAGCGCGCAGCGAGGAATCGAGCCGCACCACGGTGGTGTTGCAGCCGCAGTAGTGGCACAGCCGGTCGCAGAACGGCACGTGCAGATAGAGCGAAAGCGGCGTCTCCGGCGAAAGCGCGGCGAGCCATTGCGCATAGGTCTCGGCGCCGATCGCGGGCGAGAAGTGCGGCGCGGTGGGATAGCTGGTGTAGCGCGGCACGCGGCCGTCGTAACGCGCGACGAGTTCGGCGTCGGTCATTGCGTTTCCTTGCCCGCGCGCGGCGGGGGCGGCGTTGATTTTGCTCAATGTCATGACCCTGCATAGCAAATTCAGCGCGCAGGTTCACGGTTCTTTTGCGGGGGGATGGCCGACGGGGCCGCTGCAGCGCCGCGGCGGTCGATGGCTCTTTGTGTCGAGAGCCCCGGACATACGTCGGCCGCACTCCGCCCCTGCCCCGCTCGCCTTCGCCGCCGCGACCGGCTACGCTGCCGCCCGGCTGGGACAACGGGACGCCGATGAGCGCGCTTTACGAGATCGACCTGACCACCCTCGACGGCCAGAAACAGAAGCTCGGCGACTACGCCGGCAAGACGCTGCTGGTCGTCAACGTCGCCAGCCAATGCGGCTTCACTCCGCAATACAAGGGGCTGGAGGCGCTGTGGCGGCGCTATCGCGACCGCGGGCTGGTCGTCCTGGGGTTTCCCTGCGACCAGTTCGGCCATCAGGAGCCCGGCGACGCTGCGGAGATCAAGAATTTCTGCGCGCTGAAATACGACGTCACCTTTCCGTTGTTCGCCAAGACCGAGGTCAACGGCGAGGACGCCCATCCACTTTATCGCGCGCTCAAGGAAGCCGCGCCCGGCCTTCTCGGCACGCAGGCGATCAAGTGGAATTTCACCAAGTTCCTTATCGACAGGCAAGGCGAGAGCGTCCGGCGCTATGCGCCCAGTTGTACGCCCGAGAGCCTTGCGGGAGACATCGAGGCGCTGCTGGATTGACGTGTCGCGGCCAACGCGGCGGAGGGGGGAAGTCCATGAATCACCATCTGCATTTCTATATCGACGGCCAATGGACGCCGCCGGCGATTGCCGCGACGCTCGACGTCGTCGATCCCGCGAGCGAGCGGCCCTACACCGCGATATCCGTCGGGTCGAACGCAGACGTCGACAAAGCGGTGGCCGCCGCCAAGCGCGCGTTTCCCGCCTATTCGCTGTCGTCCCGCGAGCAGAAGCTCGCGCTGCTCGAACGGGTGCTCGCCACCTACAACCGCCGCGCCGAGGACCTTGCGCGCGCGGTTTCCCAGGAGATGGGCGCGCCGCTGCCGTTCGCGCGCGAGGCGCAGGTCTGGGCGGGGCGCGTCCATCTGGAAGCGACGATCGAGGCCTTGCGGACTTACGAATTCAGCCGCGTGCGCGGCGGCACGCTGATCGTCGAGGAGCCGATCGGCGTCTGCGCCCTGATCACGCCGTGGAACTGGCCGCTCAACCAGATCGTCTGCAAGGTCGCCCCGGCGCTCGCCGCGGGCTGCACGGTCGTCTTGAAGCCGAGCGAGATCGCGCCGATCAGCGGCGTCGTCTTCGCCGAGATCGTCGACGAGGCCGGCGCGCCTGCCGGCGTGTTCAATCTCGTCAACGGCGACGGTCCGAGCGTCGGTCAGGTCATGGCCGGCCACGCGGACGTCGACATGGTCTCGTTCACCGGCTCGACCCGCGCCGGGATCATCGTCGCCAAGACCGCCGCCGACACCGTCAATCGCGTCGCGCAGGAGTTGGGGGGCAAGTCGCCCAACATCATCCTGCCCGACGCCGATTTCGAGGCGGCGGTGCGCGCCGGCGTCACCGCCTGCTTCGCCAACAGCGGCCAGTCCTGCGACGCCCCGACGCGCATGCTGGTTCCCGCCGACCGGCTCGGCGAAGCGATGGAAATCGCCGCGGCGACCGCCGGGAGCCTGAAGGTCGGCGATCCGCAGTCGCAAGGCGTCGATCTCGGTCCCGTCGTCAGCCAGGTTCAATTCGACAAAATCCAACGCCTGATCGGTGCCGGCATCGACGAAGGCGCGAAACTGGTCGCGGGCGGGCTCGGCCGCCCGGACGGCCTGGAGCGCGGCTACTACGTCAGACCGACCGTGTTCGGCGCGGTGACGTCTCGGATGACGATCGCGCGCGAGGAGATCTTCGGCCCGGTCCTCGCGATCATGGCTTACGCCGACGAAGACGACGCCGTGCGCATCGCCAATGACACCGTCTACGGCCTCGCCGCCTACATATCCTCGCAGGACATCGAGCACGCGCGGAAGATCGCCGCGCGGCTACGCGCGGGAACCGTCAACATCAACTATCCCGCCTGGGACACCCATGCGCCGTTCGGCGGCTACAAGCAGTCCGGCAACGGCCGCGAATACGCCGACTTCGGCATCCGCGACTACCTGGAGGTGAAGGCGGTGGTCGGCTACGGCGGATAGGGCGAGAGGCGATTGGAAGGGGTCGCCGGCCATTCCCGCGAACGAGCGTCATCGGCTTCGTCTTGAAGCAACGCGCTCTGGAGCGCCGCAGCGCGTCGCGACGGCGGCGACGGCCGGCCCGAGCGAGGCCGGCGCCATTTCCAGGGCCCCATGGTTTGTTCTCAAGGGCTTGCGTGACGTTTTTCCGCCGCCGCGCCGGGCCGTGCGGGCCTTGCTCGCCGGGCGGTCAGGGGTCAGTTGAAGCGGCGGCGTCACCCGCGTCTTGCGAGAAGGGAAAGAGGCGGGCGTCACCAAAATCGTAGTTCCCGCCTAGTCTTCTCTCGCAGGCACTTTCTCCTCGTACCGCTCCAAACGCCCGTTGTTCACCCTCACGGCATAGTAACTTGAATATTCGATCGCAGCGTCGACATGCCGGTCGCGTTCGGTCATGTTGTTCCAATGAGAGATGTTGTCGCTCGACGTCTTGCCGTAATTGTCGGACCCGTCCATGCTGGTATACCAATCTAGATGTCGGGCTTCGTAAGGTTCATATACGCGCAGACCCTTCTTAAGGCGATGAAACGGCTGACCGGCGCGGTGCAAAGCCAAGGTCGTGTCGATGAGCGCCTCAATATAAGCGACGCGGCCGAGACTTGTTTCGGCCCACGAGGGCGTTTTGCTCCAAAATTGCTCGATGTGGCGGTTCATCAGCCGGTTGAAGAGCGGATACGTGCGCGGAACGTCCCGAATCCGCAGCATAGGACCGACGCACTCGACGTCCGGGAAACGATCGAGAAGTTCATCATAGACTGTCAATGTAAGAGGATGAGCGACGCCGAGATCGACATCGCAGTCACTGACAATGTAGCGTCCAGCAATATGATCGCGAAGGAAATCCTGGACCGTCACATCCACCAAATTGAGGTCGTCGGGCGAATCGATCGATCCACGGCGTACGACCGTAACGCCCGTCTTGCTGAGACGATCGAGAACGTCCAATGTCGTTGGGTCCGTGCTCCCATTGTCGTGGACAATGATCTGCGTCGGTTGAGCCATGCTCTGCAAACCTGCAATTGCGCGCTCGAGCATAGCGCCGCGGTTGAATGAAATGAGGAAAACTGGGATTGGCGGCTTTGTCGCCACCGCGGCCGGCGAGGCGGCCGCGAGTTCATTGTTCGAAGGGGCGGCCACAGTGCTCATCCGCAGATGGAAGACATCGCGCGGGTCGAGCCAGCGTGCGGCAGGGTGGCCCGACACCGTCGCGACCAGCTTTGCCATGAATGCATATGACCGCGCCTCCTGCACGAGATGATGCGTCAGCACTCCGGTCGGTTCACTGGCGTCGTATCGGCCACACCGGCGACCTTCGAGGTGATCGAGAATCGGCAGCAAATAGTCTTCGTCCGAGCTGAAAGCGGGTTTCTCGCCCCAGCGAATCGGAACGCAATGGATGTTGGCTACCGCAAGGCCGGAGACGGTTGAATGACTTCGCGCGCCTTTGCGCGAAATAGCCTTCAATCCGGCTTGCGCCAGAAGGGGGAGGAAGCTGTCATCGAAGCCGTGCCAAGGCGGCGCGAAGACGGGGAGGTACTGCGGGCCAAACAAATCGGCGAGGAGGCGACGTCCGAGGGAAAACTCCGCCGCAACCTCGAGCGCGTTGCGCCCGGCCGGATACTCGTTGTCGCCATCCGTTGCGTGATTGGCGTGTCGCCATCCGTGCTGCAACACCGCGACCGAAGGAGTCCGCGTGAGTCTTCTGGCCAGCGACCGATCTGCCAGGCCGGGTATGACGGCGAGAGCCATTGGCGCTTGGCCTGCGCAGTTCAGAAGCTCGTCGAGTTGTCTTGTGTCCGATACCGCATCGTCGTCGCGCCACCAAAAGGTCGCCACCGCATTGGCTTGCGCCCAACGATCGAGTTCATCCGTCAGCAACGGCCAAGTCATGCGAATCTCGCGATCTCGCGTCGAAGCCGAAACGGCCTTTCCATCAACGGAGGCAATGGATTGACCATTTCAATTTCGTTTCGTTTTCCGCCGCGGCACGCGCCAAGGCTGCATGCCTGTCGGCTGCGGTCAACGCTGGAGCGTATTGCAGGATGGCCGAGGAAACCAAGACTTGCCGGGCAAGACACGCATTGCGTCATTGGCGGCGCAAGTTCGGCAGAGCGCGCCGTCGGGGGGCGGGCGGCCGCGGATCGCGCAATTGTGCAATTCGTATCCTGTCCTCGCCATCCGGCCATCCGTCTTGCCAGTCGCGATTCAACGGAATCGTGATTGTCTCTAGTGCGGCGCCGGCCGCTCCGACACTTCCATTGGCTGAAGCATGATGACATCGAGCGCGGTCACGAAGCCGAAAATGACCGTAAAGAAGTCGATCGTCAACCCCGTGACGTAAGCTGCGGCGCCGTATTGGAGGCCCACTAAAATGTAGCCAAGCATCGCCAGCGTCACAGCGGAACCGAACACAACGAAGACTGCGAATATTGCAGGCGGCGGTCCTTTGCCGACCACGTTGCGGCGTCGGTGCGGATAGGTGACCTGAAGAGACAGCATTGGTAGCGCGAAAAGCACGCCAGAGCATCGCCAAATCCACTTTTCCGGAATGTCGTAGAGCGCAAACAGCGCCGGCAGCAGCGCTCCCGCCGTCAATACGAAAATGTACGTCATGACCGTTCTTGCAAGGTACCTGTCAAGCAGCGACACCCTCGCTCCAGCGGCCTGTCGAAGGATCAACAAGAGCGCCGAGAACCCCGCGAACGTGATCATCAGGCTAGCCAATGTGTACAAAAGGGCAGCGCCTTTGACTTCCATGTTTTGCTCCGCCTAAGAGCCCGACCTGAAAAGGGTTGTCCGGCCTCGTTGGCCCTGATTCTCCGGAGTTTGCAAAGACTTTTGGAGATTCGCGATGCCGCGGAACGAGGCCGATCGAGCAAAATATGATGTGATCCGCGAGCGCTATTCAAGCGATTTGTCGGTTGCGGAATTCGCGTTGATTGTTCCAATGTCTTCCGACTCGCGGCGGCGCAGAGGCGGCTCGCCGCCCAGTCATGCCAGCGAGGGCGCGTAGGGGAACGTCTGCTTTGGGGCTATGGCGGAAATGCTGGACGACCGGGAATAACGGTGACACGCACCTATTTCCCCATTTGTTGTTCCTGAACTGCACCCCGGCGGTGAGACACGTATAATGCAGTGACAGGGCTTCTCGGTCGCCAGGGGTGCTGTGGCGCGTCCTGCGGATTTCGGCGGAGGGCGCCGTCGACCCCATGGAGGCTTAGACTTCCGAAGCCGAGGGGCTTTCTAGGGGCGAAGCCCGCCTGCGGCGGCGCGCGAAACGCGCGCCCTTGACAGCCCTTCGGCCTCGGAAAGAAGTCGCTTCCATGAGGTCGACGGCACGGTGGGTCGGCGGCACGCGGACGGGACTTCCAGTCCGGGCCTCGCTGATTAAGTGCATTTAGTGAGGCGTCACGGTAACCACCTTGCTCGCCAGCCGACGCCGGGCCGCTAATGGGCCGAATGAAGCCGCGCTGTGCAAATAGGGAAATAAGCACGTGTCACCGTAATCGAACTCGGTGTTGCTATTGTAACTGGGCTGTCCCAGGAGAGTCGCGGACCCGAGTACTTTAGACAGCTCGTTTTGGACCACCTTTGATCCGTAGGCGGGGTCGCGTTCGTAAACGTCCATCGAAAGAATCGCGGTCATCAATACCGTGTTTGGGTCAGTGATCGCGCCCATGGTTATCCCCCTTAAACGCACTGGTCCAGATTGTGACAAACGACCAAAGCTCTTGATGCGAAAAGCGGTACTCGCTAGCTTTGTCTTCGCTTAGCCATTTGGGCCAGCTTTTCGGCATCGGGCTTACTGGATCCGCCGCGAACTCGAATTCGGCGTGAACCAGTCGAACGTCGGCGCCATATGCAGTCGCCAGATCACGCGGATCGAGTTCCTCGATGGTGCTGCGATCGTTTATGTCCGTGAAGCGCACGATCATTGGCAGCTTCTCGAGCGGGAGGTCGACGGGACCTTTCTTCTCTCGCAGCGCACGCGCGTGCGCTATCCCCGTCGACGGGAGCTGGGACTGCGACAATCCATAGGCAGCGAACGGAAGCATGCCGAGGTTCGCGGCGTTAGCGAGGGCTATCCGGCCAGTCCTGGGGTCGGCAAGGAACGGATATGAATCGACGACAAACAGCAGCCCGCGCGCGCCGAGATCGACGGTGATCGCGTAGCCGCGCATTTCGCCGATGAAATGCGCCTGCGCCCCTCCCCCTATGCCCCCCAGCCAATCCGGCATTCCGTGGTAGGCGATTTCGACCACGCCCGAGCCGGTGTGGGTGACGCCGTCGACGTCCACATCCAAGGTCAGCCGATAGCGCAGAACGTACAGCGCAGCGAAGATCGCCGCGCAGACCACCACGAACTTTCTAAAAGGAGTCATGCGGCGCTCCCCGGTTTGTCGCGGCCGGCGGCGCCAATTGGTAAGCGGAGACCGCCAGGCCGCAAGCGACCAAAGTGACCTAAATGATCACGTCCGCTCGCCGTTGCTCCGTCTACCCGGCCTCTCACCGACAGCAACTCGTCGAGCCCCTCAATGCGCGCCAAGCCGCCTCGCCCAATGCCGATATGTGAGCGGCTATCCATGAAGTGGGTCACCCTCTCCGTGACCGCTAAAGTCTGCGCCGAGAATGCCTTAGAAACGTCGGGGCGTAGTCTTGCCTGCCGGCTCATACCGTCGTCTCCTTCGCCGCCACCGCGCTCGCCAGCCTTTCGAGCGTCTCGACCCGCGTCGCCCCCTTAGCGTCGCGCACGACGATCTTCGCCGTCCGCTCCTTGAACGGCCCCGCCTTCAGCCATTCGACCGCGCCCGCGATTCCGCGCCGGTCGCCGACGAGGTCGACGATCCAACCGACTTCGCCGCTCTTCCATTCATCAGGGCGCAGCCGGACGCGGTGGGAAAGATCGGAAGCCAAGCGCTGATCGACCTCATCGGACACCAGCGCCCAGGTCGCGACCGCGATCGGCGCGCGGAAGCCGGTCTCCGCGTTCGCCGCCTCGGCGACATAGAACTGGCTGCGGAACACCGCCGGCAGGATCATCCATTCAACGTCGGCGAGCGAATAGTGCTTATGCGCGGGCGAGCGCGAGAACACGACCACGATCTCGCCGACGCTCGCCGAAACAAGCTTCGACGCCGCCGCGCCGATCTGGCGCTTGTCGAGCGTGAGCGCAGCGGCTTTCACGCCGGCGCCTTCCCCCGGCTTCGACGCCGCCGCGCCGATCTGGCGCTTGTCGAGCGTGAGCGCAGCGGCTTTCACGCCGGCGCCTTCCCCCGCTTGGCCCATGCCCAGCGCCCCTACGCGATAACCGACCAGAACCTCATCCATCCAATGTGATATCCGGCGTGACAAAAAAGCAATCGGCGTGACAAAGCGAGTTCTTGAGCTCGCATCCCCCGATGGCCGCCGGTTTCAGTTTCGTACTGAGCGGGTTTGACTAGCCGGGCACACCAGCAACGCCAAAGCGCCGTGCTTACAGGCGTCGGACGGCTGGCCGACGACTGGCGTAAGGCTCACACGTCGCCGTCTCCGCCAACACGCGCCGCCTGCGCGTCAGCGGAAGCGGTTCGCGATAAAGTCCTCTAGCGCCGATATCGCGCTTCGGTCGTCGAAAAGCATGGCCTTCGCCGACGCGATGCGGCGACGCTGCGCGGCGCGCCGATCACGATCGCCGGCGAGGGCGACCGCGGCCTCGACATAGGCCCCGGCGTCCGGTGCGACGAGGTCGCCGAGCCCCATCAGCGAAAGCATGCCGGCGGTGTGGCGCGCGCGCATCGAGGCCCCCGGTGAGCAGACGATCGGCAAGTCGTGAGCTAGCGCGTCGATAGTCGTGTTGAAGCCGGACCAGTCGAGGCAGTCGAGATAGAGATCGGCAACGCCCATGCGCGCGCGAAACGCCTCCGGTCCGGTCGGCGGCAGAAATACGCAACGGTCGCGCGAGTTGAGACCGAAACGCGAGAATGCGCGATCGATCCGCTCCATGAATCTGATATCGCCGCCGACCACTTCAACGAGCCGCGTGAAGATGAATTGCGCGCGCGGAACGCGGGCGGCGATCCGGGCCAGGACCTCGTCGTGACGCGGCAAGAATTTCGCCGGCGCATGGCCAACCCAGAACACGGGAACATCCTCGCGCAGGCCGAGCGCCTCGCGCGACGGCCCCGCA
Organism: Roseiarcus sp.; assembly: GCA_050013275.1. Classification (GTDB taxonomy): domain Bacteria; phylum Pseudomonadota; class Alphaproteobacteria; order Rhizobiales; family Beijerinckiaceae; genus Roseiarcus. Next base: position 4,169 of record JBEKFO010000075.1, on the reverse strand, counting down.
TCGCGTCGCACCGGCGTGGCGATGGGCGAAGACAGCCCCGGCAAAGCGACGAGCGTTTCCGTATAGTGCGTAGACGCGTCGGCAGGCTCCATCGCCGCGCATGACAGATAGGCGTCGATCGTCGGGAGCCCCGTCGTCGTCGGATTCCCCCAACTTGCGCACTGCAAAGGCGCGAGACGTTGCGCGCCGAGAAGATGGCTTTGGTCGTCGAGCCAAAGGCCGGGGTAGATCAGCACGTGCGGCGCGTCGTGAAGAATGCGTTCGCGCCATTCGCTGACAGGGCGTCGGCCATGCGTGAACCGCGTGCAGACGGCCTGTGCCGCCGCCGTGGCGTCGTCGCGGAGGTCGCCAAGCGAATAGCCGAACACGTCAAAACGCCGACGGTCGAGATTTTTGACCCAACCGCTCATCGGCATCCGCCAATTTACGTGGTCGCGAAAAAACGCGGATGCAAATCCGACACGGATCTTTTCGCCCTGCCGGGGTGGGCGAGTCGGCGCAGCCGGCGGCGCGCACAGCGCCACAGCCTCGGCGACCAGCGCTCCGAAAGTCGCCTGCAGTTCCTTTTCGCCGTCACCCAAATAGGCCAGGGCGGCGGGCGCCGCGTGCGCCAAGGGCCCCTCGAGACCGCCCGCTGCAAGCGCCTTGGGATTAGCGACTAGCGCGGCTAGCTTGCGCGCGAAGCGCGCGCGCGCAGTCCGGACCGCGCGATCGTCCTCGGGGACGAGACGCAGTTCAGCGCAACAGGAAAGCATTCGCGCGGCGGGATCGTACGCCAGTGGGCCGTCGTAAACGGCTACTGCTCGCTCGAATTGGCCAGCGCGCTTCCATCGCGATGCGCGACGAAACTGCAACTCGCGGCTTGTGATGCGGCTCGGTTTGTCGTCACGAGCATCGAGGCGCGCCAGAGATTCCATCAAGCGGTTCCGCGTTCCGTCATCGTCGACGCCAAGGCTTAGAAGAAGAATGTCGTTGTCGACCGCCTCTCCGAGACGCCCGAGCGCGAACAAGACTGCGCCTCGGTTATGCAGAGCGACGGCGTCGAATCGCGCCAGCGCAAGCGCCTTATCGAAATGCGCCAGCGCCGCCGCAGGATCTCCAAGCCGCTTGCATGCGACTCCAAGATTATTGAGAGCCTCCAAGCTTCTCGGGTTGATCTGTAAGGCCGCCGCCAGCGCATGTCTCGCAGCTTGCGCGTCGCCGGAAACGAGTCTTGCAGCGCCCTCCCGCAGCAGCGCCTCAAATCCCATTTCCGTCAGTGCGCAGGTTTTCGCGGCGCTCGGCGCGCTCTCCGCATCACTTGGATCTGTAGGCTTCAAGGGCGGCAAGATCTTGCTCCGAAGCTGGGTCGAAAGGACTGCATCGCCCTGCGCTAGGCGGCGTGGACGACTCCGGACGGTTGGTTCGACAGAAGTCCGCGCAACCTCACTTCATCGCGGTCGTCACATCAAGGCTTCATCGACCTCGCCCAGCTGCGCGATGATGACCGGGTCCTCAAACTCGCCGATCGCTCGGTCGCCGGTTCGAGAGAACGCGATCGCGCCGCAGTTATTCGGGTCGGTCGCCATCGTCGCCGCAATCGACCGTACTTTGGTGGAATTTCTGCATTCCTTGGATTCGCCGCCAACGATTTCGCCATCGTCAAGATATCGGGATGGCATCGCTACGTAATAGATCACGAGCGACAACTCGGGTCTCCTTGAGCTGTACCGCAAAAATTCCAAAGTCGGCACACCGCTGGACCAAGATTGACGTTGCTATTTTGTTCCTATTTCCTCCAAGCGTCAACGTCGCGAGCGAAGGTGCGCCATTGGGCTTCATCGCTGGGTTCGTGGCTTTTCTCCCGCAAGTCGTTCATGTTTCGGCATGTAGCCGAAGCCCGATCAATAACGCACCCCGCCTGATGGCATCGAAGCGAATGGCGCCAACTTCCATCCCGCCAAGGCCAGTTATAGCTCAGGGCTCTTAGGTGGCTCCGAGGGGAGCGTGTGACGGCGCACGGTTCCGGCGTCCAGCATTCCTCTCCTTCGTATCAGGAACCAAGTTTGATCGTATCGCGGGCGCACTGATCCCAGCGCCGGCCATCGGCATTCGGCTTTTCTTGACCAAGCGAGACCGACGCAATCCGCTCCTGCTACCTCTGCTGACCGAACATGACCTCGATCATGACGTCTATGGCGGCTCGGATCCTTACCTCCGAGAGCGCGTCCATCTTGCAACCGACGGCCCTCCACTTGTTCATGAGGATGGCCTCTTCGTTCGCCTCGAGGGGGCAACCGAAGATATCGAACAGCAGCTTGGCGTGGTCAGGAAAATACTGCGCGAGCGCAAGTCGGAAGAGATGCCCGGCGTCAACGCGAAGGGCCCTAGCTAGTCGCGGGACGCTATCGAGCGGCACCTTCAGGTCGCCGCGCCTAAGCATAGAAATTTTAATTGTTGATTCGCAGCCAAGATCACTGGCAATCTCCAATTCGCTCTTAAGACCCTTCAGACTGTCGATCCGCGCATCGATGAATCTGGCGATCGACGATTTTACGCACGATGTTTGCGAACTGTTCGACTCACTGCTCATGTCTTTCAATTCCCCATCAAGTTGACTATAGCTTTATGACTTTAGGTGCACGTTGGTTATTCATGCACCTAATAACGACATACGATCGATATCTAACTTATCTCCGACATCTTCGGCTAAAGCTACTTGCCGAACAGATCCTCAAGCATTGTCTTCACAACGGTCTCGATCCTCGCGCTCGAAGCTGGGTCCATGTCACGACTGGCCACCCTCCACTTCTTCAAGAGGATCGCCTCCTCGTTCTCGGTGGCGGTGCGACCGAAGATGTCGAGGATCAGCTTGGCCTGATCGGGCCAGTATTGCTCCAGCGCGAGCCGGAAGAGATGCGCGGCGTCGACGCCTAACGCCTTGGCCAACTGCGGGATCTTATCCAGCGGCACCTTCGCTTCGCCGCGCTTGAACATCGAGATCATATTGGGATTGTCGTAGCCAATCTCATCAGCAATTTCGCGCTGCGTTTTGACGCCCTTCAGGTTGTCGATCTGTTTGTCGAGAAATTTGGCGATCGCGGAATTTGCGAACGGCATTCCAGGTTTGGTCGGCTTGATAGTCATCTGCTCTAAATCCTCGTTCAATTTCACGCCGCCGTGGTGATTTGATTCATACAATAGCGAGACACGGACGTTGAACTGCTATCGTCGACTTTCTCTGTCAGAATCTATTTGTCTATATAGCGAGTTCACAACGGACTACGTTGCTACGTGCTCTGGCAAATAGACGTCATACATCGCCGCGACAAATATTAAATAATGAAAGGTCCGTGGCAGAACGCACAAAATAGCGCGAATCGGCGATACGGGGATTATCAATGATGTTATTGTCAACACATATACGATTTGTCATGTTCGTATACATTGCTTTTGTTCGTCTATATCTCTGGGGAAGAAGACTTTATGGAATCAAATTCATCCGAACCGAGCGCTCCTTACCAACACTCGACAACGAGCGACTGGAACGAGCTGCTAGAGTTCGCTCGGCGGCACTCGGTCGGCGTTCTGAAGATCATGATGAAGGGCCGCAGGCCGCTCTCAGGCGCCCAGTGTGGCGTTCCGTACCTCGAGCCTCGGCAATGCGACTCGTTCGTCGATCCGATCTCGAACAACGGCGGTAAGGCGAACGCTGCTGGCCAGCAGAACACAGAGCGCGCCGTCCTCTCGGTCATCCAGAGGGCGACGGCCGCGTGAGGAACGATGAACACAGCTCGACCGAAGCGGCCCCCCGCCTCCAACCTCGCACTCTGACCCCGGATAACCCTCAATTATCGAGACCCACGAACGGGGTCGATGAGGCCGAGAGCGAAGGCATTATAGCCCCTGATCAGCGGTCGATCACGGTATCGTCTGGCGCCATTAATTGCGCGAACAACTTGGACGCCTTGGTCCAGCGCTTCGTCGAGACCGGGATCGCTCCGGCGACGCGACGCGCCTATCGGGCTGATCTCGACCACTTCGCGGCATGCGACGGCGCCATTCCTGAGTCCGACGCCGAGCTTGCCGCCTATATCGCCGCGCCCGCGACGACGCTGAAAGTCGCCACGCTCATCCGGCGGCTGGCGGCGATCTCGGTGGCGTCCGAAGCTCACGGCCTGCCGAACCCG
>JBEKFO010000074.1:0-12572 GCA_050013275.1 Roseiarcus sp. | reverse complement strand
TCGAGCGCGTCGCCCTTGAGAACCTGGCCGCGCTTGCCGCTGCCGGCGACGAGGGCGAGATCGAGCGCGTTCTCGCTTGCGAGCTTGGCCGCCGAGGGCGCGGGCGGCATCGCGCTTTGCGCGGCGGCGGCCTTCGGCGCGGCGGCGGGGCTCGCGGGCGCCGCGGCTGCGGCCGCGCCGGCCGTAACGGAGAGCCCGCCCAGCAGCGCGCCGATCGCCACCGTCTGCCCAGTCTCGGCGGCGATCTCCGTCAGCACGCCGGCGGTCGGCGCATTGACCTCCAGCGTCACCTTGTCGGTCTCCAGTTCGACCAGCGGTTCGTCCGCCTTCACGACGTCGCCGCGCTGTTTGAACCACTTGCCGACGGTCGCTTCCGAGATCGACTCGCCGAGGGTCGGGACGCGAATTTCAGTGGCCATGCTTTTCCTGCGCCGCGAGCGGCGCCCTTCTTTTTCAAGGGGTAACGGAAGAAACCGCCGCGAGCGGTTCGATGGGACGTATCGAAATCGACGGCATCGGATAGGTTTCGTAATGAAATCCGCAATTGGCGGCGATGACGGGATCGCGAACCTGGAGCGCTTTGACCGCCTCGGCCGACGCCGCCTCGAGGATCGCGACGCCCCACGCCCCGGCGGGGTCTGCGACGGAACCGATCGCGATCACCGTTCCCGAGTCGACGAACGGGCGCCAATAGGCCTGATGCGCGCGCATCAGTTCGCGCGCCTCCGGCGCCATGTCGGCCAGGAAGGTCTTGCGCGGCGGCGACAAACGGCAGAGGAAATGAGGCATCTCACTCGCCTCGGTCCGTCGCCGCACAAGGGTCGAGCGAAAGCGTGCGCCTCATGCGAAGCACTCGTCGAGGAAGGCCTTGAGCTGGGCGAGGTGCTTGGACATCAGACCGGTCGCGGGCGACGCGGCGGCCGGACGTCCGGCGTAGCGCGCCCGCTTGGACTTGCCGCCGACCTGGCCCAGCACCCATTCGAGATAGGGTTCGACGAAGCTCCAAGCGCCCATGTTCTTCGGCTCTTCCTGGCACCAGATTACTTCGGCTTTCTTGAACCGCGTGAGCTCCTTGACCAGGCTCTTGAGCGGGAACGGATAGAGCTGCTCGACGCGCATAAGGTAGACGTCGTCGATCCCACGCTTCTCGCGCTCCTCGTAGAGATCGTAATAGACCTTGCCCGCGCACAGGATGACCCGGCGGATCTTGTCGTCGCGCGTCAGCTTGATCTTCTCGCCCTTGTGCGTTTCCGCGGTGTCCCACAGCAGGCGATGAAAGCTCGAGCCGGCCGCGAACGCGTCGATGTTCGACACCGCCCGCTTGTTGCGCAGCATCGACTTCGGCGACATGACGATCAGCGGCTTGCGGATGTCGCGTTTCAACTGCCGCCGCAGCACATGGAAGAAATTGGCCGGGGTCGAGGGGACGACGACCTGCATGTTGTCCTCGGCGCAGAGCTGGAGAAAGCGTTCCAGCCGTGCGGAGGAATGCTCCGGCCCCTGGCCCTCGTAGCCGTGCGGCAACAGGCAGACCAGGCCGGACATGCGCAGCCACTTGCGCTCGCCCGAAGAGATGAACTGATCGACGACGACCTGAGCGCCGTTGGCGAAGTCGCCGAACTGCGCCTCCCAAAGCGTCAGCGCGTTCGGCTCGGCGAGCGAATAGCCGTATTCGAACCCGAGCACCGCCTCCTCCGAGAGCATCGAGTTGATGACCTCGAATCGCGCCTGTCCGTCGCGGATGTGGTTGAGCGGGATGTAGCGCGCTTCGCTCTGCTGATCGATGAGCACGGAGTGGCGCTGCGAGAACGTGCCGCGTTCGCTGTCCTGGCCGGAGATGCGCACGGGAAGGCCTTCGTCGAGCAGCGTGCCGAACGCGAGCGCCTCACCGGTCGCCCAGTCGATCCCCTCGCCGCTCTCGATCGTCGCGCGGCGATTGTCGAGAAACCGCTGGATCGTCTTGTGGACGCTGAAGCCCGGCGGCGCCGTGGTGATGCGCTCGCCGATTTGCCGCAGGCGCGCGACATCGACGCCGGTCTCGCCGCGCCGGTCGTCGTCGGCCAAGTCCTGCGCGGCCTTGAAGCCGGCCCAACGTCCGTCGAGCCAATCGGCTTTGTTGGCGACATAGGCCTGGCCCGCTTCGAATTCGGCTTCAAGGCGATGGCGCCAGTCGCCGCGCATCTTGTCGACTTCGCCCTGGGTGACGATCCGCTCTTCGACGAGTTTTTGGGCGTAGATCTGCAGCGTCGTGGGATGCGCGCGGATGTTGCGATACATCAGCGGTTGGGTGAACCCCGGTTCGTCGCCTTCGTTGTGGCCGAAGCGACGGTAGCAGAACATGTCGATGACGACCGGCTTGTGGAAGCGCTGCCGATACTCGGTGGCGACCTTGGCGCAGAACACCACCGCCTCGGGATCGTCGCCGTTGACGTGAAAGATCGGCGCCTCGACCAGCTTGGCGACGTCGGATGGATACGGCGAAGAGCGCGAGTAGCGCGGATAGGTGGTGAAGCCGATCTGGTTGTTGACGATGAAATGCACCGAGCCGCCGGTGCGATGGCCGCGCAAGCCGGAAAGGGTGAAGCATTCGGCGACGACGCCCTGCCCCGCGAAGGCCGCGTCGCCGTGGATGAGCAGCGGCAGCACCTTCACGCGCTCGATATAGTCGTCGAGCTGATCCTGCTTGGCGCGCACCTTGCCGAGCACGACGGGATCGACGATCTCGAGATGCGAGGGATTGGCGGTCAGCGACAAATGCACCTGATTGCCGTCGAACTCGCGATCCGACGACGCGCCCAGATGATACTTGACGTCGCCCGATCCCTCGACTTCGTCGGGCGCGGCCGAGCCGCCCTTGAACTCGTGAAAAATGACGCGGTGCGGTTTGCCCATCACCTGGCTGAGCACGTTGAGGCGCCCGCGGTGGGCCATCCCCAACGCGATCTCCTTGAGGCCGAGCTGCCCGCCGCGCTTGATGATCTGCTCGAGCGCCGGGATCATCGCCTCCGCGCCGTCGAGGCCGAAGCGCTTGCCGCCGGGGTATTTGATGTCGAAGAAATTCTCGAAGCCCTCGGCCTCGACGAGTTTGCTGAGGATCGCGCGCTTGCCTTCCTTGGTGAAGTGGATCTCCTTGCCGGGCCCCTCGACGCGTTCCTGGATCCACGCCTTTTCCGCAGGATCGGAAATATGGAGGAATTCGAAGCCGATGGTGTCGCAATAGGTGCGGCGCAGGATCGCAAGCATCTCGCGCACCGTGGCGAATTCCAGCCCGAGCACGTGATCGATGAAAATCTTGCGGTCGTAATCGGATTCGAGGAAGCCGTAGGTCGCGGGATGAAGCTCTTCATGATCCTTCTGCGGCTCGAGGCCGAGCGGATCGAGATTGGCGTGCAGATGGCCGCGCATGCGGTAGGCGCGGATCATCATCAGCGCGCGCACGCTGTCGCGCGTGGCGCGGCGGATCGCGTCTTCGCTCGGCGGCGCCTCGGGCTCGACCGCCGCCCGGGCGCGCAGCTTGTCGGCGACCGCCCTTTCCGTCGCCGGCCAATCGCCGTCGAGCGCGTTGATCAAATCGCCCTTTGGCGTGGCGGGCCATTGCGGACGGCGCCACGAGGCGCCTTCGGCGGTCTTCTCGACGCTCGCCGGGTCGTCGCCGAGCGCGTCGAAGAATTCCCGCCAGCCCGCCTCGACCGAGTACGGATCCTTCTCGTAGCGAGCGTGCAGCGCCTCGATGTACGCGCCGTTGACGCCATAAAGGAACGACGTCTGCAGCAACGCCTGATTGATGTCCTGCCGCGTCATCTCCGGCCTCCTGTGACTTGCGGTGCTGGACGTCGTCCTGCGTCTTGCCGAGCCGCGCCGGCGATGGCGCGCCGCGGACGCCCGCCGCCTCCATCGCCGCGATCTTGTCCTCGGCGCCGCCCTTGCCGCCGGCGATGATCGCGCCGGCGTGGCCCATGCGGCGCCCCGGGGGCGCGGTGCGCCCAGCGATGAAGCCGACCACCGGCTTCGAGCGCCCCTTCTTCGCCTCGTCCTTGAGGAACTGCGCCGCGTCCTCCTCGGCCTGGCCGCCGATCTCGCCGATCATGATGATCGACTTGGTTTTCGGGTCGGCGAGGAACAATTCGAGCGCTTCGATGAAGTCCATGCCTTTGACTGGATCGCCGCCGATGCCGACGGCGGTGGTCTGGCCGAGGCCTTCGCGCGTCGTCTGGAACACCGCTTCGTAGGTTAGCGTTCCCGACCGGGAGACGATGCCGACGCTGCCGGGTTGGAAGATGTTGCCCGGCATGATGCCGATCTTGCATTCGCCCGCGGTCATCACGCCGGGGCAATTGGGCCCGACGAGCGTCGACTTGGAGCCTTGCAGCGCGCGCTTGACCTTGACCATGTCGAGCGCCGGGATGCCCTCGGTGATGCAGACGATGAGCGGGATTTCCGCCGCGATCGCCTCGCAGATCGCGTCCGCCGCGCCCGGCGGCGGCACGTAGATCACCGAAGCGTCGGTGCCGGTCGTCTCGCGCGCCTCGGCGACGGTGTCGAACACGGGCAGGCCGAGATGGATCGAGCCGCCCTTGCCCGGGGAGACGCCGCCGACCACTTTGGTGCCGTAGGCGATCGCCTGCTCCGAATGGAACGTGCCGTTCTTGCCGGTGAAGCCTTGGGTAAGGACGCGGGTGTTCTTGTCGATGAGGACGGACATCAGCGCGCTCCCTTGGCGGCGGAGCGGACCGCTCCCACGATTTTCTGCGCCGCGTCGTCGAGATCGTCCGCCGGGATGACGTTGAGACCCGACTCGCGGATGATCTTCTTGCCCACGTCGACGTTGGTGCCCTCGAGCCGCACCACCAGCGGCACCTTAAGGCCCATCTCCTTGACCGCGGCGATGACGCCTTCGGCGATCACGTCGCAGCGCATGATGCCGCCGAAGATATTGACCAAGATGCCCTTCACGTTCGGATCGGCGGTGATGATCTTGAACGCGGCGGTGACCTTGTCCTTGGAGGCGCCGCCGCCGACGTCGAGGAAATTGGCGGGGCTTTCGCCGTAGAGCTTGATGATGTCCATCGTCGCCATGGCGAGGCCGGCGCCGTTGACCATGCAGCCGATCGCGCCGTCGAGCGCGACGTAGTTGAGGTCGTGCTTGGAGGCCTCGATCTCCTTGGCGTCCTCCTCGCTCTCGTCGCGCAGCGCCAGAATGTCGGGATGGCGGTAAAGCGCGTTGTCGTCGAACGAGACCTTGGCGTCGAGCACCTTGAGCTGGCCGCCGGTGGTGACGATCAGCGGATTGATCTCCAGCATCGACATGTCCTTGGCGACGAACGCCGCATAGAGCTTGGCGATCAAGCCCTCCGCCTGTTTGGCCAGATCGCCGGTCAGGCCGAGAGCGCGCGCCGCAGCGCGACCGTGGTGCGCCATCGCGCCGGTCGCCGGATCGATCGAGAAGGAATGGATCTTCTCCGGCGTCTTGTGGGCGACGTCCTCGATATTGACGCCGCCCTCGGTGGAAAGGACGAAGGCGACGCGGCTGGCGACGCGATCGACCAGCGCGGAAAGGTAGAACTCTTTGTCGATCGACGAGCCGTCCTCGATATAGAGCCGGTTGACTTGTTTTCCAGCCGGCCCCGTCTGCACGGTCACCAAAGTCGCGCCGAGCATCTGCGTCGCGAACTGCTTGACCTCCTCGATCGAGCGAGCGAGCCGCACGCCGCCCTTGTCGCCGGCCGAAGCCTCCTTGAAGCGGCCCTTGCCGCGCCCGCCGGCATGGATCTGGCTCTTGACGACGTAGAGCGGGCCGGGAAGCTCCTTGGCCGCGGCGACCGCTTCGTCGGGCGTGAAGGCGGGTTTGCCGGCCGACACCGGCGCGCCGAAGGCGGCCAGCACCGCCTTCGCTTGGTATTCGTGGATGTTCATGAATCGTCGCTCGCTTTCGAAGGCACCAGGGTCGGAAACTTTAGGCGGCAAGCGCCGGGTTGATCGCCTTGCAGGCCTCCATCAGCGTATGGACCGCGGCTACCGACTTGGCGAACATCGCCTTCTCCGCCTCGTCGAGCGCGATTTCCATGATGCGCTCGACGCCGCCGGCGCCGATCACCGTGGGCACGCCGACGTATGTGCCGGTGACGCCGTATTGGCCAGTCAGATGCGCCGCGCAGGGCAGCACCCGCCGCTGATCCTTCAGATAGGCCTCGGCCATGGCGATGCCGGAGGCGGCGGGGGCGTAGAAGGCCGAGCCGGTCTTCAAGAGGTTGACGATTTCGCCGCCGCCCTTGCGGGTGCGCTCGACCATCGCGTCGAGCCGCGCTTGCGTCGTCCATCCCATCTTGACGAGATCGGGCAGCGGCACGCCGGCCACCGTCGAGTAACGCACCGACGGCACCATGTCATCGCCGTGGCCGCCGAGCACGAAGGCGGTGACGTCCTCGACGGAGACGTTGAACTCCTCGGCGAGGAAATAGCGGAAGCGCGCCGAGTCGAGCACGCCCGCCATGCCGACGAGCTTATTTGTCGGCAGGCCGGAGAATTTCTGCAGCGCCCAAACCATGGCGTCGAGCGGGTTGGTGATGCAGATGACGAAGGCGTCGGGCGCGTTCGCTTTGAGGCCCGCGCCGACGGCCTCCATGACCTTCAGATTGATGCCGAGCAGGTCGTCGCGGCTCATGCCCGGCTTGCGCGGCACGCCGGCGGTGACGATGACGACATCGGCGCCGGCGATCGCGGCGTAGTCGCTCGCGCCCGAAAGCTTGGCGTTGAAGCCTTCGACCGGACCGGATTCGGCCAAATCCAGCGCCTTGCCCTGCGGCACGCCGTCGACGATGTCGAAGAGCACGATGTCGCCGAGTTCTTTCAGCGCGGCCAGGTGGGCAAGGGTGCCGCCGATCTGGCCGGCCCCGATCAAAGCAATCTTCTTACGCGCCATGGGATTTGTCCGTCTTTCGAGTTTGCCGCGACAGCGAGGCGTGCGGCCAAGAACCGCCCGGTCGTATCGCCTCATCGCGTTTCGCGATCAAGTCGAACTTTCGGCCCAGCGGCCTCCCGGGTGGACTCCGAAAGAGTAACGGAATTTTATTACGTAATAATGTCAATATGTTACAAAGGCGCGTCGCGCTTCTTAACTCCCTAGAAAGCGTAAAAGTTAGCCATTCAAATGACTATTTTTGTAATTTGTAACACACCGTCGAGCGTTTGCATTTGCGCCCTGCCGCGCCCTACGACGCCGCCCGGCCGCCGTGACGCCCCGCTCCGCGCCGCCGCGAGCGCCCGAACCGCCGAGTTCGCGTCAGAAGACCTTGCGGCCGAACAAGCTCGCGGCGAGATCGACCACGAGCGTTGCGCTCTTGCCGCGCTCGTCGAGAAACGGATTGAGCTCGACGAGATCGACCGAACCAACCAAGCCGGAATCGTATAGCAGCTCCATCGTCAGGTGCGCCTCACGGAAAGTGGCGCCGCCCGGCACGGGGGTGCCGACGCCCGGCGCCAGCGACGGGTCGATGAAGTCGAGATCGAAGCTGACGTGCAAGACGCCGTCGCACGAGCGCACGCGCTCGATGATCCGTCGTATCGACGCCGCCGCGCCGTATTCGTCGAGCACGCGCATGTCGACGACGTCGACGCCGCGCGCGCGCAGCAGGCGCCGTTCGCCGTCGTCGATCGAGCGGACGCCGAAGAGATGCAGATTGCGCGGTTCGACGAAGCCGTGCGGCTCGTCGCCGAGCAGACCTTCGAAGCCCGGCTCGCGGCACAGCATCGCCGCGGCCATGCCGTGCAGGTTGCCTGAAGGCGAAGTCGCCGGCGTGTTGAAATCGGTATGGGCGTCGAGCCACAGCACGAACAACTCGCGGCCGGCCTCCGCCGCGTGGCGCGCGGCACCGGCGACCGAGCCCATCGCCAGGCTGTGGTCGCCGCCGACGAGGATCGGCGTTCGCCCGGCCTTCTTGGTCTCGTAAGTCTTGCGGCAGACGAGCCGCGCCCAAGCCGCGACTTGCGCGAAGTTGCGCGCCGCGCGCTTCGGCGCGGCGATCGGCGCCGCAGCCGGGGACAGAGCGAGATCGCCGGGATCTTCCACGTCGCAGCCGAGCGCGGCGAGCGTGCGCGCGAGACCCGCGACGCGCAGCATCGCCGGACCCATCGCAGCGCCGGCGAGCCCCGCCCCCGCTTCGACCGGCGCTCCGAGAATCGTCAGCGCGCGCTCGCGATGCGAGCCCGCCGTCTCCATGTTCTCCATGCGCGCTGCCCCCTTCGCCTGCGATCAGCCGAAGCCGCACCATGCCGCCGCGAGCCCGAGAGGACAAGCTCAGCGCGCCGCCTGAATGTGGTTGCGCAGCACGGGATAGACCTGCGTCTCCCAGCGGCGGCCATTGAACACCCCGTAATGGCCGACCCCGGCCTGCAGGTGATGGGTCTTCATGTACGGCCGAAGGCCGGAACACAGATCCTGCGCGGCGAGCGTCTGCCCGACCGCGCAGATGTCGTCCTTCTCGCCCTCGACGGTGAGGAGGAACGTCTTGCGGATCGCACGCGGCTCGATCTTGCGTCCTTTGAACGCCATCTCGCCGCGCGGCAGGAGATAGCGCTGAAAAACCTGATCGACCGTCTCGAGGTAGAAATCTGCGCTCATGTCCATGATCGCGAAATACTCCTTATAAAACTCGCGGATCGCGTCGGCTTTCTCCGATTCCCCGGCGACGCGATGATGGAACAGATCGGCGAAAGACTTGGCGTGGCGCTCGGCGTTCATGTTCATGAAGGCGCAGAGTTGCAGGAAGCCGGGATAGACGCGCCGTCCGGCGCCCTCGAACTTGGCGGGCACGACGCCGATCAGATTGTCGCGGAACCATTCGATCGGCTTGCCCTGCGCGAGTTCGTTGACCTTGGTCGGCGCGATGCGCGCGTCGATCGGCCCGGCCATAAGCGTCAGGCTCGCGGGCTGGACGGCCCCGCCCTCCTCGGCCATCGCCGCAGTCGCCGCCAGCGCCGAAACCGTCGGCTGGCACACCGCGACGATATGGCAATCCTCGCCGAGGTGATGGACGAAATCAACGAGGTGCTGGGTGTAGTCGTCGAGGCCGAATCCGCCCGCCTCTTGCTTGACGTTGCGCGGATTGATCCAGTCCGTGACATAGACCTGATGGTCGCGCAGCAACGTGCGGACGGCGCCGCGCAGCAGAGTGGCGAAATGACCGGACATCGGCGCGACGAGAAGAATCTTGGGATCGCTCGCCCCGCCCGCCCTTTGGAAATGCAGCAACTGGCAGAACGGCGTCGCCAGAACGGCGCGTTCTTCGACCGGAATCGCCTGCCCGCCAATTTCGACGCTGTCGACGCCGTAATCGGGCCGCGCGTGGGTGAAGCCGGCGAGCGCGATCAATTCGTAATAGGCCGCCATGCGCCGCCACGGCGAAGCGCAGGGCTGGGACGACCAGGCTTTCAGAATCGCCTCGGCGTTCGCGGCGAGGACGCGGACGCGCTCGCCGAGATCGGCCAAACCCTGATACGCGTCGTACATCATGGCGTCGCCCGCTGCTGCGACGGTCAGGGAAGCAAGCGATATGCCACTGGCACGTCGCTTGCTAAAGGGGTGCTCGACGGGGAGCCTTCCGCTTCGACGTTTGCGGCCCGCTTTGCGGGCGGATGGCGCGCCTCCCGCCGCGCTCGCCGCCGCGACGGCGAAGGAATGGGATCGCAATCGGCTCCCCGTCACCGCGCCGCCGCTCAACGCTCTTAGGTCGGACCCATGTCGAAAAAGACCGCCGAGATCGCCACGCCGAGAGCGACGTTGAGCTTGAGCAGCAAGAACTATTCGTCCTGGTCGCTGCGCGGTTGGCTGATGGCCAAGCTCGCCGGAATCGAGTTCGACGAAGTCGCCGTCGCGCCCGATGACGCGGATGCGCGCGCCGAGATTCTTCTTCTTTCGCCGTCGATCCTGGTCCCGTGTCTCACTTACAATGGCCTGCGCGTCTGGGACACGCTCGCCATCGGCGAGTTCCTGAACGAAATCGCGCCAGGCGCCGGTCTACTGCCTAAGAATCAGGCGGAGCGCGCCCATTGCCGCTCGGTCTGCGGCGAAATGCATTCGGGCTTCGTCTCGCTGCGCCAAGCGCTGCCGATGAACATCAAGGCGCATTTTCCCGGCTTCAAGATCTGGTCGAAGGCGAAGGCCGACATCGAGCGCATCCTCGCCATCTGGCGCGAATGCCTCGCGGCGTACGGCGGCCCGTACCTGTTCGGCGAGATCTCCATCGCCGACGCGATGTACGCGCCGGTCGTCAGCCGCTTCCGCACCTACGGCGTCGCGCTCGACGGTCCCCTCCAAACCTACGCCGACCGCATCTGGCGTTGGCCCGCAATGGCCGAATGGCGCGAGGCCGCGCTCGCCGAGAAAGAGGAGATCGAGGAGCTGGAGGTCGAGTTCTAGCGCCCTCGCAACGATGGCCCGCCCTCAGAGATAGCGGTTGAGCAAGTTCTCGAGAAATTCCTGCCGCCCGGAGCGCGGCTTCGGCTCGATCTTCTGCTTGGCGACGTGCGCCGCGATCGCGTCGAGCGACGCGCCGGGGACAAGCATCGCCTTGGCCGCCGGCGCGTCCCAGCCCGCGTAACGCTCGGCGAGGAGCGCGTCGTATTTGCCGTCCTCGATCAGCCGCGCGGCCGCTTCGAGCGCCAGCGCGCAGGTATCGAGTCCGCCGATGTGGCCATAGAGAAGGTCAACAGGATCAATCGATTGACGGCGAACCTTGGCGTCGAAGTTGAACCCGCCGGGCGCGATGCCGCCGGCCTTGAGGATGTGATAGAAGGCAGGAACCAGTTCGGCGGCGTTGTTGGGGAACTGATCGGTATCCCAGCCCGACTGATAGTCGTTGCGGTTGCCGTCGACCGAGCCGAGGATCCCGAGCGCAGCGGCGGTCGCGACTTCATGCTCGAAGCTGTGGTGCGCCAACACCGCGTGGCCGACTTCGATGTTGACCCGGACTTCCTTTTCCAAGCCGAAGCGCTGCAGGAAGCCGTACACGGTCGACACGTCGAAATCGTATTGGTGCTTGGTCGGCTCCTGCGGCTTGGGCTCGACCAGGATCACGCCCTTAAAGCCGATCTTGTGTTTGTAATCAACGACTAGCGACAAGAACCTGCCGAGCTGATCGAGCTCGCGCTTGAGATCGGTGTTGAGCAGGGTCTCGTAGCCCTCGCGTCCGCCCCACAGGACGTAATTGGCGCCGCCGAGCCGGTGCGTCGCGTCGATCGCGTTCTTCACCTGCGCCGCCGCGTAAGCGAAGACGTCCGGATCGGGATTGGTCGCCGCGCCCCCCATGTAGCGCGGATGCGAGAACAGATTGGCGGTGCCCCACAGCAGCTTGACCCCCGAGGCCTGCATCTTGGCGGCGAAGATGTCGACCATGCGCGCAAGATTGTCTCCGAATTCGGCGAGGTTCGCGCCGTCGGGAACCACGTCGCGATCATGGAACGTGAAGAAGGGAACGCCGAGCAGCGCGAACATTTCGAACGCCGCGTCGGCCTTGAGGCGCGCCGCGGCCATCGTCTCGCCCTCCCACGGACGCGCGAAGGTCGGCGCGCCGAACATGTCCGAACCACCCCAGCCGAAATTGTGCCAATAGCAGACGGCGGGGCGCAGATGCTCGGCCATGGTCTTGCCGTGAACGACGCGAGACGCCTCGTAATGGCGATAGCAAAGAGGATTGTCGCCGCCCGGTCCCTCGTAACGCACCGGCGCGATGTCGCCGAAGAATCCGTCAGCCATGGCCCTCTCCCATACAGTTGTCGATCGCTGGCGCGCATTTGTCGGCGTGCGCCCGCGCCTGTCAACTTCGGCGCGCGGAATCGGTCCGGGAGAAGCGTTTCGCTCCGACTTGTGTTATGGAGCCGCTTGAACCGCCCGCCGCCTTGAATCCGCCACCGGTTTCGGGTCAAGAAGGCTCATTGGGAACGCCTGCCAGGAGATCGTGATGAGATTCAATTTTGCCGCCTGTCTCGCGGGGGCGCTCGCCCTGGCGAGCGTCGTCGCTCCGATCCGCATGGCGGCGGCCGACGAGTTCACGCCGGCGCAGAAGCAAGAACTCGGCGCGTTCGTGAAGGATTATCTCGTCAACAATCCCGACGTCCTGCGCGCGGCGATCGAAGCGCTCGACAAGCACGACAAGCAAGTTGCGGAGGCCGCACAGCAAAAGGTCGTGAGCGACCAGGCCGACGCGCTGTTCTCCTCGAAGTTTCAGGCGACCGTCGGCAACCAGAACGGCACGGCGACGCTGGTCGAGTTCTTCGACTACAACTGCCACTATTGCAAAGGCGCCCTGCCCGACATGGCGCGCCTGATGAAGGACGACCCCAATCTCAAGCTCGTCCTCAAGGATTATCCGGTTCTCGGCCCCGGTTCCGTCGAGGCGGCCAAAGTGGCGAGCGCCGTGCGCAATCAGTTGCCCGGCGACCGTTTCTGGCAGTTCCACAACAAACTCCTGTCGATGCACGGGCCGATCGGCAAGGCCGAGGCGCTGGCGGTCGCGCGCGAACTCGGCCTCGACATGGATCGCCTCGCCAAAGACATGGAAAGCCCGGAGATCGCGACC
>JBEKFO010000073.1:0-12582 GCA_050013275.1 Roseiarcus sp. | reverse complement strand
CTGTTTCAATCCTAGGACAGTATGCTCTCCGCGCGGCCCCGCAGCAGCGGCCTTCGGCTGCGCTTCGATCAACTGCCGGCGAATTTCTGCGGCGCCGGGCTGACCACGCTCGCGCCGCCGGCGCTGATCTGCATCACCGCCAGGCCGCGATCGTTGGGGCCGTCGACGCGGAAGCGGAACACGCCGTCGACGCCGTTGAAGCCCGAGGGGTTGGTCAGAACGTTCTGCGAGAACGCCTGGTCGCCCTTGGTGCGCGCGAGCGCCGCCGCGAGCGAGACCGCGTCGTCGGCGAGCGAGGCCAGCCGCAGCGGATCCTGGTTGAACTTGGCCTTGTAGCGCTGCGCGAAGGCGTTGAACCCGGCGTTGTCCGGCGCCGAGAACCAGGCGCCCTGCAGCGCCGGCAGCCTCAGCACGCGCGGATCGTTCCAGACGCCGGTGCCGAGAATTTGCGTCTTGACGCCGCTCGACGCCATCGCCGTGGCGACCGCGCTCATGCCATCCGCCTGTTCGGGAATGAACAGCGCGTCGATCTGTTTGGCGACGGCGGCGATTTCCGGAACGGCGCTGTCGGGCTGGCCCGGGTTGTAGCGCGCGACGGTGACGACGCGCGCGCCGACGCGCGTGGCGGCCTGCTGGAATTCGCCGACCGCGACATTGGCGTAGTCGCTCTGCGGCGCGAGGATGGCGAAAGACTTCTTGCCGCGCGAGGCGGCAAATTCCGCGATCCGGTCGGAATAGGATTCGATCAGGAACGACAGGAGATAGACGCCGGGCGAGGCGACGCTCTCGTCGGTCGAGAACGCGATGACGGGCCGTCCCGCGGCCCGGGCGACGCGTCCGACTTCGCGCACTTCGGCCGCCAGCAACGGCCCCAGGATGACTTGCGCGCCGGCGCCGATCTCCGCCTGAGCCGCTTGCGCGGCGCCGTCCGGCGTGCCGTGATCGTCGACGATCATCAGCGTGATGTCGTTCATTCCCGATTCTTCGATCGCGAGCTGCGCCGCGTTGCGCAGCGAGACGCCGACCGCGCTCGGGGCGCCGTTCTGCGTCAGCGGCAGGATCAGGCCGACACGAACCGGACCGGCGCCCAGCGCCTCGCCGACCGTGGGACCGGCGAGCGGCTGCGACTGCACCTCGGGCACCGGCGCCGCGCTGATTTCCGGGCTGGTCGAAACACCGAGCCCGGTCGAACTGCAGCCCGCGAGCGCCACGACGAGAATCCCGGCGAACGCCTGGCACGCTCGCCGGACGAACCGTCGCGTCGTGAGCGTCAACGAGGCGCCTGTCGGCATCGCCACCCCCAAAACTCGTCCGCGAGCGCGAATCGCTCGAAACCCGACCGCACTTTACGCCGATCACGCCGGCGGCGCCTCTCCCAAGCGGAGTAATCCTCATCTTTCGCAGTGATTGTGGCTTTTTCATTCCCTGGTGATAAGGGAGCTGGGGAAGCCGGGCCCGCGACGCGCGGGCCGACGATCGCGTCGAAGGATCAGGGCGAAGATGGCGACGCGCCGCCTGGACGAATCGAACACGCCGCCGCGGCCGCCGCGCTCGCGCAGCTTCGCGGCGCTCGGGGCGCGCGTCGAGGCCGCGCCGATCGCGCCAGGCCTCTATATCGTGGCGACGCCGATCGGCAATCTCGCCGACGTCACGCTGCGGGCGCTCATGACGCTGGCGGCGGCCGACGCCGTTCTCGCCGAGGACACCCGCGTCTCCCGCCATCTGTTGCAGCGTTACGAGATTTCCACGCCGCTCGTCGCCTATCACGAGCACAACGCCGCGCAGGCGCGGCCGCGCATCCTCGCGCGCCTCGCCGCCGGCGAAGCGTTGGCGCTGATCTCGGACGCCGGGACGCCGCTGATCTCCGACCCCGGCTACAAATTGGCGGCCGAGGCGGCGGCGGCCGGAATTGCGCTGGTGAGCGTCCCCGGCCCTTCGGCGGCGCTGGCGGCGCTCACCAGCGCGGCGCTGCCGACCGACCGGTTCTTCTTCGAAGGCTTCCTGCCGCCCAAGGCCGCGGCGCGTCGCGAACGCATCAACGCCCTCGCCGCCATTCCGGCGACGCTGCTGTTCTACGAGGCGCCGAGCCGGCTCGCCGCCGCGCTCGCCGACCTCGCCGCCGAACTCGGCCCGCGGCCCGCCGCGGTCGCGCGCGAACTGACCAAGCTCTACGAGGAAACCCGCCGCGGAACCCTCGCGGAGCTCGCCGCCCATTACGCCGCCGAAGGCGCGCCCAAGGGCGAGATCGTCATCGTCGTCGGCCCGCCGCAGGCGAGCGCGGCGCTCGACGCCGACGCGCTCGATCGCGAGATCGTCGCGGCGCTCGGCGCGCTTTCCGTCAAGGACGCCGCCGCCGCGGTCGCGGCGCAGACCGGCCTGCCGCGGCGGCAGGTCTATGCGCGCGCGCTGCGCCTGGCCGGCGCGCGGCGCTGATGGGCAGGCGGCCGGCCGCGGCGCGGCGGCGCGCCCATCTCTTCGGCTTGCGCGCCGAGGCGATCGCCGCGCTGCTCCTCGGGCTGAAGGGGTATCGCGTGCTGGCGCGCCGGTTCTCGGTTTCCGGCGGCGAGATCGATCTCGTCGTCCTGCGCGGCCAGACGATCGCGTTCGTCGAGGTCAAGGCGCGCGACGATCTCGACGACGCCGCGAGCGCGATCCTCGAGACCAAGCGCCGGCGCATTTCGCGCGCCGCGCGGGTCTGGCTCGCGCGCAACCCCTGGGCGGCGGGCGCAACGCTGCGCGGCGACGCAGTGTTCATCGCCCCTGGGCGGCTTCCCCGTCACCTCGTCGCAGCGTATAGGCTGGATCTGTACTGACAGGAATCTCGCCATGCCATTGACCGTCGCCGTGCAGATGGACCCGATCGAGCGCATCCGCATCGCCGGCGACTCGACTTTCGCCCTGTTGCTCGAAGCGCAGGCGCGCGGCCACGCGCTGCTCTACTACACCCCCGAACAGTTGCGCCTCGAAGGCGCTTCGGTCGTCACCCAGGCCCAGCCGCTCAGCGTCAAGGACGCCCAGGGCGAACACTTCAGCCTCGGCGACGCGCGGCGCGTCGACCTTGCCGAGGTCGACGTGGTGCTGCTGCGCCAGGACCCGCCGTTCGACCTCGCCTACGTCACCACCACGCACCTGCTCGAGCGCATCCATCCGCAAACGCTGGTGGTCAACAACCCCCGCGCGGTGCGCGACGCGCCGGAAAAACTGTTCGTGATGGATTTTCCCGAACTGATGCCGCCGACGCTGATCGCGCGCGATCGCGCCGCGATCGAAGCGTTTCGCGCCAAGCACGGCGAAGTGGTGATGAAGCCGCTTTACGGCGCCGGCGGCCAAGCGGTGTTCAAGATCGCGGCCAAGGACCCGAATTTCGGTTCGCTGTTCGACCTTTTTTCCGTCACCTTCCGCGAGCCCTGGGTCATCCAGAAATTCCTGCCGGCGGTCGCCTATGGCGACAAGCGCATCATTCTGGTCGACGGCGAACCGCTCGGCGCGGTCAACCGCGTGCCGGTCGGCGACGACATCCGCTCCAACATGGTTCGCGGCGGCGCGGCGCAAGAGACCGAGCTCACGCCGCGCGAACGCGAGATCTGCGCGACGATCGGCCCGGAGCTGAAGCGTCGCGGCCTGATTTTCGTCGGCATCGACGTCATCGACGGGCATCTGACGGAGATCAACGTGACGTCCCCGACCGGCCTCAGGGCTGTCAGGCGGTTCGGCGGCGCGGACATCGCCGCGGCGATCTGGGACGTAATCGAAGCCAAGCGGAGGTGAGCGCGAACGCTTCAGCGTTTTCCCAGCGCCATGGCGAAAGCGAGACGAGGACAAGCATGTATCGCAGGATAATCGCCGCCGCGGTCCTCGCCGTTATTGCATTGGCGATCGCGGCGACGGGCGCTTGGCGATACGTCGCCGACCGCGCCGACGATCGCATTACGTCGTCGATCGATTCGCTGACGCCAGAACCGGTTGGGCTGGTGCTGGGTTCTTCGCGCCTGCTGCGCGGCAATGTGCCTAATCCCTACTTCGACAATCGCATCGAGGCCGCAGCGGCGCTGTTCAGGAGCGGCAAGGTCCAATATCTCGTCGTCAGCGGCAATCAAGCCCGGGGCGGCCGTGAGGCCGGCGGTTACGACGAGCCGACCGACATGCGCGACGCGCTCATCGCCGCCGGCGTGCCGCCGCAACGAATCTATAGGGATTATGCGGGCTTCCGCACCCTGGATTCGGTCTTGCGGGCCCGCTCGATCTTTGGCCAAGAGCGAGTCATCGTCGTTTCGCAGCGCTTCCACCTCGAACGGGCGATATTCCTAGCGGCCGAAAACGGCCTTTCGTTTCAAGGGTTCGAAGCCAAGGACGCGCCGCTTCGCTATGAAGTCACGACGAAAATTCGCGAAGCGGGCGCGCGCCTTTGGGCGCTGTCGGATGTCCTGATCGGCCGCGCGCCGCGCCTGCAGGGCAGGACGGTGCAAATTGGCGTCGATCCGCCGACGTGAGCGCGTGACTGGCGATCTTTTCGCACCCCGACCCCACCCGTGATAGAAGCGCCGAATGGATACTTCGATCGTCCCGAACTCGCACACTCGCCGCCCGCGCGCCGCCGCGCCGAAAGGCGGCTTCGACCGCGCGCGCCTCGACGAACGGCTGGAGGCGCTGCGCCGCGACGCGCCCGGCGACGACGCCGCGTTCCGCCGCGAATCGGTCGAATTGTTTCGCGAGCGCCTGGAAACGTGTCGCGCCGCCTCGCGGCGCGCGCTCGAGGAGGGCGGCACGGGCCGCGCCTGCGCGGCGCGCCTTTCCGATCACGAGGACAATCTGATCCGCGCGATCCACGACTGGGCGATCCACTATTTTCACCCCACCCTGCCGGTCTCGGCGCGGCCGACGATCGTGGCGGTCGGCGGCTACGGGCGCGGGATGCTGGCGCCCGGATCGGACATTGATCTCCTGTTCCTGTTGCCCGGCGCGCCGGCGCCGGAAACGCAGAAGATCATCGAGACGACGCTTTACGTGCTGTGGGACCTCAAGCAGAAGGTCGGCCACGCGACGCGCTCGATCGAGGAATGCCTGAAACTGGCGCGCGCCGACATGACGATTCGCACCGCCCTGCTCGAAGCCCGTTTCATCATGGGCGACGAGGCGCTGTTCGACCGCTTGCGCGCGCGCTTCGACAAGGAAATCGTGGCCAAGACGGCGAGCGAATTCGTCGCCGCCAAGCTCGCCGAACGCGACGCGCGGGTCAAGCGCGCGGGCGAATCGCGCTATCTCGTCGAGCCCAACGTCAAGGAGGGCAAGGGGGGCCTGCGCGATCTCAACACCCTTTTCTGGATCGCCAAGTACGTCTATCGCGTGCGCAACGCCGAAGAGCTCGTCCCGGCCGGGCTGTTCTCGCATCGGGAGTTTGCGCTGTTCTCGCGCTGCGAGGAGTTCCTGTGGGCGGTGCGCTGCCACCTGCATTTTCTCACCGGGCGCGCCGAGGAGCGCCTGAGCTTCGACCTGCAGCGCCCGATCGCCGAACGGCTCGGCTACGCCGCGCGCGCCGGCCAGGCCGACGTCGAACGCTTCATGAAGCACTATTTCCTCGTCGCCAAAGATGTCGGCGATCTCACCGCAATCGTCTGCGCCGCGCTCGAGGAGCGGCACGCCAAGCCGACCCAGGCGTTCGACCGCTTCCTCGGCCGCTTGCGCCGCCGGCCGCGCGCCGTCGCCGACGCCGTCGATTTCAGAATCGAGCACGACCGCATCGCCGTCATTCGCGACGACGCGTTCGAGCGCGATCCGGTCAACCTCATCCGTCTCTATTGGGCCGCCGACCGGTCGAGTCTGGCGATCCATCCCGACGCGACGCGGCTCGTCACCCAGTCGCTCAAGCGCATCGACGCCAAACTGCGCGCCAATCCGGAAGCCAACCGGCTGTTCCTGGAAATCCTGACCTCGCGCCGCTCGCCCGAGGTCGCGCTGCGCCGCATGAACGAATCCGGCGTGCTCGGCCGCTTCATTCCCGATTTCGGCCGCGTCGTCGGCCTGATGCAATTCTCGATGTACCATCATTACACCGTCGACGAGCATCTCTTGCGCACCGTCGGCGTCCTCAGCCAGATCGAAGCGGGGAGCCTCAAGGAGGAGCATCCGCTGGTCAGCGAAATGGCGCCTCACATCGCCAACCGCACGGCGCTTTACGTCGCTGCGTTCCTGCACGACATCGCCAAAGGACGCCCCGAGGATCATTCGACCGCCGGCGCTGAGGTCGCGCGCCGCCTTTGCCCGCGTCTTGGCCTGTCGCCGGCGGATTGCGACCGGGTCGCCTGGCTCATCCAAAACCATCTGGCGATGTCCAACATGGCGCAGGGGCGCGATCTCGCCGACCCCCGCACCGCCGAATCGCTCGCCACGATCGTGCAGACCTTGGAGCGGCTGAGGATGCTGCTCGCGCTGACGGTCAGCGACATCCGCGCGGTCGGACCCGGCGTATGGAACGGCTGGAAAGGCCAATTGCTGCGCACGCTGTTCTGGGAGACCGAGGTCGTGCTCGGCGGCGGGCACTCGGCGATCGACCGCAAGTCGCGCGTCGCCGCGGCCCAGGAGACGTTGCGGCGCGCGCTTCCCGGATGGTCCGATCCGGAATTCGACGTCTACGCGCAGCGCCATTACCCCGCCTATTGGCTGAAGGTCGATCTGGCGCACCAGGTCGCGCACGCCAAGTTGCTGTATGCGATGGCGGCCGACGTGTGCTCGCTGGCGACGGAATACGCCACCGACGCCTACCGCGGCGTGACGGAGCTGACGATCGTCGCGCCCGACCACCCGCGCCTGCTGTCGATCATCGCCGGCGCTTGCGCCGGCGCCGGCGGCAACATCGTCGACGCGCAGATTTTCACCACCACCGACGGATTCGCTCTCGACACCATTTCGGTGTCGCGCGCGTTCGAGCGCGACGACGACGAGCTCCGACGCGCCGCGCGCATCGCGCGCACGATCGAGCAGGCGCTGCGCGGCGAAATTCGCGCCAGCGAAATCGTATCGCAGCGCGTGCGCGACGCCCGTGTGCACGCTTTCGCCATTCCGCCCGAGGTGATGATCGACAACAGTCTCTCCAACCGCTACACGGTGCTCGAGGTCTCCGGGCTCGACCGTCCGGGGCTGCTCTACGAATTGACCTCGGCGCTCTCGAAGCTCAACCTGAATATCGGCTCGGCGCATATCGTGACCTTCGGCGAGAAGGCGGTCGATTCATTTTACGTCACCGATCTGACCGGGGCGAAAATCGCCTCGCCGTCGCGTCAGGCCGCGATCAAGAGGCATTTGTTGGCGATTTTCTAAAAAGGCGAGGCGCGGCGCCGCGGGCGGCCCTGCGCTTGATTTTTCCCCCGCCAGCCCTGATATCGGGCGCGACCAATTCGGGGAATTTGACGAAATGACCGATACGACCAACGCGCAGACTTCCGAATCCGTGGCCGGCGCGACGCCGCCCAGCGAGGCCGACGGCTTCGCCGTGATCGAAAAGCTCAATGCGGAAAACGCCGAATTGAAGGATCGCCTGTTGCGCGCCCTTGCGGAAATGGAAAACCTGCGTCGGCGCACCGAACGCGAAGTCGCCGACGCGCGCACTTACGGCGTCGCGGCTTTCGCGCGTGAAATGCTCACCGTGGCCGACAATCTTTCGCGCGCGCTCGACAGCCTGCCGGCGGAAGCGCGCGCCGGCGCCGACGGCGCATTGAAGAGCTTGATCGAAGGCGTCGAGCTGACGGCGCGAGACCTCCAGACCGCGCTCGCGCGCCACGGCGTCACCAAGCTGGAGCCGCTCGGCGAGAAATTCGACCCGAATTTCCATCAGGCGATGTTCGAGCAGCCCCACGAGGAATTGCCGGCCGGCGCGGTCGCCCAGGTCATGCAGAGCGGCTGGAAGATCGGCGAACGGGTGCTGCGCCCCGCCCTGGTCGGCGTGTCCAAGGGCGGAACGAAGCCCGCGCCGAAGGGGGAATAGGCGCGCCGGGCTCCTACGCGCGCGTCACCCGCCGCAGCGTCAGGTTGATCCGTCCGCCCTCGGCGAGCAGGGTCGAGCTTCCGGCCAAAATGCGGTCGACGCCGTGGAAGGCGAGGCGCGCCGGGCCGCCGAGCGTCATCGCGTCGCCCGAGGCGAGGCGGAACGAGCGGGTCGGCCCGCCGCGCGTCAGGCCACCGACGCGAAACAACGCCGCATCGCCGAGGGAAAGCGAAACGAGCGGCGCGGAAAGCTCGTCCTCGTCGCGATCCTGATGCAGCCCCATGCGGGCGTTCTGGTCGTAGTAGTTGATCAGGCACGCCTCGGGCGGCGGCGCGCCCGGCGCCAGTTCGGCCCAGGCCTGCAGCAGCCGCGCCGGCATCGCCGGCCAGGGCGCGCCGGTCGCCGGATGGGTCGGCTGATAGCGGTAGCCTTTCTCGTCGGAGACCCAGCCGAGCGGCCCGCAGTTGCTCATGCGCACCGAGAACGCCTTGCCGGTGCGGGGCATGCGTGGACAGAACAGCGGCGCGACGGCGATGACGGCGCGCAATTCCTCGCGCAACGCCTCTTGCGCGGCGCGGTCGAGGTAGCCTGGGTAATGGACGACGCCGGGGACGATTTCGAGCGCGGCTTTCATGGGCTTCGATCCTTTTGCCGTCGAGCGCCGGCGTCTTCCCTAAGCGCAAGGCGCGGCGTATAGGAAGCCCCGATTTCACAAACGCGCGCGGCGCTCCGCGCGCATCTCTGAGGCGAGGCATGGCAGGTCATAGTCAGTTCAAGAATATCATGCACAAGAAGGGCAAGCAGGACGCGATCCGCTCCAAGCTCTTCTCGAAGCTCGCGCGCGAAATCACCGTCGCGGCGAAAATGGGCCTGCCCGACCCGGGGATGAATGCGCGCCTGCGCGCGGCGGTGCTCGCCGCCCGCGCCGAAAACATGCCCAAGGACAATATCGAGCGCGCCATCAAGAAGGCCGCGGGCGCCGAGGGCGAGACTTACGACGAAGTGCGCTACGAAGGCTACGCGCCGGGCGGCGTCGCGGTCATCGTCGAGGCCTTGACCGACAATCGCAACCGCACGGCGGGCGAAGTGCGCTCCTATTTCACCAAGTCGGGCGGCGCGCTCGCCGAGACCGGCGCGGTTTCGTTCATGTTCGACCGCGTCGGATCGATCGTGTTCGACCGCAAAGTCGCCAGCGACGACGCGATGCTCGAAGCGGCGATCGAGGCCGGCGCCGACGACGTCGTCTCCGGTCCGGAAGAGCACGAAGTGATCACCTCGGTCGAAGCGTTGCGCGACGCGCAAAAGGCGCTCGAGGCCAAGTTCGGCGAGCCGCTCAAGGCTTCGCTGGTCTGGCGCCCGCAAAACACTGTCGCGGTCGACGACGAAGCGGGAGAAAAGATCCTCCGCTTGATCGGCGCTCTCGAAGAAAACGACGACGTCCAGAACGTCACTGCCAATTTCGAGATATCGGACGCTCTGGTGGCGAAGATGCAGGGCTGACGCCCGCTTCCCTCGGCGGCTCGGAGCAAAGCGGATCGCGGAAGCGCCAGGCGCTTCCGCGGGGGCTGCTCAGCAAGCTCGACTCTTGACGAAGGCGCCGCGCCGCAACCGTTCGCCGTCAGTAGTTGCAGTGGAGATGGCCGTAGTAGCCGCGCCAGCAATGGCGCATGTTCCAGCCCTGGCCCGGGACCGGGGCCACGGGACCCCAATAGCGGGGGCCCCAATAGGGATGATTGGGGTGCCAGCGGCCCCAGCTATCCCACCAGACGTGGTCGACGTGCGACGACGCCATCGGCTGCTGCAGCGACGGCGAAGACAACGAGAAGGCCGAAGCCGAACTCGCCGAAATCACCAGCATCGCAACGCCCGTCAGAGCCGCGACGGCCCCGCCTGTCATAACGCGTACAAACATGGAATTCTCCTTTGTTCCCGGACAAGCGCTGTCGTGCATGGCCCGCCTGATCTCGACACGGTAAGTCTTGGCCATCGAAACAATCGCTGCCTGAAGGGATCGCATTTGCGCGCCAACCGGCGCGCAATGTTCTCCCCCACAAACGATTTCGAGCTTTTCGGCCGATATCCACCGTCTCCGAGTCCCGACCGCCAATCGCCACGGCGCAAGCGCCACAATGCCGCGCGTGGGACGATCTCGCGCGCCTCGTTCCTTTACGGTCTGACGCCGTGGGAACATCGCCGAACGTGCGCTCGTCGGCCGCCGACTTCGAGATTTCCGACGCGCTGATGGCGAAAATGCAGGGCTGGGCGAGCCTTGCCCGCCCCTTTTTCGATCAAGCGCCGCGAAAGCTTTAGACGGCCTTTCGCGGCGCTTCATTTTCGGGCGTGGTCGCGGCGCGCCTCAATCGCTCCGCGCCGCGATCAGAGCCTCACCAGCAATGCAAGTGGCCCCAGCGGCCGCGCCAGCAATGGCGATGCCAATAAGGGCCGGGGCCCCACCCAGGCTGACCCCAGTAGGGATGATTGGGATGCCAGCGGCCCCAACGATCCCACCAGACGTGGTCGATATGCGAGGACGCCATCGGCTGTTCGAGCGAGGGCGAAGACAGCGAGAAGGCCGAAGCCGAACTCGCCGAAATCGCCGAAATCGCCAGCATCGCAACGCCCGCGAGAGCCGCCACAGCTCCGCCTGTCAGAACGCGTGTGAACATGAAATCCTCCTTCTTCAATCCCCCCAGGCATCATGCACTTAGCGCCTGAACTCGAAATGAATAAATTATGACCGCTGAGGTTATCACGGATTGGTGAAGTCGTATTCGCGCGCATACCAGCGCTCGACATGATTTCGCCACAATCTATTTTCGCTTCTATCTGCGGTTATATTTGCGCTTCCCAAGTCTCGGCGGCTGCTCGCGACGGCACGAGCGCGATAACAACGCTGCATGGCGACCTGATACGAGCGGCGCTATCAGGGTCTGGCGTCTTCATCGCCGCCCCGCCGTGACCCCGAGCAGATCGCCGAGCCGGTCGAGCGCGACGCGCAGGCGGTCGGCGATGACCGCGTCCGCGCGCCAGGGCGTGACGATTTCCGGCACAAGAACGCGGCAGTCGCTCAACCGCGCGCCCTCGATGACGATGCGCGCAACGATCGGCCAAGCGGCCTCGCCGGCGCGCTCGGCGGCCGCGCGCAGCTTGTCGCGCGCATGGAGCGCGATTTCGCTCGACGGCAGTCCGGAGCGCGGGCCGCACCCCTTCGAAGCAACGACGTCGGGCGCGAGCGCGCGCAAGGCGTCGAACTGGGCGCGCCGGTGCAGGCGCCGCAGCGCCTCGCCGATCAGCCAGCGAATGTCGTTGAGCTTCGGATCGTGCGGCGCGAGCGCGCGGGTCGAGCGCATTACGTCGAAGGGATCGAGGAGGCGGCGCAGCCGATCGGCGCCGCGCTCGGACTCCTGGCCGCTTTCCGTGGCCCTGGCGAGCCGCTCCGGCGTCGCGTCGAGCCGCTCCGGCTCGGGGCCGCCCCGAGCCTTCGATCGTCTCGCTCTGGCTTTCGCGGTCATCGCGCCAGCTCCGCGCAAAGCTGGGCGGGAGAGGTGCAGTACGAGGCGACGGGTTCGCCGCTCAGGCGCTTGGGGATTGCGACGCTCTTCAGCTCGACGTCGGCGGGCGGGCGACCGTGGGCGCGTTTGAGATCGCGAAGATGCGCGGCGCAGGCGGTGACGGCTTCCTGACGCTCGGTCTCGGTTTTCGGCGGGCGGCGGCGATTGCAGGCCTGCATCGGCTTTGTCTCCCCTCAGCGAAAGAGCGACGGGCGGGGTCGACGGCCACGCCGAATGTTCGCTCTTTGTTCTCATTTTCTGAACACCAGGAGAGATTGTCAAGAAATATTTCTGATTTTCATGATTGCGTAGATTCTGAAAAGCAGAATAGATAGCGCATGACCGTCGATTGGATTCGTGACGCCCTCAAGGAAACCGGCAAGACGCGCAGCGGCCTCGCCAAGGCGCTCGGTCGCTCGCCCTCGGCCGTCACCGACCTTCTCAACGGCTCGCGCCGACTTCGCGCGGACGAGATCGCGATCGTCGCCGCCTATCTCGGCGTCGAACCGCCGCGCCTGATCGGCGGCGGCCGGCCGCCGGTCGCGCGAGCCACGGTGCCGCTGGTCGGCTACGTCGGCGCCGGCGCCGTCGCCCATTTCTACGCCGACGGCCAGGGCCCGTTCGATGAAGTGCCGGCCCCCGACGCGGCGAGCGCCAAGACCGTCGCGGTTCAAATCCGCGGCCATTCGCTCGGCGCGCTGTTCGACAATTGGCTGGTGTTCTACGACGACGTGCGCGAGGAGCCGGGCGACGATCTGGTCGGACGGATGTGCGTATGCGGCCTCGCCGACGGACGCGTGCTCATCAAGGCGCTCAAGCGCAGCCAGCTTCCCGGCTTGTGGACCTTGCTGTCGAACGCCGAACCGCCGATTTACGACGTCGTGCTGCTGTGGGCGGCGCTGGTGCGCGAAATGCGGCCGCGATAGGGGCCGCTCATGTCCGCAACGCCGAGATCAGCGCTCGATATCGCGCGCGCGCTCATCGCCTTTCCCTCGGTGACGCCGAACGACGCCGGCGCCCTGCCCTATCTCAAGGGCCTGCTCGAGGAAGCGG
>JBEKFO010000072.1:0-12584 GCA_050013275.1 Roseiarcus sp. | reverse complement strand
CTGATCTATCTCGGCGCCGGCGCTTCCGGCGCCCTCGCCTTCCAGGACGGCATGGAATTGCCCGGGACTTTCGGCCTCGATCCGGCGCGCCTCGCCTTCGTTGCGCCCGCCGGCGCCGCGCCGGGGCGCCACGCCGACGCCGCCGGCGAAGACGACGAGGCCGCGGCGCGACGCGCGATCGAGGCGCTCGAGCCCAAAGCCAATGATCTCGTCCTCGCGGTCTCCGCGAGCGGCTCGACCCCCTTCACCCTCGCCGGCGCGCGCGCCGCCAAGGCGCTGGGCGCGCGCGTCGTCGCGCTCGTCTGCCGCTCCGACGCGCCGCTGCTCGGCTGCGCCGACGTCGGCGTCGTCGTCGAAACCGGTCCCGAGGCGGTCGAGGGTTCGACGCGCCTCGCCGCCGGCACCGCGCAGAAGGCGGCGCTCGGCGTGATCTCGACGCTTTGCTGCGCGCGGCTCGGCCACGTCCATCGCGGCCTGATGGTCAATCTTCGCCCCGACAACGCCAAGCTGCGCGCCCGCGCGATCCACATCGTCGAGCGCCTGAGCGCAGTCGACGAACGAACCGCGGCGGCGGCGCTCGGCGCGACCAACTACGACGTGAAGGCGGCGGTCGTCGCGGCGGCCGGCGGGCTCGACCCACAAGCGGCCAAGGCGCTGGTCGAAGCCTGCGAGGGCGACCTTGCGAGCGCGCTCGCGCGGGCGCCGGTCGATCGAAACACGGAATTTCAACCCCGGGCATGACGCCTGGCATCGGAGGAGTGAGCGATGAAATATGCGAATTCCATTGTGCGGACCGGCGTCGCGCTTGCGGCGCTGCTCGCCGGGCTCGCGGCGGCTGAAGCCGGATCGTTGAAGATCGAGAGTTGGCGCAACGACGACGCCGACATCTGGAACTCGAAGATCATTCCGGCGTTCAACAAGCACTACCCGGACATCAAGGTCGAGTTCGCGCCCTCGGCGCCGAAGGAATACAACGCCGCGCTCAACGCGCGCCTCGCCGGCGGCACCGCGGGCGACATCATCGCTTGCCGTCCGTTCGACGCCTCGCTCGAGCTCTACAACAAGAAGCAGCTCGATGGGCTCGACGACCTCAAGGGCATGTCCGATTTCTCCAGCGTCGCCAAGTCCGCCTGGTCGACCGACGACGGCAAGACGACGTTCTGCGTGCCGATGGCCTCGGTCATTCACGGCTTCATCTACAACGTCGACGCGTTCAAGAAGGTGGGCGCGGAGCCGCCGAAGACGATGGCCGAGTTCCATGCGGTGCTCGACAAGCTGAAGAAGGACGGGACCTACACGCCGATCGACCTTGGCACCGCCGACCAGTGGGAGGCGGCGACGATGGGCTTCCAGAACATCGGGCCGGACTACTGGCACGGCGAGACGGGGCGGCTCGCGCTGATCGCCGGCAAGGACAAGTTCACCGATCCGCAATACATCGCCGTGTTCAAGGAACTCGCGACCTGGGCGCCCTACATGGGCAACGGCTTCCAGGCGCAGACCTATCCCGACAGCCAGAACCTGTTCTCGCTCGGCAAGGCCGCGATCTACCCCGCGGGTTCGTGGGACATTTCGACCTTCCGCGCGCAGGCGAAGTTCCCGATGGACGCGTTCCCGCCGCCGCTGCCGGCCGGCGAAACGCAATGCTACATCTCCGACCACACCGACATCGCGATGGGCCTCAACTCCGCCTCCAAGAACAAGGACGACGCGAGGAAGTTCCTGGAATGGCTGACGACGCCGGAATTCGCGACCCTCTACGCCAACGCGCTGCCCGGCTTCTTCCCGCTGTCGAGCACGCCGGTCAAGATCGACGACCCGCTGGCGGCGACGATGGTCGGCTGGCGCAAGGACTGCAAGTCGACGATCCGCAACTCCTACCAGATCCTGTCGCGCGGCACGCCGAATCTGGAGAACGAATTGTGGAACGTCTCGGCGCAGGTCATCAACGGAACCCTGACGCCCGAAGCCGCCGGCAAGCAACTGCAGGACGGCCTCGACAAGTGGTATAAGCCGGGTAAGTAGAGCGACCGCGAAGCCCTTCTCCCGCTTCGCGGGAGAAGGTGGCCCGAAGGGCCGGATGAGGGCGCGCGCGCCCCCCCACCCTCACCCTACCCTCTCCCGCGAGCGGGAGAGGGGTTTACCCCCGTGAGCCCATGGCCGAACCCGCATCCTCCGTAGTCGCCTATATGCCGCGCACGCGGTTCGTCGGCCTGATGGCGCTGTTCCTCGGGCCGGGGGTGATCGTCTACACCGCGCTGTCGATCTACCCGCTGCTGGCGACGATGGCGCTGTCGACCTATACGACCGACCAGACGGGCGCCTATCATTTCATCGGCTTGTCGAACTTCACCACGCTGTTCACCGACAACGATTGGTCGACGCCGTTCTGGCGCGCGCTGCGCAACAACGTCGTCTTTTTCGCCGTCCACATGGCGGTGCAGAACCCGGTCGGGATCGCGCTCGCCGGCCTGCTCAGCCTGCCCGGCCTCAAGCTGAAGGCGCTCTACCGCACCGTCATCTTCTTACCCACGATGCTCTCGGTGGTGATCGTCGGCTTCGCCTGGAACCTCATTCTCTCGCCGCTGTGGGGCGTCGCCGAAGGCGCGCTGAAAAGCGTCGGGCTCGGCGCCTGGTTCGAGCCCTGGCTCGGCCTGCCCTCGACCGCGCTGGTCACGCTGGCGCTGATTTCGGTGTGGCAGTTCGTCGGCATTCCCCTGATGCTGATCTACGCCGCGCTGCTCAACATCCCCGACGAACTGGTCGACGCCGCGCGCGTCGACGGGCTCGGGCACTTCCGCATCTTCCTCTACATCAAGCTGCCGCTGGTGCTGCCGACCATCGGCCTGATCTCGATTCTCACCTTCGTCGGCAACTTCAACGCGTTCGACCTCATCTACTCCGTCAAGGGCGCGCTCGCGGGGCCGAACTTCGCCTCCGACATCCTCGGCACGTTCTTCTATCGCACCTTCTTCGGCAACCAGTTGCAGCTCGGCAATCCGACGATGGGCGCGGCGGTCGCCACCACGATGTTCTTCATCATTCTCGCCGGCGTCGGCGCCTATCTCGTCATCCTGCAGCGGCGCATGAACCGCTACACGTTCTAGAGGGGCTTTAGGATGCTGCGCCAACGCGCCCAGACCTTCGGCGTCCATGCGGTCCTGATCGCCTACAGCGCGATCGCGCTCGGGCCGATTCTGCTGGTGGTGATGAATTCCTTCAAGGCGCGCAACGCGATCTTCGGCGCGCCGCTGGCGCCGCCGAGCAGCGCCACCTTCTCGCTGATCGGTTACGCCAAGGTGCTCAGCGCCTCGCATGTCGGGATCTATTTCTACAACTCGATCGTGGTCACGCTGTTGAGCATGTTCTTCGTGTTGCTGTTCGGCGCGATGGCCGCCTGGGCGCTCACCGAATATCGCTTTCGCGGCTCGACGCCGCTGGCGCTGTTCCTGGCGATCGGCGTGATGGTGCCGATCCGGCTCGGCTCGGTCTCGATCCTGACGATGATGCGCGAGGCCGGCCTCAACGACACGCTGACCGCGCTGATCCTCGTCTACGTCGCGCAAGGCCTGCCGATGTCGATCTTCATCCTCAGCGAATTCGTCCAGCAGATCCCCAGGGACCTGCGCGACGCCGCGCGCTGCGACGGGGTGCCGGAGACGCGCATCTTCTTCGAGGTGATCGCGCCGCTGCTTCGCCCCGCCATCGCCACCGTCGCCGTCTTCACCATCGTGCCGATCTGGAACGACCTGTGGTTCCCGCTCATCCTCACCTCGTCGGACACGACGCACACCATCACGCTCGGCGTGCAGCAGTTCCTCGGCCAATACATCACCGACTGGAACGCGGTGCTCGCGGCGCTGTCGCTCGCGATCCTGCCGGTCATCGCCATCTACGTCATCTTCTCCCGCCAGCTCATCAGCGGGCTCACTGCGGGGGCGGTGAAGTGACGAAAGAGCGCGCTGCACTCCCAGCTCACGTCATGGCCGGGCTTGTCCCGGCCATCCACGCGGCGGCGCCGCCGCGCGCCACAACGCTAATGCGCCGGCGAGTCCGCACCGGATCGCGAGTCGGACAGGCGTGGATGGCCGGGACAAGCCCGGCCATGACGCGCGGAGACGCCGTTGCCATGACTCACGCTCGCCGACCCTTGGTACGAGGTCTCTAGTCCATGGCCAACCTGCGCATCGAAAACCTCGCCAAGGCCTATGGCCCGACGCGCGTCCTCAGCGACATCGCCCTCGAGGTCGACAACGGCGAATTCGTCGTCCTCGTCGGCCCCTCGGGCTGCGGCAAGTCGACGCTGCTGCGCATGATCGCCGGGCTCGACGCGCCGACCGCCGGCGACATCTACATCGGCGACCGGCTCGTCAACGCGCTCGCCCCCGCCGAGCGCAAGATCGCGATGGTGTTCCAGTCCTACGCGCTCTATCCGCACATGAACGTGCGCAAGAACATGACCTTCGGCCTCAAGTTCACCGGCGTCGGACGCGAGGAGATGGAGCGGCGCGTCGCCGAGGCCGCGCGCATGCTCAAGCTCGAGCCGCTGCTCGAGCGCCAGCCGCGCGACCTCTCGGGCGGGCAGCGCCAGCGCGTCGCGATCGGGCGCGCGATCGTGCGCGAGCCCGACGTCTTCCTGTTCGACGAGCCGCTCTCCAACCTCGACGCCGCCCTGCGCGTCTCGACCCGCGTCGAGATCGCGCGGCTGCACCGCCTGCTCAAGGCGACGATGATCTACGTCACCCACGACCAGATCGAGGCGATGACGCTCGCCGACCGCATCGTGGTGATGAACCAGGGCCGCATCGAGCAGGTCGGCAAACCGCTCGATCTCTATTACGCGCCCGCCAACCTGTTCGTCGCCGGCTTCATCGGCTCGCCGGCGATGAATTTCTTCAAGGCCAAGATCGACCGGGTCGCCGACGGCCAGGCCCATATTTCCGGCCCGGCGCTGACCTCCTTCGTCGCGCCGGCGCGCGACGGCGCGTTGAAAGAAGGCGCGGCGCTGATCGTCGGCGTCCGCCCCGAACACCTCGTCTCCCCCGCCGCCGGCGCCTTTGCGACGCGGGGCGCGGTCGAGCTGGTCGAGCGCCTCGGCGAATCCTCCTTCGCCCACATCCGCCGCCCCGACGACGTCATGCTGATCGCCGAAATCCGCGGGAGGGAAACGCCGAAGGCGGGCGACGCGATCACGCTGGGCGCGGAGCTGCGCGACGTGCATGTGTTCGATGAGGGGGGAAAGAGGGTGGAGGTGGGGGCGTGAAGGGGGCGCGAGGGGCGGGCGCGGGGTGGGCTGCAGCCGGGCGGGCGGCTCCATATTGGGGCCAATGCGACTGCTATGAAGTCTTTTCGCCTACGAACGTATAGCCTTTAGACTGCATACACAAACGTCGTATCTCAGTCTGTCTCTCTTCATTGTCTATCGTATCGCCGAGAGCGGCACCGAATTGTGCATAAGGGTCAGGGCTTACGGTTGTGCTGCTGTAATTCCCATAAGTGGTCGTATGGGCGGTATATACATTAACTTGCGTTTGCTGTTCCGGGGCATTCATCGCAAGCATTTCGCAATACGCGTGATCTTGATCCAAGCCGGCTTGCGTTAGACCCGGTTTGCTATAAATTTCTTGCGTGGCGCAGCCAGACACAAGAAATGCAATGAACGGTATCGAGAGCCCGACTTTCATGTTCGCCTCGATAATCGCGTCGCCGAGAAATCGTAACCGTCTCGCAGATCGCCGACTTACTCATCCTGCATCGAACATCACGAACTGGCAAGCTGCGCGCGCTGGCATCCAACGTCTTACGGCTGATATGCGATGCGCGCGATGTGGCACGGTTTTACCGATTGGAACTCGTGCGGTTTCCGCGCCCTCGCGCGCGACGGAATCAGAAGATGTGATTCGCTCTACTTGTGGAGGCAATCGGCGATTCCTATCTGTCGCGTAACCCTCGGGAGCCCGCGTGAACCTACGATCAGCTCAGTATCTCCAATTGATCGCCTTGCACGACGGGCGAATTGTCGATGATAAGAACGATCCCTTGCGGCATCTCGATCCCGATATGCTTCCGGTGATAGGTCCCGACGGTAGCCAGATTCATGTCACAGGCTTGTCGGTGAATCCTGCTCGTCTTTCGCTGCCTCGACAACTCCTGCGAGAGTTCGTTGACCACTCCTATGTCGAGGAAGATCGCGCACAAGAAACGCCCGGGCGCGAGGTCTTCCGGCTCACGCAGGACGGGCGCAAAGCGGGCCAGATCACCTAAAGATTACGTGGTCACAAATACGGTGACACGCGCTCAATTCTCGTTTTGTTCGAACGCCGTCACCAATCCCCGCCAGCCTTTCTCCCCCGCCTCGCCCCTCTCCGCCACACACCAAGCCGTCGACCTCATGGAAGCATGAACTTCCGAAGTTTTGCGGCTGTCAATGGCCTTCGGCCGCCGGAGGCGGCGCGCTGAAAAGCGCGCCATTGACAGCCGCAAAACTTCGGAAAAAAGAGGCTTCCATGAGGTCGACGGCGCTCCCTGCCGAGCTGGAGGCGCCCCGTCCCCGTGTAAGACGAGCAAAAGTCCGGGCGGCTTTGTAGACGCGGGCGTCGACCGCGTTGTTTGGGAATACGGTGACACGCGCTCAATTCACTTTTTGTTCGATCACCGTCACCAATCCTCGCCAGCCTTTCTCCCCCGCCCCACCCCTCTCCGCCACACACCAAGCCGTCGACCTCATGGGAGCATGAACTTCCGAAGTTTCGAGCCCGTCAATGCCCCTCGGCCGCCGGGTAGTGTCCTAATTTGGAAACGGCAATGTCGACGCGACATTATCGCCTTCGGCGGGAAGCGATCGAGATCGCAAGATCACTCTTTTTGGGTGCCTGCGTGGGGCTTATCATTTACCTCGTGACGTGGGGTCGCTTCGCGTTTTCGCGATTCGGTTAAGAGCCAATATGGCAAAGATAGCAAGATCCAAATATAAATCAATGGTATCCAAAGTACCGGGAACCACCACCACGGTAGCGAATACGCGTCGATTGCCGCAGTTAATTCACGATACTTGTCATACGAGATGGCACCTGAGTTTATTGCTGCTGTTTTAGCGGTGATATTGCTAATGCCCCAAATACCTCCTCCGATCATAACTGCCACTGTTAGAATCTGAAGAACTATAGCCATTGTTCTAAATTCACGCGGTTGCCTATAAGCGACAAACGCGAACGCGCTCGCGATCGTGAGAATGATCGGAATGAGAATGCTCAGCGTGACCCTATCCACTTGATTGTACGCCCCTGCGTTCTGCTATGATCGCCGCCCTCACCGCATTGACCGGCGACTTGATCGCCCCCATACGCAACGCGGCAAAGAACCGAGTTACCGTGCGGAGTTACGATGACACGTGCTCAATTTCATTATTTTCGTCTTCGCAGCCGCCGCCCCTTCCCCACTGCAGCCGCCCCGCCCCTCTCCGTCACACCCCAAGCCGTCGACCTCATGGAAACATGAACTTCCGAAGTTTCGAGCCTGTCAATGGCCTTCGGCCGCCGGAGGCGGCGCGCGGAACGCGCGCCATTGACAGGCTCGAAACTTCGGAAACAAGAGGCTTCCATCGGACGAATGCTTCGCATTCGCCTTGAGAGCTCGACGGCGCTCCCTGCCATACTTGGAGCCACCCTCCTTGGCGAGCAAGACAGGCGACGGTCCGGGCGGCTTTGTAGACGCGGGCGTTGACCGCGTTGTTTCGGCTTGGTTGCGGCGCGCAAGACGAGGCGCTTACGCGCCGGCCGCGCTCGGCGCGCGCGGCTACAGAAAGTCCCCGCCTGCTCGCCGGGACGGCGGAAAATCGTCACGCAAGCTTTTGAAATCAGGCCCGCGCGCCGGAATACGGCGCCGACCGCGCCGCCCAAGTCGAACGCCGCGCGCCCCTTCTCCCGCGATGAGGAAAAGGGGCGCGCCGTCAGTTCGGGTTCACGCTGTAGATCGTGTTGAACTGGACCTCGGTCTGCGTCGCCGCCTCGCTCGCCGCGTTGGTCATGGCCTGCGCGGCGTCGTTGGCGGCCTGGGACGCGGCCATGTCGCTCGCCATGTTGGCGTTCGGGTCCGGGCCCGAGGGCGGGCTCGCATCGCTCACGTCGCTGGAGTCGTAGGACGGCGACGAATCGGGCTCGAAGCCGGCGAACCGCCAGCCGCGCGAGCGCATGCAGGCGTCGAATTTCGGCGTGCCGATGCGCTGCGAATCGCCGCGGTCGCAGGCCGTCGTGGCGGCCTGTTCGGCGGCTTCGCCGCGCGCATGGCCGTGCGGGCGCATGACGTCGACGTAGGTGTACGCACCAAGGCCCAGAGAGCCGTCGCCGGTGGTGACGCATCCGCTCAGAGCCAACAAGATCGGCGCAGTCCACATCATCGGTCGCATGTTCGCCTCCTGGCGTATCCGCCCCGGCGCTTCGCCGCAGCGTCGCTGCCGATTTACCGTCCACGCGCGGGATGAATTTGCCGTCGCGACCGGCTTAGCGCGCGGGGCTCGCGACATTGTGATGGCCTGGAGATGCGTCCGCGGGCGCGAGGGCCAGGCGCGAGCCCTCGTTCGCCGCCCCCTAGCCAGCGCCCTCATTCTCCCTTAATGGCGCGCGCATGGCTTCAGGACCTCTCTTCACCCTCGGGACGCGCGGCTCGCCGCTGGCTCTGGCTCAAGCGCATGAGACGCGCAGAAAGCTCGCGGCCGCGCACGGCTGGGACGAGGGAGCGATTGCGCTCGAAATCATCCGCACCAGCGGCGACGTCATCCAGGACCGGCCGCTCGCCGAGGCCGGCGGCAAGGGGCTCTTCACCAAGGAGATCGACGCCGCCTTGCTCGAAGGGCGGATCGACGCCGCGGTGCATTCGGCCAAGGACCTGCCGACGCTGTTGCCCGAGGGAGTCGCGATCGCCGGCTTCCTCGAACGCGAGGACGTGCGCGACGCGCTGATTTCCGCGGTCGCGGATTCGATCGCCGCCCTGCCCCACGGCGCGCGCCTCGGCGCCGCGTCGCTGCGCCGCCAGGCGCAAGCGCGGCGGCTGAGGCCCGACCTCAGGGTCGAGCTGTTGCGCGGCAACGTCGAGACGCGGCTGCGCAAGGCGGAGAGCAAAGAGATCGACGCCACCCTGCTCGCGCTCGCCGGCCTCAAGCGGCTCGGCTTCGCCCATCGCGCCCGCGCCATTCTCGACGTCGAGACGTTCCTGCCCGCGGTCGGCCAGGGCGCGATCGCGCTCACCGCGCGCGCCGCCGACGCGCGCGCCAGGGAAGCGCTCGCGCCGATCGTCCACCCCGCAACGGGGATCGCGCTCACCGCCGAGCGGGCGTTTCTCGCCGAGCTCGAAGGCTCCTGCCGCACCCCGATCGCCGGCCACGCGCGGCTCGAAGGCGGCGCGCTCATCCTCGTCGGCCAAGTGCTGCGCGAGGACGGCTCGGAAAGCTTCGACGTGCGCGCGAGCGGCGCCCCCGCCGACGCCGCGCGGCTCGGCGCCGAGGCCGGCCGCGATCTCGCCCGGCGGGTTCCCCCCGGCGTCCTGCCGTCGGCCAAAGGGCCGGCGCGGTAGGACATAGTGTCGCGCCCCGCGGGGCGAAGCGGCGGCGGGCCGAACGGGCGTCCGAGATCGTTTTCGGCGAATTTCGGGGCGTTTTTTGCGTTGGCGCAAGTCTTTGACATCGCTCGCAGGCGCGCCTGAACGAGGCGCGTCGGTCTTCCCGGCGGGCCGCGGCCCGACCCGCGACCCGCGGCGCCCTTTACTCGCGGCGCGCTGACAGGTAGCGGTAAGGTGAGGGAACCAGTCGGGAAAGCGGTCCGAAAGAGGACGCGCCCGGCAAAGCGAGAGGTTGACGATCGATGGATTATCAGCGGCGCTTCGAAGAGGCGATTGAAGAGCTGAAGCGGGAAGAGCGTTATCGCGTTTTCGCCAATCTCGAACGCGACGCGTCGCGGTTTCCCATGGCGCTGTGGCGCCCGCCGGGCGAAGAAGACGCCCCGCGCGAAGTCACCGTCTGGTGCTCCAACGACTATCTCGGCATGGGCGGCCATCCCAAGGTGATCGACGCGGGCGTCGACGCGGCGCGCGCCCACGGCGCCGGCGCCGGCGGCACCCGCAACATTTCCGGCACCCACCACCCGATCGTGCAATTGGAACGCGAGCTCGCCGACCTGCACGGCAAGGAAGCGGCGCTGGTCTTCACCTCCGGCTGGATCTCCAACCTCGCCGGCATCTCGACGATCGCCAGCCTGCTGCCGAACTGCCTGATCCTCTCCGACGCGCTCAACCACAATTCGATGATCGAAGGCGTGCGCCGTTCGGGCTGCGAAAAGAAGGTTTGGCGCCACAACGACGTCAAGCATCTCGAAGAGCTGCTCGCGGCGCAGGACAAAGAGCGCGCCAAGCTGATCGTGTTCGAGAGCCTCTACTCGATGGACGGCGACATCGCGCCGATCGCCGAAGTCGTCGCGCTCGCCAAGAAATACGGCGCGATGACCTACATCGACGAAGTGCACGCGGTCGGCATGTACGGGCCGCGCGGCGGCGGCGTCGCCGAGCGCGAAGGCCTGATGGACGAGATCGACATCGTCGAGGGCACGCTGGCCAAGGGCTTCGGCGGCCTCGGCGGCTATATCTCCGGACGGGCCGCGGTCATCGACGCAGTGCGCAGCTTCGCGCCGCAGTTCATCTTCACCTCGACCTTGCCGCCGAGCGTGGCGGCCGCCGCCGCGGCGGCCGTGCGCCACCTCAAGGCCTCGAGCGCCGAGCGCGAGCGCCACCAGGCGATGGCCAAGATGGTCAAGCACGCGCTTCGCGCGGCGGGCCTCCCCGTGCTCGAAAATCCCTCGCACATCGTGCCGCTGATGGTGGGCGACGCCAAGAAGTGCCGCGCCGCGAGCGAAATGCTGATGCGCCGCCACGAAATCTACATCCAGCCGATCAACTATCCCACCGTCGCCAAGGGCACGGAGCGCCTGCGCATCACGCCGACGCCGCGCCATACCGAGGCGCAGGTGGCGAGGCTGGTCGAGGCGCTGGTCGACGTGTGGACCACGCTGGGCCTGCCCTTCGAGGAGTCGCGCGTCGTGCCGCTGCGCCGCCCCGGCGCCGACGACGCGGCGAACTGCACGTATCCGGAAATGAAGAAGGCGGCGGAATAAGCCGCCCGGCTTGCGCCGTTCCGAGCTTTCGCGATAGAGCGGCCTCGAGCCGCTCTTTTCGTCTTTGCGAGCGCCCTCACCCCAAACCCTATCCCCCCCGGCGAATGCGAAGCATTCGTCCGGAGCGGGAGAGGGGGCGCACCCTTCTCCCGCTCGCGGGAGAAGGTGGCCCGAAGGGCCGGATGAGGGGCAGCGCGAACCGACCAACTCTTCACCCGGAAAGCCCCATGACGGCCGCCGCCCCATCGACCGACGCCTTGAAACCCTTCCTCGCCGCGCTCGGCGGCGTCGCGCAGAAAACGCCGCCGATCTGGCTGATGCGCCAGGCCGGCCGCTATCTGCCGGAATATCGCGCGATCCGCGCCGAGGCGCCGTCGTTCCTCGACTTTTGCTACAATTCCAAGCTCGCGACCGAGGCGACGTTGCAGCCGATCCGCCGCTTCGGCTTCGACGCGGCGATCCTGTTCTCCGACATCCTCGTCGTCCCCGACGCGCTCGGCCAGAGCGTCGGCTTCGAGAGCGGCGAGGGCCCGCGCCTCGCGCCGATCGAGAGCGCCGCCGACTTCGCGGCGCTACGCGAAGATCTCGACTGGGCGCGGCTCGCGCCGGTGTTCGAGACCGTCGAGCGGGTCAAGGCGACTCTGCCGGCCGAGGTCGCGCTGATCGGCTTTTGCGGCGCGCCGTGGACGGTCGCGAGCTACATGATCGCGGGCCACGGCACGCCCGACCAGGCGCCGGCGCGCCTGTTCGCCTATCGCGAGCCAAAACTCTTCGCGGCGCTGATCGACCGGCTCGCCGACGTCTCGGCCGATTACCTCGCGCGCCAGATTCGCGCCGGCGTCGAGGCGGTGCAGATTTTCGACTCCTGGTCCGGCGTGCTGCCGCCGGCCGAATTCGAGCGTTGGTGCGTCAAGCCGATCGAGCGCATGCTGGCGAGGCTTCGTGTGGCGGCGCCTAAGACGCCGGTCATCGCCTTCCCGCGCGGCGCGGCGACCCAGCTCGCCAAGTTCGCTCCGCTCGGCGGGCTTTCGGCGATTGGCCTCGACACCGCCGTCGAGCCCAGCGCCGCCGCCGCCGCGCTGCCAGCGCGTCTTGCGTTGCAAGGCAATCTCGACCCGCTCGCGCTGCTCGCAGGCGGGCGGGCGCTCGACGAAGGCG
The DNA here is from genome assembly GCA_050013275.1 of Roseiarcus sp. Taxonomy (GTDB): domain Bacteria; phylum Pseudomonadota; class Alphaproteobacteria; order Rhizobiales; family Beijerinckiaceae; genus Roseiarcus. Next base: position 270 of record JBEKFO010000072.1, on the reverse strand, counting down.
TCGAGCGGGTGTTGCAGGGCTTCGCCGGCCGTGCGCATATCTTCAACCTCGGCCACGGAATTCTGCCGGAGACGCCGATCGCGCACGTCGAGCGGCTGGTCGCGCGGGTGCGGGCGGCGGGCTGAAGCGAGGGGGAAGCCCATGAATAAGGGGGGAATGCGCGCCGCCGCGTTAGCCGCGTCGCTAGCGCTCGCCGGCCCCGCCGCGGCGCAGGCGATCACCATCAACGGCGTCGCGCGCTCGGTCAGCCTGATGCGCGACATGGCGGCC
>JBEKFO010000071.1:0-12607 GCA_050013275.1 Roseiarcus sp. | reverse complement strand
CCGATGCGGTCATGGGCGCCCCTCGCTCATTCGACGGACGCACGGCCGCGGCGCATCAGGCGGACGGCGCCTCGGCGGATTCGCGCCAACACGGGTTCGGCGAACGCGGCGTTCGGATCGGCGCGATAGGTCCACACCCGCGCCGGCGGTAGGTTGCGCCAGATCGGCGCGCTGCAATGGGCGGAAAACCTCCCCGAGCAGGTCTCGCGCGGGATCGGCGAAGCGAGGCCATAAGTGAACTGGACGAAAACGCCGCCCTCGCCCATCAGCGCGAACGCGTCCGCGATCAGCTTGGCGCGCATGGCGGGCGGCTGGTTGAGCAACGGCAGACTCGAAACGACGGCGACGATCGGCCGATCCAACAGTCCCGCCAGCGTGCGCGGCAGATCGTAGGCGTCGCCCCGCACCACGCGAACCGGCGCGAACCGTTGCGCGAGGAGCTGACAGAAGCCGTCGTCGTATTCGACCAGCACGAGGCGCTCGCGGGCGACGCCGCGTTCGATCAGCGCCCGGGTCACCGGCCCCGTTCCCGGGCCGAGCTCCACGACGAGGCCTTCGCCGCCGGGATCGACGGCCCGCGCCATCGCCCGCGCCAGGAACCGCCCCGAGGGCGCCACGGCGCCGGTCAGGCGCGGGCGCTCGAACAGAGTCTTGAGAAAATGCGTCTCGTCGCCGAACAGCCGCCCTTGGCGCCGGCCCGTGCGTTCGGAAGAGATTTTCGGCGAAGAATGACCCATTGTCGCCCCGCGACGCATCGAGCGCCCGCCCGTCCGCGCCGCGGCCGGCGCGCCGGCCGAGCTAGCTCAAACCTTCGAAGAATTCTTTCATCTTGGCGAAGAAGCCCGAACTCTCGGGCTGTGTCTTGTGCGACGATTCGGCCTCGAATTCGCTTAGCAATTCGCGCTGGCGCCGCGTCAGATTCTGCGGCGTTTCGACGTTGGCCTGGATGTAGAGATCGCCGAAATCGCGCGAGCGCAGGACCGGCATGCCCTTGCCGCGCAGGCGCATCTGATGTCCCGATTGCGCGCCCTCGGGGATGCGCACGCTGGCGTCGCCGCCGTCGAGCGTGCGCACCGAGAATTCCCCGCCGAGCGCCGCCTGCACCATCGAGATCGGCACGCGGCAATAGAGGTCGGCGCCGTCGCGTTGGAAGAAGGGATGCGGCTTGATCGACAGGAAGATGTAGAGATCGCCGGCGGCCCCGCCGCGCAAGCCCGCTTCGCCCTCGCCCGATAGGCGGATGCGCGTGCCGTCTTCGACCCCCGCCGGCATGTTGACCGAAAGCGTGCGTTCGCGGGTGACGCGGCCGGAGCCGCCGCACTTTTCGCAGGGGTTGTCGATCGTCTGGCCGCGGCCGCCGCAACTCGGGCAGGTCCGTTCGATGGCGAAAAATCCCTGCTGGGCGCGAATGCGTCCGTGCCCGGCGCAGGTCTTGCACATCGCCGGCTTCGAGCCCGCCTTCGCGCCGGCGCCGGCGCAGCCTTCGCACGTCACCGAGGTCGGCAGCTTAATCGTCGCGGTCTTGCCGTGATAGGCTTCCTCCAACGTGACTTCGAGATTGTAGCGAAGGTCCGCGCCGCGCTCCTTGCCGGAGCCGCCGCGACCGCCGCGGCGCCCCATGATGTCGCCGAAGAGATCGTCGAAAATGTCCGACATGGAAGAGGCGAAGCCCTCGTTCATGCCCCCGCCCTGTTCGAACGCCGCGTGACCGTATCGATCGTAGGCGGCGCGCTTCTGGCCGTCGGACAGGTGTTGATAGGCCTCGTTGAGTTCCTTGAACCGCGATTCGGCCTGTTTGTCGCCGGGATGGCGGTCGGGATGGCATTGCATCGCCGCCTTGCGGAAAGCCGCCTTCAGCTCCGCGTCCGTCGCGGTCCGGGCGACCCCCAGGGTTTCATAGAAATCGCGTTTGGCCACGTCTTCAGCAACCCGGTCTTTCTTGGCGGCGCCCGACTCGATTACTTATGAATAGCGCGGGCCGCCCCGTCAATCGCCCTCGAAGTTCTCGGCGAAGCCCGCGCCCCGTGGCGTCCGCCGGAGAAACCCTCTCCCCGCGACCTCTGCGTCGCCGGTCCTTCAAATTCGAGCGCGCCCCTGCCGCCGGTCGAGCGCAGGGGCGCGAGCGAACCTCGAGATACTCACGCGGATTTCTTCTTGTCGTCGTCGACTTCCCGGAACTCGGCGTCGATGACGTCGTCCTTGGGCTGGGCGGCGCCGCTCTCCCCGCCTTCGGCGCCGGGGCCGGCCGCTTGCTGCGCCTTGTACATGGCTTCGCCGAGCTTCATCTGCGCCTGCATGAGGTCGTTCGACCTGGCTTTGATCGCCTCGATGTCCTCGCCCTGCAGGGACGCGCGCAAAGCCGCGACCGCCGCTTCGACCGCGCTGCGATCGGACTGTGCGACCTTGTCGCCGTACTCCTTGAGCGCCTTCTCGGCGTCGTGGGCGAGCGACTCGCCGTGGTTCTTGGCGTCGACCGCCTCGCGCCGCTTCTTGTCTTCGGCGGCGTGAGCCTCGGCGTCCTTGACCATCTTGTTGATGTCCGCGTCGCTCAAGCCACCCGAGGCCTGAATGCGGATCTGCTGTTCCTTGTTGGTCGCCTTGTCCTTAGCGGTGACGTTGACGATGCCGTTGGCGTCGATGTCGAACGTCACCTCGATCTGCGGCACGCCGCGCGGCGCGGAGGGAATGCCGACCAGATCGAACTGGCCGAGCGCCTTGTTGTCGGCGGCCATTTCGCGCTCGCCCTGAAAGACGCGGATGGTCACGGCGGTCTGATTGTCTTCGGCCGTCGAGAACACCTGGCTCTTCTTGGTCGGGATGGTCGTGTTGCGGTCGATGAGGCGCGTGAACACGCCGCCGAGCGTCTCGATGCCGAGCGAAAGCGGCGTCACGTCGAGCAGCAGCACGTCCTTGACGTCGCCTTGCAGGACGCCGGCCTGGACGGCGGCGCCGATCGCGACCACTTCGTCCGGGTTGACGCCCTTGTGCGGCTCCTTGCCGAAGAACTGCTTGACGATCTCCTGCACCTTGGGCACGCGGGTCATGCCGCCGACGAGCACGACCTCGTCGATCTGGCCGGCCGACAATCCCGCGTCCTTCAGCGCCTTGCGGCACGGTTCGACCGTGCGCTGGATCAGATCGTCGACGAGCGCCTCGAATTTGGCGCGCGTCAGCTTGAGGGCGAGATGCTTGGGTCCCGCCGCGTCCGCGGTGATGTAAGGCAGATTGATCTCGGTCTGCACCGCCGAAGAGAGCTCGATCTTGGCCTTTTCCGCCGCCTCTTTCAGACGCTGCAGCGCGAGCTTATCCTTGGTCAGGTCGATGCCCTGTTCCTTCTTGAACTCGCCGGCCAGATATTCGACCAGCCGCATGTCGAAGTCCTCGCCGCCGAGGAAAGTGTCGCCGTTGGTCGATTTCACTTCGAACACGCCGTCGCCGATCTCGAGGATCGAAATGTCGAACGTGCCGCCGCCGAGGTCGTAAACGGCGATCGTGCCCGATTTCTTCTTGTCGAGGCCATAGGCCAGCGCGGCCGCCGTCGGCTCGTTGATGATGCGCAGCACTTCCAGGCCGGCGATCTTGCCGGCGTCCTTGGTCGCCTGTCGCTGAGCGTCGTTGAAATAGGCAGGAACGGTGATGACGGCCTGCGTCACCGGGCCGCCGAGATGGGCCTCGGCGGTCTCCTTCATCTTCTGCAGCACGAAGGCGGAAATTTGCGAAGGCGAATATTGCTTACCGTCCGCCGTCACCCAGGCGTCGCCGTTGGCGGCCTTGATGATCTTATAGGGGACGAGGCCCATGTCCTTCTTGGTCATGGGATCGTCAAACGAGCGGCCGATCAGCCGCTTGATGGCGAAGAAGGTGCGCTCGGGGTTGGTGACGCCTTGGCGCTTGGCGGGCTGGCCGACCAGGCGCTCGCCGTCGTCGGTGAAAGCGACGATCGAAGGGGTCGTGCGCGCGCCCTCGGAATTCTCGATGACCTTCGGGGTCGCTCCTTCCATGACCGCGACGCAGGAATTGGTGGTTCCGAGGTCGATGCCGATAACTTTAGCCATTGTCTCATCCCTCATTGTTTCGCGAGACCGCGAGGCCCCGAAGCGGCCTGGCCTGGGAAATGCGCGACGCCCTCCAGAAGCTAGCTGGCGAAACGCACCCCGGTCCCCGATGCACGGTTTCAAACTGCGCAGGCGAGACCTTCTTGCCCCAACGCTGCATGTGTGGCGGGTATATAAGAGGGGCCCTACACCGGCGCAAGGCGCTCAAACGCCTCTTGTCGGCCAGAAATCTCGGGTCTTATCCTAGCTTTCGCGCCGACGCGCGGTCGGCGCTTCCCATTTTTCCCATCCGATTCTAAGCTTGGTTTATGATGCGTTTCCCTATCGCTTTGCTGGCCGTCCTGGCGATGAGCTGCGGCCTCGCCCACGCGCAACTCGTGTTGCCGGGGGCCGCGGCCCGGACGCCGCCGGGCCCCCCGGCCGAAGCGTCCGTGCCGCGAAAGCCGGAAAAGCCGACCGCGGCGTTCGCGTCGAGCGTCGCGGCCGTCGTCGGTCGGCCGCTCCGGCTCAATGGCGACCAAGGCCAGTTGCTGTTTTCGGGCCGCGGCAGGGTCCTGCGGATCGACAAATTCAGCTTGCCGGGCGAAGTCATTTCCGACTCCTCGCGCAAATGCCTGATCGACATCGTCGGCGAAGCCCCGATCGAGACCAAGAGCCTCGGACGGCCCGACGGACTGGAACGCTACGAGGCGGAAATCCCAGCTTGCCCGTTTTCCTTCGACGTTCTGGACGGGGCCGTGCTGGTTCCCGCGCAGAATGCGGCCTGCGTCTTCCAGGCGGCCGATTGTCAGGCGAGCCCCGCCGGACTTTGGGGCGCCGAGGGGGCCGGTCTGGAAGGCGACGCCAAGTCGATCGAGCGCGAACGCGCGCGCGCCGACGCGGCGGCGTCGGAAAGCCTGCGGGCGCTCGAGGCGCGGCTCAAGGGTCGCCCGGAGGCCGCGGACATCGCGCGGCAGGACAATGGTTTTCCCGCACGGCGCGACGACGTGTGCCGCGATTACGTCAAGGAAGCTGTCCACGGCTATTGCGCCTCGAGGATGGCGCAGGCGCGCGCCGCGCTGTTGCAGGAGCGGATCGAAGCGCTCGATCGGCGCCCCGCCGGCCAGGATTGACGACGCCGCCGGCTTTATCTCCGCTTTCGCCTGGGCTAGCGTAACGGCGCGTCCAGGCCGCGAGCGTCGACCGAGCGCGGCCGCAGCGGCGCGATTGTCCCGGGGGATAGCGCGATGCTCAAGGAATTCAGAGATTTCGCCATGAAGGGCAACGTCATCGATCTTGCGGTGGCGGTGGTCATTGGCGCGGCGTTCAACAAGATCGTCGGTTCGCTGGTCGAGGGCGTCATCATGCCGATCATCGGCGTATTCGGAAAGGCCGATTTCTCCAACTATTTCCTGCCTCTTTCGAGCGCCGTGACCGCGACGAATCTAGTCGACGCGAAGAAGCAGGGCGGCGTGCTGGCGTATGGCGACTTCATCACCAACGTCATCCAGTTCCTCATCGTCGCGGCGGCGCTGTTCCTCGTCATCAAGGCGATGAACGCGATGAAGACGCCGGCGCCCGCCGCTCCGGCCGCTCCCCCGCCGCCGAGCGACGAAGTCGTGCTGCTGACCCAGATCCGCGACTCCTTGGCCAAGCGCTGAGCTCGAAGGTCGATCGACAAGGGCCTCGCTTCGGCGAGGCGCCGGCCGAAGCCGACGATAATTTTGTCCGTGGCCCTTGCGGCCGAGCGCAACCCCGTTCATGAGGCGGCGATGGATCTCTCGTTTTCTCAAAACGCGCCGCCGACGCCCGACTGGCTCGGCGCAATTCAGCCGACCATGCGCGCCGTGGCGCAGAGCGGCATCGTCGAAGTCTTCAACTATGGGCGCGGCCGCCAGGGCCTGATCCCGCTGTGGGTCGGCGAGGGCGATTTGCCGACGCCGCCCTTCATCGCCGAAGCGGCCAAAGCCTCGCTCGACCGCGGCGAGACCTTCTACACCAATCAGCGCGGCATTCCCGAACTGCGCGACGCCATCGCGCGCTACATGACGCGCGTCTATGGCGCGGCGCCGGGCGGCGGCGCCTTTTCGCGGGAAAGCTTCTTCGTCACCATCGGCGGCATGCACGCGCTCGAAATCGCCACGCGTCTGACGGTCGGTCCTGGCGAGGAGGCGCTGATTCCTTCGCCGGCGTGGCCGAATTTCGCCGGCGCCCTCGCGCTGTCCGGCGCGCGCCCCGTGTTCGTGCCGCTCGAGCGTTCCGAACGCTGGCGCCTCGATCTGGAGCGCCTCGCGAACGCGGTCACGCCCGCGACCCGCGCCATTTTCCTCAATTCGCCGGCCAATCCCACCGGCTTCGTCGCCACCCGCGAAGAGCTCGAGGGCGTGCTGGCGCTCGCCCGACGGCGCGGCCTGTGGATCGTCGCCGACGAAATCTACGGCCGGCTGACCTACCAGGGCGGCAGGACGCCGTCCTTTCACGACGTCATGGCGCCCAGCGACAAAATTCTCTTCGTCCAGACGCTGTCGAAGAACTGGGCGATGACGGGTTGGCGCATCGGCTGGCTGGAGGCGCCGCCGGCGCTTGGGCCGACGATCGAGAACCTCGTGCAATTCACCACGTCGGGCGTTCCCGTCTTCACCCAGCGGGCCGCCGTCGCCGCGCTCGACGAGGGCGAGCCGTTCATCGCGACCCAGATCGCGCGGATGCATGCGGCGCGCGACATCGTCGCCCAGGGCCTGGCCGCAACGGGGCGGGTGCGCTTCGCGAAGCCGGAAGCGGCGTTTTATCTGTTCTGCGCGATCGACGGAGAGACCGACTCGCGCGCGCTGGCGCTGCGTCTCGTCGACGAGGCGGGGATCGGGGCGGCGCCGGGCTCCGCCTTCGGTCCCGGCGGCGAGGGCTATCTCAGGCTCTGTTTCGCCCGCGCGCCCGAAGAGATCGCCGAGGCGACGCGCCGATTCGCGCGCTGGCTCGCGCGATAGCGCCGCCTTGACCCATCACGCCCCGGATCGCTCGGCGCCGCGGCGCGCCCTCGATCAGGCGGGCGTCTTGGCGGCGGCGCTGGCGGGCGGCGGCGCGCTCGCCTTCGCCGGCGTTCCCGCCGGCTGGCTTTCGGGCGCGATGATCGCGGTCGCGGCGCTCGCCGCGATCGGCCGCGCCGCCCCGCTCGCCGTCGGACTGCGTCAGCTCGCGATCCTGCTCGCCGGGATCGGCATGGGCTCGGGGCTGACGCCGACGACGCTGCACACGCTCACTCGCTATCCGGCCTCGCTCGCCCTGATGATCGGCGCGATTGCCGCGATGACCGCGGCGTCCTATTTCGCGCTCGTCGGCGCGAGGGGCTTCTCGCGGCAGACCGCGTTCTACAGCGCCATTCCCGGCGCGCTTTCCTACGTCTTCATCGTCGCTCAACCCTCCGGCGCGGACATGGCGCGGCTCGCCGTCATCCAGGTGTTCCGCATCTTCGTGCTGATGGCGCTGGTGCCGATCGTCGCCTCGCGCGTCGGGGTTCTCGCGCCGACCAGCTACGCCGTCGATCCGATGGCGACGAGCGTCGCTCTGGTCGCCGTCGCGGGGGCGATCGGCGTCGCCCTGCAATGGCTCGGCCTCGCCAGCGGCTCGCTCTATGCGGCGATCGCGCTTTCCGCGCTTGCCCACGGCCTCGGCTGGGCGCCGGGGCGGCTGGCGCCGCCGATCCAGATCGGCGCGCAGACGTTGATCGGCGCCTGGATCGGCACGCGGTTCATCGGCTTCGACTGGGGCCTGCTGCATCGCACGCTGATCGCCGCGGCGACTTCGTTCCTCGCCGCTTTCGCCGCGGCGGCGGGTTTCGCCTATCTCGCCAGCTTGGCGGTCGGCGCGCCGTTCCCCGAGGCGCTGGTCGCCTTCGCGCCGGGAGGGTTGGAGGCGATGACGATGATGGCTTTTGCGCTCGGACTCGATCCGTTGTTCGTCGGCGCCCATCACCTCGCGCGATTCGTCGTCATCAGCGCCGCCTTGCCGTTTCTGGCCGCTTGGCTGGCGCGGCGGGCGCGTTCCGCCGGTTCGGCTTGGCCTTAAGTCTTAGGACGCGGCGCGATCCGCGCCTCTAGCTTGTGTGCGCCGCACAAATTAAGTAGGGGGCGACTGTCAGGAGATTGTCATGGTCGCTCGTCCGCGCCGCAGCGTGCTCTATATGCCGGGTTCCAACGCCAAGGCGCTCGCCAAGGCGCGCACCCTGGCGGCCGACGCGATCATCATCGACCTCGAAGACTCGGTTGCGCCCGACTCGAAGCCGGCCGCGCGGGCCATGGCGGTCGAAGCGGTGCGCGCGGGCGGTTTCGGCGGACGCGAAGTGGTGATCCGCGTCAACGGCGCCCATACGCCGTGGGGCCGCGACGACTTGGCGGCCGCGATCGCCGCGGCGCCCGACGCGATTCTGTTGCCCAAGGTCGACGGACCGGGGGCGGTGATGGTCGCCGCGCGCGCGCTGCGCGAGGCGGGCGCGCCGAAGACGACGCGCCTCTGGGCGATGATGGAGACGCCGATGGCGATCCTCTCCGCGGGGTCGATCGCCGCGACCGCGGCCGATCCGGAGTCGCGCCTCGAGACGCTGGTGATGGGCCTCAACGATCTGGCCAAGGAGACGCGAGCCCGTCTGACGCCGGGGCGCCCGGCGCTCACCGCTTGGCTTGCGCTCTGCGTCGCCGCGGCGCGCGCCCACGGCTGCGACATCATCGATGGCGTCTATAACGATATCCATGATCTTGCCGGCTTCAAAGCCGAATGCGAGCAGGGCCGCGACATGGGCCTCGACGGCAAGACGCTGATCCACCCCAACCAGATCGAAATCTGCAACGCGACCTTCGCGCCGACCGCGGCGGAAATCGAGGCCGCGCGCGCGATCATCGCCGCTTTCGCGTTGCCGGAGAACGCCGGCAGGGGGGCCATTCAGCTCAACGGCAAGATGGTCGAATTGCTGCACGAGCAGATGGCGCGCCGCACGCTGGCGGTCGCCGAAGGCGTGGAAGCGCTCTCGGCCGCCGCGAGCTGAAGACGCGCGCCGCTTGGAATGGGTCGCGCGAACGGCTACATCCCCATCCGTCCCTCTTAAATCCCTGGAGCGGCGACGCATGAGCCAAGCCTATCACGCCCTCTTTCAACTCGGCGCCGACGCGGCGTCCTACCGAAAACTGAGCTCCGAAGGGGTCCGCGTCGAGCAGGCGCTCGGCCGCGAAATTCTCGTCGTCGAGCGCGAAGCGCTGCGCCGGCTCGCCGAGCAGGCGATGATCGACATCAACCATCTCTTGCGCCCGGGCCATCTCGCCCAGCTCGCCAAGATCCTCGACGACGCGGAAGCCACCGCCAACGACAAGTTCGTCGCTTACGATCTCCTCAAGAACGCCAATATCGCGGCCGGCGGCGTGCTGCCGATGTGCCAGGACACCGGCACAGCGATCGTCGCCGCCAAGAAGGGCCGTCTGGTGTGGACCGAGGGCGACGACGAAGCGGCGCTCGCCGAAGGCGTCCGCGACGCCTACGCCAAGAAGAACCTGCGCTACAGCCAGGTCGCGCCGCTTTCGATGTTCGAGGAACGGAACACCGGCGACAACCTGCCGGCCCAGATCGAGATCGCCGCCGAGGGCGAGGACGCCTACAAGTTCCTGTTCATGGCCAAGGGCGGCGGCTCCGCCAACAAGAGCTTCTTCTATCAGGCGACGCCCTCGATCCTGACCCACGATCGGATGATCGCGTTTCTCAAGGAGAAGATCCTCACCCTCGGCACCGCGGCCTGTCCGCCCTATCACCTCGCCGTCGTCATCGGCGGCACGAGCGCCGAACTGACGATGAAGACGGTGAAGCTCGCTTCGGCCCGCTATCTCGACGCGTTGCCGACGAGCGGCGCCCCGGACGGGCGCGCGTTCCGCGACCTCGCGATGGAGCGGGAGCTGCAAAAGCTCACCGAGCGGCTCGGCGTCGGCGCGCAGTTCGGCGGCAAGTATTTCTGCCACGACGTGCGCGTGGTCCGCCTACCGCGCCACGGCGCCTCGCTGCCGATCGGCCTCGGCGTCTCCTGTTCGGCCGATCGCCAGGCGCTCGGCAAGATCACCCGGGAGGGCGTGTTCCTCGAGGAGCTCGAGCACGATCCCGCGCGCTTCCTGCCGGCGGTCGACGAAGCCACGCTCGGCGGGCCGGTCGTGCGCATCGACCTGACGCATCCGATGAGCGAAATCCTCGCGGAATTGTCGAAGCATCCGATCCGCACCCGCCTCGCGCTGACCGGAACGATGATCGTCGCGCGCGACGCCGCGCACGCCAAGATTCGCGAGCGGCTCGATCGCGGCGAGCCGATGCCCGACTATTTCAAGAACCATCCCGTCTATTACGCCGGCCCGGCCAAAACGCCGGCGGGCTACGCCTCGGGCTCGTTCGGGCCGACGACCGCCGGGCGGATGGACTCCTTCGTCGATCAGTTCCAGGCGGCGGGCGGCTCGCTGGTGATGCTCGCCAAGGGCAATCGTTCGCGCGAAGTGCGTGAGGCCTGCGCGCATCACGGCGGCTTCTATCTCGGCTCGATCGGCGGCCCCGCCGCGCGTCTCGCCCAGGACTGCATCCGCAAGGTCGAAGTGCTGGAATATCCCGAGCTCGGCATGGAGGCGATCTGGCGCATCGAGGTCGAGGACTTCCCGGCGTTCATCGTCATTGACGACAAGGGGAACGATTTCTTCAAGGAGCTGAACCTCGGCTGACGCGGCGCTGGCGGGCGCTTTCGAAACGCCCTATCTTCACGCTCGCGGTGCAAGCGGAGGACGACGGGCATGGCGATTACTGGCGGCTGTCTGTGCAAGAAGGTGCGTTATGTGATCGCCGCCGACAAGCCGCTGGGCGTGCGCCAATGCTGGTGCCGGGTGTGCCAATATCTGAGCGCCGGCGGCGGCACGGTGAACGCGATCTTTCCCAAGGACGCGATCACGGTGACCGGCGGAACGGCGGTCTACGCCTCGATCGCCGACTCCGGCTCGCCGATGCGCCGCACCTTTTGCCCCGCCTGCGGCACGCCGCTGTTCAGCGAGGCCGAGCCGCGCCCGCACCAGATCATCGTGCGCGTCGGCACGCTCGACGATCCCGAGCTCGGCAAGCCCGCCGGCGTGATCTGGGCGCGCGCGGCGCCCAAATGGGCGTGTTTCGATCCGGCTCTGCCGCGCACCGAAGGGCAGCCCGCGCCGGCGAAATAGCGAACGGCGGGTGTCGTCGCGCCCGTTGAATTCGCCGGTCATTCTGTGCAAGTTGCGCCCCTTCGCTTCGGCGAATTTCTCGATGAGGAAGCTCCCGCCATGTCCCTTTCGCTCTATCAATCCAGCGTTCCCGTGTTCGAACGCTCGCTGAACGCGTTTTCCGCGATCCTCGACAAGGCGGCGGCGCACGCGGCGGCGAGCAAGTTCGACCCCGCGATCTATCTCACGATGCGGCTGCGCCCGGACATGTTCACGTTCACGCGTCAGACGCAGGTTTTTTGCGACCACGCCAAGAACGCGCCCGCGCGCCTGGCCGGCGTCGAGGCGCCGAAGTTCGAGGACAACGAGGCGTCGCTCGACCAAATCAAGGCGCGCATCAAGAAGACGCTCGACGTCCTGGCCGGCCTCGACGCCAAGGCGATCGACGCCGGCGGCGAGCGGGAAATCGTCTTTCCCTCGGGGCCGAACAAGGCGAAAATGATCGGCGCCAACTATCTCCTGCATTACGCGCTGCCGAATTTCTATTTCCACCTGACCACCGGCTACGACATCCTGCGCTACGCCGGCGTCCCCATCGGCAAGCGCGATTATCTCGGCGACGTGCCCGGCTTCACGCGGGTTTGACCGCCTCGCTCTCTCCCAAGGAAAAGGCCCATTTCATGAGCATCGAACGCATCGGCGTCGGCCCCCGCATGTCGCAGGCGGTGGTCCATGGCCACACGATCTATCTCGCCGGCCAGGTCGCCGACAAAACCGCGGGCAAGAGCGTCGGCGAACAGACCAAGGAAATTCTCGATTCGATCGACCGGCTGCTCGCCGAGGCCGGGTCGGACAAGACGCACATCCTCTCGGCGACGATCTATCTCACCGACATCGGGACTTTCGCAGAGATGAACGCGATCTGGGATGCTTGGGTCGTCAAGGGGCATACGCCGGCGCGCGCCACCGTCGAGGCCAGACTCGCCGCGCCGCCCTACCGCGTCGAGATCGCCTGCATCGCAGCCAAACCGTCGTAATAGAGGGTTAGAGACGTGAACAAACCTCTGGAGGGCGGCGTGCCGGGCATGTTCGAACGCGTCGCGACGCCCGCCGAGGCCGTCGATCGGCTCGCCGAACTCTACGAGCATGCGGCCGGGTCGCTACGCGCCGCGGTCGAGAGCTTCCTCGTCGACGGCGCGCCGCCGAGCGCAGAGGTGCGCGCGCGCTTTCGCTATCCGGAATTGCGCGTAACCTATCAGCCCGAGGGCGTGCCGCCTTCGAGCGCGCGCGCTTTCGCCAAGTTCACGGAAGCGGGCGTCTATTCGACGACCGTGACCCAGCCCGAAGACTTTCGCGCCTACCTGCTCGAACAGCTCG
>JBEKFO010000070.1:0-12695 GCA_050013275.1 Roseiarcus sp. | reverse complement strand
AGCCGATTACAATTGGTCTGGCGCTCGCGGAACAGGACGTTCGAACTTCTGGCTCGGCAGCGTGGGGAACTCGACCTACAACGCCAAGGAGTCGATCGGTTCGTTCGGCACGCTTAGAGGGCGGTTGGGCTATATCCCCACGAGCGTCCTGCTGATCTACGCCACAGGCGGATTGGCGTACGGAAACGTCAGCGAGAACGCCTCGTTGTCGCCAGCGCCTGGGAATGTCGGGAGCGGAGACTCGGCCGGCGGTTTCGGATACGCCTGCTGGAGCGGCGTCGCCTGCTTTGCCGGCGCGTCGTCGAAAACGAGCGTAGGATGGACGCTGGGCGCCGGCGGCGAATTTGCGATCACCAACAATATCACGTTCAAGGCGGAGTATTTATACGTCAATCTCGGCCGCGCGAATGGCGTGGACTCTGTGGCCACCGCCGGCGGCGCTCCTGCGCCCTCTTCGTTTACGGCGAACTTCGCCGCAGCAAGCTTAAATGTCGTTCGGGCCGGACTGAACTGGAAGTTCTAGCGCGCCGGCGAGTGGGCTCGCAGGAACTCGCCCATACGCGCCAGGGCGCGGGCGATGTTCTCGCGCGAATTGGCGTAGGAAAGCCGGATGTAGCCCTCGCCGTGGACGCCGAAGTCGGGGCCGCCGATCGTCGCCACGCCCGCTTCTTCGAGCAGCGCGCTAGCCAGCGGCTTGGCCTTCCAGCCGGTCGCGGCGATGTTGGGGAAGGCGTAGAACGCGCCCTTGGGCGTCGCGGAGCGCACGCCAGGCAGGCGGTTGAGCCCCTCGACGACGATTTTGCGCCGCGCGTCGAACTCGGCGACCATCGCGTGGGCCGCGTCCTGCGGCCCGGTCAGCGCCGCGATCCCGGCGAATTGCGTCGCCGCATTGACGCAGGAATAGGAATTGACCGCGAACTTGCGCGCGGCGTCGTAGAGCGTCTTCGGCCAGACCGAGTAGCCGAGCCGCCAGCCGGTCATCGCGTAGGTCTTCGACCAGCCGTCGAGCAGGATGAGGCGATCGCGGATTTCCGGGTAGGCGAGCAAGGTCTGGTGGCGATGATTGTCGTAGGTCATCTGGCCGTAGATCTCGTCGGAGAGGATCGCGACGTCGGGCCAGCGCGCGAGCCCAGCGACGAGCTTGTCGATCTCCTCGCGCGGCGTGACGCCGCCGGTCGGATTGGCGGGCGAGTTGAGGATGATCAGGCGCGTCTCAGGCGTCAGCAGCGCCAGCGTCTCTTCGGCCGAGAAGGCGAAGCCGTTCTCCTCGCGCATCGGGATCGGCACGGGGCGCGCGCCGGTGAATTCGATCATCGAGCGGTAGATGGGAAAGCCAGGGTCGGGATAGAGAATGTCGGTGCCCGGTTCGCCGAACATCAGGATCGCCATGTGCATGGTGACCTTGCCGCCGGGCACGATCAGCACCGACTCCGGCGAGACCTCGACGCCGAAGCGTCGATGAAGATCGGCCGCGACCGCTTCGCGCAACGGCAGGATGCCGGTCGCCGCGGTGTAGCCGTGCTCGCCGTCGCGCAACGCCTTGACGGCGGCCTCGACGATGTGGGGCGGGGTTTTGAAATCGGGCTGGCCGATGCCGAGGTTGATGACGTCGCGCCCCTGGCGCTGCAACTCGGCCGCCTTGGCGAGCACCGCGAAGGCGTTTTCCTCGCCGATGCGCGAGAAGGCGGGAACGACGTGCAGCATGGCGGGCTCCGGGGCAGGCCCCCTGTTTGTGGCGCAGGGCGGCGCGGCGGGCAAGGGGCGGGAGGCCCGGCTGGAGACCGACCCCGCTAGCTCCCTTGGCCCTCGCGCGAGAGCGCGGCGAGCCGCTTCTCCTCCTCGGCGCTCAGCGCCGGCGTCGGCTCGCGCGCGCGGCGGGTCGCCGCCCAAATTCCCAGCGCGCCGAGCGCGAGGGTCAGCGGTCCGCTCAGCCACAGCAGCAGCGTCTGGGCGTTGAACGGCGGCTTCAACAGGATGAAGTCGCCGTAGCGCGAGACCAGGAAATCGCGCACCGCGTCGTTGCTCTCGCCCTTGGCGATGCGGTCGCGGATCAGCACGCGGATGTCGTGCGCGAGCGGCGCGTCGGAGTCGTCGATCGACTCGTTCTGGCACACCATGCAGCGCAGTTGGGACGACAGGTCACGGGCGCGCGCTTCGAGCGCGGGGTCCTTCATCACTTCGTCGGGGCGCACCGCGTACGCGGCGCCGGCGGCGAGAACGAGGGCGAGGATAAGGGCGGCTCGCAGCGTCTTCATCGTCAGCGCGCCGCTACGGCCGCCGCGGCGGCGGCCGATTTCGCCCGCGCCGGCGCGCCGAAGCGCAGCCGCCGGTCGGCGAGCGACAACGCGCCGCCGAACGCCATCACGCAGGCGCCGAGCCAGATCAGCGTCACCAGCGGCTTCCAATAGAGCCGCGCGGGCACCGTGCCGTCGGCGTTCGGATCGCCGATCGAGACATAGATCTGGCCGAGCCCGAGCGTCGCGATGCCCGCCTGCGTCGTCGCCATCTGGCGCGTTGCAAATTGCCGGCGCGCGGGCTCGATCGCCGCGACGAAAGCGCCGCCCGAGCGGATCGTCATCGCCGCGACGACTTCGCGGTAATTGGGTCCGGCGCGCTCGCCCACCGTATTGATGACGATTTCGTAGGGGCCGACCGTCTGCGGCGCGCCGACGCGCATCGACGCTATCGCCTCGGCGCCGAAACCGGTGGCGGCGAGGCCGAGCAGCGCCACGCCGGCGCCGATGTGGGCGAACGCGCCGCCCCAGAACGACAGCGGCAGGCCGCGCGCGCGAGAGAACGCGGCCGAAAGCGATAGCCCCCCTCGCAACAGGCGCGCGGCAATTTCGCTCAGCGAACCCAGGATGACGAAGATCGCCAGCGCCGCCGCGATCGGCGCCAGCGCCGGCCCGCCGTGGAAAATCGCCGTCAGCGCGACGAGGGCCAGGAGCCCCGCCGCCAGCGCGACGGCGAGCCGCTGCGCGACGCCGACGAGATCGCCGCGCTTCCAGGCCAGCGAAAAGCCGAACGGCGTGATGAAGCACAGCGCGAGCAGCAGCAGGCCCGCGGTCATGTTGAAGAACGGCGCGCCGACCGTAATCTTGTCGCCGGTGAGCTGCTCGAGCGCCAGCGGATAGAGCGTGCCGAACACCACCGTCGCGCAGGCGGTGGTCAGCAAGAGATTGTTGACCACCAGCGCGCCCTCGCGCGAAATCGGCGCGAACAGGCCGCCCTGCTTGAGCAGCGGCGCCCGCCACGCGAACAGGCTCAGCGATCCCGCGATGAAGAGGGCGAGAATGGCGAGGATGAACACGCCGCGCCGGGGATCGCTGGCGAACGCGTGCACCGAGGTCAGCACCCCCGAGCGCACCAGGAAGGTGCCGAGCAGCGAAAACGAAAACGCCATGATGGCGAGAAAGATCGTCCAAACCTTCAGCGCGTCGCGCTTCTCCATCACCGCGACCGAATGGACGAACGCGGTTCCCGCGAGCCACGGCATCAGCGAGGCGTTCTCGACCGGGTCCCAGAACCAGAAGCCGCCCCAGCCCAGCGTGTAATAGGCCCAGTACGATCCCATCGCGATGCCGAGCGTCAGAAAGCCCCAGGCGACGAGCGCGAACGGCCGCACGAAGCGCGCCCAGGCCGCGTCGATGCGGCCCTCGATCAGCGCCGCGGCGGCGAAGGAAAACACGATCGAGAAGCCGACGTAGCCGAGATAGAGCAGCGGCGGATGGATGGCGAGGCCGGGGTCCTGCAAGATCGGGTTGAGATCCTGGCCCTCGAACGGCGCCGGCCACAAGCGCTCGAACGGGTTGGAGGTCAGCAGGATGAAGAGGAGAAAAGCGACGCCGATCAGTCCCTGCACGGCCAGCGCATTGGCGCGCAGGCGGCTCGGCAGCGATCGGCCGAACGTCGCCACCATCGCGCCGAACGCCGCCAGGATGAGAACCCACAGCAGCATCGAGCCTTCGTGGTTGCCCCATATGCCGGAGAACTTGTAGATCGTCGGCACCGCGCTGTGGGAGTTCTCGGCGACGTTGAGCACCGAAAAATCCGAGGTCAGATGCGCCCTGGCCAGTGCGGCGAACGACACGGCGATCAGCGCGAACTGCGCGAGCGCCGCGCTCGAGGCGACGCCCATCAGCGCGCGGTCGCCGCGCCAGGCGCCGACGAGCGGCGCGATCGATTGGACCAGCGCGAGCGCGAGCGCGAGGATCAGCGCGAAATGCCCGATTTCGACGATCATGGTTTGGCGCTCCCCTCTTGCCAACGGCCCTGCTTCTTCAGCGATTCCACGACCTCGCGCGGCATGTAGCGCTCGTCGTGCTTGGCGAGAATCGTCTCGGCGCGAAGCGACCCCGAAGTCTCCAGCACGCCCTCGGCGACGACGCCCTGACCCTCGCGAAACAGATCGGGCGGCAGGCCCACGTAGGACACCTTGATTTGCTTGGCGCCGTCGGTGATGGAGAAATCGAGCTTGTCGCCCGCCGACTTGACCACCGAGCCGGGCAGGACGAGGCCGCCGACGCGCAGCCGTGCGCCGCTTTGCACGTTCTTCTGCACGATTTCGCTGGGGCTGTAGAAGAACACGATGTTGTCGTTCAGCGCGTAGAGCGCCAAGCCGACGGCGCCGGCGACGACGCCGAGCGCGACGGCGATGAGGGCGAGCCTGCGGCCTTTGCGCGTCACCAATCAGCCTCCAATTCCCAGTTCCTGCGCCAGCGCGTCGAGCTCGCGTCCCGCTCCGGCGTCGGACGCCAGCGCCTTGCGCGCCGCGGCGAGCGCGTCCTTGGCCTTGTCGGGTTCGTGCAGCACGGAATAGGCGCGAATAAGGCGCTGCCATTCGCTCGCGTCGCCGCCGTTTTGCGCGAGGCGGGTCGCCAGCCGCTCGACCATGCCGCGGATCATCGTCTGCTGAGCCTCGTCCGACTGGGCGGGCGCCTCGCTCGCGGTCGGGGCGGTTGCGGGCGCGGACGGCGCCGCCTCGCCCCTGAGCGCCGCCAGCCGCGCTTGCAGCACGCCGGCCCAGGACGCTTCCGCGGGCGCCTGGCCGAGCAGGCTCTGGTAGATCTCGATCGCTTTGGGCTTGTCGCCGTCCTGTTCGGCGGCGAGGCCGAGATAGAAACGCGCCGCGGGCAGGCCGGGTTGTTCGGCGAGCGCCTTGTCGAACGCGGCGCGCGCGTCGGCGGTGACGACGCCGCTCGCCGCGCCGACCAGCGCTTCGCCGTAGGCGGCGCGCAGGACCGCGCTTTCGCCCTTGAGCCGCAGCGTCTCGCGATAGGCGTTGACCGCGTCGTCGAAGCGTCCGAGGCGCATATAGACCGGCGCGATCACCGCCCACCCTTTGGCGTCGTCGGGCGAGGCGGCCAAATGCGCTTCGATGCGCGCGATCGCCGCGTCGAGGCCCTCGGCGGTGTTGACGTCCGCTTTGCGGCCGGCGAGCGGCGCGTCTGGCGCGTCGGGCCGACCGAGGCCGGCGTAAAGGGCGAGCGCGACGAGCGGGACGACGATCAGAATGAGCGCGGCGGCGGTTCGTCGCAGAGCCAGGGCTTCCCTCGCGCCGCTTTCGGCCGGGGCCGCTTCGCTCGCCGCGATCAGGCGTCGCGCAGCCTCGGCGCGCGCGGCGGCGGCCTCGTCGGCCGGCAGCTGCCCGCGTTCGACGTCGCGCTCGATTTCGCCGAGTTGGGCCTTGTAGAAGGCGACTTCGCTCGCCGCGTCGGCGCCGCCCTTGCGACGAAAAGCCAGCGGCCACAGCGCGGCCAAGACCGCGAGGCCCGTCATTCCGGCAACGACCAACCACAGCATCAATGCGGCCTCTTAAGCGACGCGGCGCAGATAGGGAACAAGACGCGCCGCCGGGACCGGACGGGACGCTTGGCTTCGCGCGACGCCGGCATTGCGCCGGCTGGCGCGCGCGGCGGCTCTTAAAGCACGTTTTCCATTCCAGGAACTAGACAATTTCTTCCGGAGGCTCCGCCGGCCAAGGCCACCTCGGAGTCTTTTTTCAGAGACTCGGCAGCCGCAGGCTCGCGCGCAGGCCGCCGAGCGGGCTCTCTTCCAGGCGCAGCGAGCCGCCGTAGACCGACGCGAGATCGACGACGATCGAGAGCCCGAGGCCGGAGCCGGGCCGCGATTCGTCGAGCTTCTGCCCGCGCACCAACGCCGCCGCGCGCGCCTGCGGATCGAGGCCGGGGCCGTCGTCGTCGATCCAGACGACGAAATAAAGCCGGCCGGCGGCGTCGGGGCTGGGATCGCGCTCGGCGCGGATGACGACGCGCTCACGCGCCCATTTGCCGGCGTTGTCGAGGAGATTGCCGACAAGGTCGGTCAGATCCTGGGATTCGCCGCGAAAGCGCAGGCCGTCCAGCGCCTCGATGGAGAACGTGAGCGCGCGGTCGCGGTAGACTTTTTCGAAAGTGCGCACCAGCCCTTCGATCACCGGCCGAACCTCGGTCGCCGCGCCCGCGGCGCCCGCGCGCGCCGCCGCCCGCGCGCGATCGAGATAAAAGCTCACCTGCCGGCGCATCACGCCGGCCTGCTCGCGCACCTTGTCGGCGAGCCTCGGGCTGTTGGAATCGGCCTCGTTGACGATGACGCTGAGAGGGGTCTTCAGCGCGTGCGCGAGATTGCCGACTTGGGTGCGCGCGCGCTCGACCACGCCGCGATTGGCGTCGAGCAGAAGATTGACCTCGGCGGCGAGCGGCGCGACGTCCTGGGGAAATTCGCCGCTGATCCGCTCGGCCTCGCCGCGCCGGATCGCCGCGAGCCCCTCCTGCAACACCCTGAGCGGGCGAAGGCCGAAGCGCACCGCCAGCGCCGTCGAGCCGAGCAGCGCGATCGCCAGCACGAGAAACGTAGCGGCGAGCGCATATTCGAAATGTTCGATCTGCGCCTGTATGACGTCGGCGTTGGCCGCGACCTGGATGAGGTAACGCCCCTCCTCGCCCGCGTCGATCTCGCGCTCGATCATGCGCAAGGGGCGATCGCCGGGTCCGACGACATAGCCGCGGCGCACGCCGCCGCGCGCGTCCCCTTCGACGTTCTCGTCCAGGTTCGGCAATTGCGTCGCGAACAGCGAACGCGAGGTGCGGATTTCCGGATGATCCACGTCGAGGCGGGTGATCTGCCAGTACCAGCCGGAAAACGCCAGTTCGAACTGGGGATCGATCACCGGCGAGGCGCCGGCCTTCGCCTCCTCGCCGGCGACGGCGACGTTGGCGACCAGCGCCTTGAGATAGACCCCGAGCTGCTCGTCGAAATTCGCCTCGCTCGAGCGCGCGTTGAGGGCCGACAGGCCGAGGCCGGCGACGATGAGGATCGTCGAGCTCCAGAACGCGGCCGAAAGGAACAGACGCGAGGCGATCGATTGCGCGTTCAGCGCTTTGAGCATGGTCGCGATCCGGATCGGCCGGGCCGCGCGGGGGCGGCGATCAGCGGGCGCTCCTGCGCTTGGGGGTCGTTGCGCCGGATTCGGCGTCGGTCTCGACGATGTAGCCGAGGCCGCGCGCGGTCTGGATGACGTCGACGCCGAGCTTCTTGCGCAGACGCCCGACGAAGACCTCGATGGTGTTCGAATCGCGATCGAAATCCTGCTCGTAGAGATGATCGACGATCTCGCTGCGCGAAACGATGCGCCCGGAATGGTGCATGAGGTAGGAGAGCAGCCGATATTCGTGGCTGGTGAGCTTGATGGCGGCGCCGTCGACGGTGACGCGGCCGGCGCGGGCGTCGAGACGCACCGGCCCGGCGACGAGTTCGCTCGAGGCGTGGCCGGCGGCGCGGCGCAGCAGCGCGCGCAGGCGCGCCAGCACTTCCTCCATGTGGAACGGCTTGGCGACGTAATCGTCGGCCCCGGCGTCGAAGCCTTGCACCTTGTCGCTCCAGCGATCGCGCGCGGTCAGGATGAGCACCGGCATGGCGCGGCCGTCCTTGCGCCAGGCCTCGAGGACGGAAACGCCGTCGCGCTTGGGCAGGCCGATGTCGAGCACGACCGCGTCGTAGGGCTCGGTGTCGCCGAGAAACCAGCCTTCCTCGCCGTCGAAAGCGCGGTCGACCGCGTAGCCCGCCGCCTCCAGCGCCGCCACAATCTGACGGTTGAGATCGCGATCGTCTTCGACAACGAGCAGGCGCATGATTCCGACGGTTCCCTCGACGATCAAATCTTCGGCATCGGCTCGCGCGCATTGCGAGCGCCCAGAAGCTTGCCGGTCGCCGCGTTCACGACGACGTGGACGAGTCGGCCGTCGCGATGCAACAGCGCTATTTCATAAACAAATTCGTCGCCGAGATGGCAAAGTTTGGCCGAAATCGCCTCGGCCTTGAACTGCGCGGCGGCGGACTTGAGGACCGTGTACGGCTCCAAGAGATGGTGCGTCTTGACTTCCTCGCGCGTTTCGCCCGGCGGCAGGCACGCCCGCTTGATCGCGACGTGCGTATCGGGCTCGCCCGCTCGCGACGCGTGCGGCGCGCCGACGCCGACGGCGAAGAGGGCCAAGGCGAAGGGAATCGTCGAAATGCGCGCCATGCCGCTAGTCTTTCGCGTCGCGCCTGAATGAGGAATGAATGTGCCCGTCGCCTTATAGCAGCATACGGGACGAGAATCCCACCTTGCGCGACTCTGCCGCAACCGGCTAGTCCGACGCCATGGCGTTTCGACGACGTTTCCCTCTTTTCGCGCTGTCGGCGCTCCTCGTTGCCGTTGCGGCGCGGGGCGCCTCGGCGATGGTGGGGCCTGCGCGCGAGGACGCGCGATTCGCAGACCGCGTGGTGATGGTGCTCACGCGCGGCGCCGAGGGCTCCGGATTCTGCTCCGGCGTCGTCATTGCGCCGCGGGTCGTGCTGACCGCCGCGCATTGCCTGCGCCCGGTCGGGGACATGCTCGTTCACTATCGCGACGCCGCGGGCGAGCCGATCCTCGTCCCCGTCGAGGCGGTCGCCGCGCATCCGCTATACCGCGCCGACGCGGTGACGCGTCGGGTGGTTTCGATCGACCTCGGGTTGATTGAAACCCGCACCCCGTTGCCGGCGCCGTTCCGGCCGGCGGTTCTGGCCCAAGGAGAGGCGCCGCCGGTGGGCGAGGCGGCGACCGCGGTCGGCTACGGCCTGGCGCGCGAGGGCGAGCCGAAGACGGGCGGCGCCCTGCGCGCCGCTTCGCTGAGCGTGCGCGCGCCCGCCTCGCAGGTCCTGTTGTGGGCCGCCGACCCGAACGGCGCCGGCGCGGGCGGCTGTTCGGGCGATTCGGGCGGCCCGATCTTCGCCGCGGACGACGAAACCGTGCTCGCCGTCATCGCCTGGACCTCCGGTCCCAAGGGGAGCAAGTGCGGCGCGATCACCCAGGGGCCGCTGCTGGCGCCCCTGCGCGGTTGGATCGAGGCGGTTCTCGCCGGCTGGTCGCCCTGAGCGGCCTTTGCTGGTTGTGGCATTTCGGCAACGGCCATCGGCAATTTCGACTCGGCGCGCCGAGAGGTTTGTCACAATCGCGCGATGTCACGAGACTGTCATGCGGGGAACCTACGGCTTTCCTTGCTTCTGCGGCGATTTTGAACGTCGCGGGCGCCGGGCTGAGGGGTTCGCTAGAGGATGGCCATAAAGGCGTTGCGTTGTGCCGCGGCGGAGTTATGGTTGTCCCGATAGAGGGGTTCTCGTTCACCGACTTTGTTCCAGTCAGCCGTCGGGTAGCCGGGGAGGCTATCGCGCGCGATAGGCAGATGCGGTGAATCGGTAAACTAAACAGTAAGTTACACCAACAGCGGCCGACGCGTAGAGACGGGCGGCGCATACAAAACGGGGCGCACGATGAAATCCTTGAGTTTGATTCTCCTGAGCTCGGTGGCCGGGCTCGCCATGGCGGCCGGCGCCCAGGCGGCCGACCTTCCGACCAAGAAGGCGCCCCCCGTCGCTCCGGCGGCAAATTGCTACGCGAGCTTCTACAGCTGGCTGGATTCGACCGCCGCGGACTGCCCGCTGAGCGCTTATGGCGTCACGGTTTACGGCACGATCGACGTCGGCGCGGGCTACAGCTCGAACGCCGCGCCCTTCAACAGGTTTTATCCGAACGGCGTGCAGGAAATCATCAGCAAGCAGAGCAACAGCGGTGGAAAATGGCAGTGGGTTCCTAATGCCCTCAGCCAGTCGAACGTCGGCATCAAGATCAAAGAGCAGATCGTGCCGAATACGTACTTCATCGGCGACGTCAACCTCGGATTCGATCCCTATTCGTTCCAACTCTCCAATGGCCCGGGCTCGTTGGTCCAAAACAACGGCATCGCGCAAATTCATCAGACCGCGAACGCCGATTCGAGCCGCGCCGGTCAATGGGACAATAGCCGCGCTTATCTCGGGCTGAGCAACACCACCTTCGGCACGTTGACGTTCGGCCGTCAGTACGCGTTCACCAACGACATGTCGGCCAACTACGACGCAATGGGCGGCGCCTACGCGTTCTCGTTGCTCTCCTCGGGGAGCTACGTCGCGGGCATGGGCGACACCGAGACCGCGCGTTACAACACTTCGTTCAAGTATCAGGTCACCGTCGGCGCGTTCCGCGCGGGCGCCCTTGCCCAGGTCGGCGACTATGCCCAAGGCAACGGCGCGGCGAACGCCTACCAGTTCGACCTCGGCGCCGACTACGCCGGCTTCTCGGTCGACGCGATCTACAGCTATGCGCGGGATGCGGTTTTCCTCGGCACTCTCAGCGGGGCTCTCCCCGGCACCGACCTATTGAGCGCGAAGCTTGCGAATATCAGCAGCGGGGCGGTGGCCGCCAAGTACACCAACGGGCCGTGGAAGGTTTTTGCCGGGTACATGTATGCGGGCTACTCGAGCGCGACCGATTCTTACGCAGTTGACGCTTACAACAATGGGTTCGACGGCGTTGGCGGGTACAGCACGCCCGTGCATCTTGGGCAATCATCGCAGGCTGCGGCTCTTACCGCCTACAATGGCAAGATCTTGCAGGGGGCGTGGGTCGGCGCCAAGTATGCAGTGCGGAGCGACATCGACGTAGCGGCGTCCTACTATTATGAGGGCCAGAATACCTACGCTGGATCCTCGAAGCCGAACTGCGCGGCGGCGACGGCGCCCGGACAGGGTACCGTAAGCAGCAACTGCTCCGGAACCACGCAGGCCGTGTCCGCGTTGATCGATTGGCGTCCGGTCAAGCGCCTCGACGTCTACGCCGGCGTGATGTACTCGGCGGTGACCGGCGGCATGGCGAGCGGCTACCTGCACTCCAACAACGTCGACCCGACGGTCGGTCTGCGTCTGAACTTCTGATCGACGCTCCGGCAGACAATCGCAAATTCATACCCCGGGCCTCGCGGCCCGGGGTTTTTGTTGTGGCGATGACGAATGTCTAGCGCGGCGCGAGGCGGGCGGATTCCGATATTTTCGTCGCCCACGGCCCATCCCCCGCGCCCCTCACTCTGCCTCTCCGCCGCAGACGCGAAGCGTTTGTTGGGCGCGAGCGGGCATAAGAACGCGAATTATACCAAGTCTCGGTGAGCTCAACCTGTCCGAAAACTCCCCTCTCACCGTCATGGCCGGGCTTGTCCCGGCCATCCCAAGGCGATTGCGAAGCAATCGTCCGCACGCCCTTCCGCTCGCGCCAATTATTGAAGTGACTTCCTCGATTTCACCGCGTGGATGGCCGGGACAAGCCCGGCCATGACGGCGTTAGGTTCTGGGGGCATTCTTCAACGAGTCGCGGTCACCGAGGCTTGGTATTAGGCGGAGCGGACGCGGAAGATTCAAGTTTTAATACACAGTAATAAACTGTGATAACGGCGATCGCGATGGCGGGCGTCGATTGCCGTTTTACCCGGTGTTGGCCCTGCGCCGCCGCCTCGAATCGGCGCTGGGACAGAAAACGGCGCCCAAGCGCTTGAAATTCCGCGGCGCAGGACACGGATGCGCCATTCGTGAACCGTCGCCGGCCGGCGGCGAGGTTGGGCTTGCGCCAACGGCCGAAAGCCGTGTCCCGCTGTCGCCGGACCTGTCGCGCGGGCCCGCTTCTCCCGCAAAGGGGAGGAGCTGCTGTAGCCTCACTTGCCCCGCCGCGGCGGGCGGTTGGGCCAGCGGACGATGTGCTCGGGCCAGAGTTCGATCGGCAGGTCGAGTTCGCTCGCCGCCACCCGACCGCGCACGGAGACGCCGGCCTGATGGACCGTCTCCGGCGAGCCGGAAACGAGCGGGTGCCACCACGCAAGGTCGCCCCCTTCGGCGAGCACGCGATAGGCGCAGGTCACCGGCAGCCAACTCAGCGAGCGCACGGCCTCCGGCGTCAGCTTGACGCAATCGGGGACGCGCCGCTGACGGCGGCGGTAGTCGAGGCAGCGGCAAGTCTTGCCGTCGAGCAATTGGCAGCCGAGGTCGGTGAAGTGAATCTCGCCGCTGTCCTCGTCTTCGAGCTTGACCAGGCAGCAGCGCGCGCAGCCGTCGCACAGGCTCTCCCACTCCTCGCGGGTCATGTCTTCGAGCGTTTTGACCTGCCAGAACGGCGGCGTCTCGGCGGGGCGCTCGTCCATGGTTTATCCTTTCGCGCGGCCGGCCGGCCTGATCGGCCTTGCCGGTTCGCTTGGCGCGCCCCGGGCGGCGCGTCAAGTCGTTCAAATTGCGGCGGATCGTGCTAAGGATCGCGGCGAGCGAGTAACGGAGGCGAAGGCGGGTGTCGGCCTCGGCGGATTTCTCCCGGTGGTGGC
>JBEKFO010000069.1:0-12766 GCA_050013275.1 Roseiarcus sp. | reverse complement strand
CGCCTGGTTCGCGCCTTTGCCTCCCAACGCGATCGTATACCGCTCGCCCGTCACCGTTTCGCCGGGACGCGGCAGGCGGTCGCAGAACGCCGTGATGTCGACATTGACGCTGCCGCACGTGGCGACCGTCCGAGGCGATTGCGGCGTCATGAGCGCTCCTTAGCCGGAAGCCGGGATCGGCCGCTTGCGGCGCCGAAGCGCCGCAAGCGACGGGCTTCCAGTTGACGGTGTCAGCCGCCGCCGACCACCTGCAACGGAACGCCGGTGAACTTCGGCACGCTCTGTCCCTTGAGAACCTTGTCGGCGGCTTCGACGCCGAGGCTTCCGATCATCGCGGGTTGTTGCGCGATGGTCCCGTACATCTCGCCGGCCTTGATCGCCGCGCGGGCGTCGTCGGTCGCGTCGAAGCCGACCAAGACGATCTTGCGGTGCGCCGCCTGAATGGCCTTCAGGGCGCCGAGCGCCATCTCGTCGTTTTGCGAGAACACCGCGTCGATGTCCGAATGCGCTTGCAGGATGTTCTCCATCACGTTGAGGCCCTGCGTGCGGTCGAAATTGGCGGTCTGGCTGGCGATGATCTTGATGCCGGGCGCGGTGGCGATCTCGTCGCCGAATCCCTTGCCGCGGTCGCGCGCAGCGGAAGCGCCGGGGACCCCTTCCAGCTCCACGACGTTGCCCTTGCCGCCGAGCTTCTTGATCACCAGGTCGGCGGCCATGCGCCCGCCCGCCACGTTGTCCGACGCGATGTGGGTGACGACGTCGCCGCCATTGGCCGAACGATCCAGCGTGATCACGGGAACGTTCTTGTGATTGGCGGCAGCGACGGAGGCTTTGGCGGCGTCGGAGTCGGCGGGATTGAGCATCACGAGCTTGACGTTCTGATTGAGCACGTCCTCGACGTTGGACAGTTCCTTGGCCGGATCGTTTTGGCTGTCGAGCACGACGAGGTCGTAGCCCAGTTCTTTGGCCTTGGCCGCAGCGCCGTCCCTCAATGTGACGAAGAACGGATTGTTGAGCGTCGAAAGCACCAGCGCCAACTTGTCGGCGGCTTGCGCGGCCGTTGTCGCGCCGACCGCGATGATCGCGGCGAGCGCAATGCCCAGGATCTTAGTCATGGCGTCTCCTCACTCGGTTCTCGCGTGACCGACTTCTGCGGGTCACGGCGCAGACTTGCCGCGCATATCGGCGAGCACGGCGAGTAGGATGACGGCGCCCTTTGCGATCATCTGATAGTAGGAAGAAACATCCATCAGATTGAACGCGTTGCTGAGCACGCCGATGATCAGCGCGCCGACGAGAGTGCCGAAGAGCGAACCCTTGCCGCCCGCCAGACTGGTTCCGCCCAGGACCACGGCGGCGATGGCGTCAAGCTCGTAACCGGCGCCGGCGGTCGGCTGCGCGCTTTCCAGACGCGAGGTGATGATGATTCCCGCGATGGCCGCGAGCATGCCGGACAACGCATAGACGGCGACCTTGATCGTACCGACATGAACCCCCGCCAGCCGCGCGACCTCTTGGTTGCCGCCGATCACGTATACGTACCGCCCGAAGCGCAGGCGCGTGAAACTGAACCACGACGCGGCGTACACCGCCGCGGTCACGATGACGGGAATGGGAACGCCCAGGACGTATCCGGCGCCGAGGTTGAAGAAGGCTTCGGACGCCGGTCCGCCGCTGGTGTCGATCGGAGTGCCGTTGGTGAAGACGAGCGTCGCGCCGCGCAGCGCCGTCATGCTGACCAACGTGGCGATGAACGGTTGCACGCCGCCGGCGACCACGGCCAATCCGGACAGAGCCCCTAGACCGGCGCCCAACAACAGCGTCAAGGACAGCGTCACGCCCAATCCAAAGCCGGACGCAACCAGAGCGGCGGCGACGGCGCCTGTGAACGCGAGCAGCGCGCCGACGGAGAGGTCGATGCCGGCGGTCACGATGACGAAAGTCATGCCCGCCGCCATGATGGCGTTGACCGAGGTCTGGCGCAGGATATTGAGCAAGTTGCCGATCTGAAGGAACGCAGGGCTCGCGATCGAGGTGGCGATCACCAAGACGACCAGCCCGACCAACGCGAGATGAGCAGCGAAAAATCGTTGCGCGGTCTTGACCATCGTCTCCCTCACGCCGGCCCAATCGCCGCTTGCCGTTTGGCCGCGCCACGCCTGAGGCGGCTCGCCCCGGGCTCGCCTCGGGACTTGTCGGCTCGCTCGGCCAAGGCGGCGCGCTCCGGGGAGTCGCTCTGCAGAGGCGCCCACGCCGGACGGTGAGGCGGCGTCGTGGGCGGCAGGGGCGAACCCGTCGATCCGTATCGGGACGCGACGGCGGCGAACGGGCGCCGGCAGTATAAAGTATAATAATTGATTGAGCGACGGCCGTTCTGCGATCGCATGCGCTCGCCTACGCTGTGAACGCGACCTCCTCCCTCCAGGAACGGCGCTGCCCGGACACGGCATTGTGCGTCCTCGATTTGCTGTAAACTGTGTCTTTGAGCCAGTTGGCGTGTTGATTCAGATCAAGGGTCCCCCGCCATTGCTGAGAAGACCTTTATAACGGCGCGCGCGTCGGCCAACGGCGGGGCTCTCGCTGCGCGGCAAATCGGCGGCGCGGCGCTCCGGCCGTTGCACGCGAAGTCCGATGCGCAGCCGCGGCGATTTGCCGGGTCGTCAGGCGAATGCGGGATCAAGGCGAGCCGAATCGACGGCTCAAATCTTCCGTCCCATGCCCAGGAACTTCGCCGCGCGCGAATCGCGCAATTCCTCGCGCGACATGTTGCCCAAGGCGTCGAGCGCGGCGCCGATGGCGCGCCCCGTGGCGGCGATCGCCGCTTCGGGGTCGCGATGCGCGCCGCCGACGGGCTCCTGCACGATCGCGTCGATGATGCCGAACTTCAACAAATCTTGCGCGGTGATCTTCATGCTCATCGCCGCGTCCTGGGCGCGCGAGGAATCGCGCCATAGGATCGAAGCGGCCGCCTCCGGGGACGCGACGGTGTAGATGGAATGCTCGAGCATCAGCACCTTGTTGCAGGCCGCGATCGCCAGCGCGCCGCCGGAGCCGCCTTCGCCGACGACGACCGCGACGTTCGGCACCCCGAGCGCGAGGCTGGCGTCGGTGGCGCGGGCGATCGCCTCGGCCTGACCGCGCTCTTCGGCGTCGACGCCCGGCCAGGCGCCCGCGGTGTCGACCAGCGAGACGACCGGCAGGTCGAAGCGGTCGGCGAGTTCCATCAATCGCGCCGCCTTGCGATAGCCTTCCGGTCGCGCCATGCCGAAATTGTGGCGCAGGCGGCTTGCGGTGTCGTCGCCTTTTTCGTGACCGATGAGGCAGATCGGGCTCCCGCGAAAGCGCCCCAGGCCGCCGACGATCGCGGCGTCCTCGGCGAATTTCCGGTCGCCGGCCAGCGGCGTGAAATCTTCGATGAGGCCTTTGACGTAGTCGCAGAAATGCGGCCGGCCCTGCACCCGCGCTACCTGCGTCTTCTGCCACGGCGTCAGCGACGCGTAGAGATCGGCCAGAACTTTGGTGGACTTCGCCTCGAGCTTGGCGACTTCCTCGCTCAAGGCCGGCGCCTCGCCTTTGGCGGCGAGCGCGCGCAGCTCGTCGATGCGCGCGTCGATGTCGGCCACGGGCGTTTCGAAGCTCAGGTAGGTGCGCATATGACCTTACAGCGGACGCGCCCTTAGGCGAGGGCGCGCGAAACTGGCGACAAGCGCCGGCGAAGTCAAGGCGGCGACGCCTTCATGACTAACGCGGCGGCCGCGATTTCGGCATGGCGGGCGCGCGCCGACGCGAGGCCGCATCGCCAAGATCGCGATTGCCGGCGGCCGCTTCGGAAGGCGGCGGCGCAAGGCCGCATAGCGGCGCGGCGAGGGCGTTGGCGCGCCCGGAGAGGCTCGAACTCCCAACCCTCGGTTTCGAAGACCGATACTCTATCCAGTTGAGCTACGGGCGCGCTGACGCGACTGGCCATAGCACGGCTCGTCGGCCGCTTGAAGCCTCGTCCAGGCATTCGTTGATTTGCCCTCCGATCGGCCGCATAGTGCTGCGCAAACGACGCATATCGCAGTTACGAAGCGTCGTATCGCAAGGACGATTGGTATGAAACCGAAGGGCGGAGATTCGACGCTGGGCAAGAGCGGCAAGCGGCGCTTGCGCTCGACGCAATGGTTCGACAACCCCGACAATCCCGGCATGACGGCGCTCTACATCGAACGCTATCTCAATTTCGGGCTCACGCCGGCGGAGTTGCGCTCGGGCAAGCCGATCATCGGCATCGCTCAGACCGGCTCCGACCTCGTTCCCTGCAATCGCCATCACATCGACTTGGCCAAGCGGGTGCGCGACGGCATCGTCGCCGCCGGCGGCATTCCCTTCGAATTCCCCGTTCATCCGCTCCAGGAGACCGGCAAGCGGCCGACGGCGGCGCTCGACCGAAACCTCGCCTATCTCGGCATCGTCGAAATCCTGATGGGCTATTTCATCGACGGCGTCGTGCTCACCACCGGCTGCGACAAGACCACCCCCGCCTGCATCATGGCGGCGGCGACGGTCAACATTCCCGCCATCGTGCTTTCGGGCGGGCCGATGAACAACGGCTGGCATCACGGCGAGCGCACCGGCTCGGGCACGGTCGTCTGGCGCGCGCGCGCCGAACTCGCCGAAGGCAAGATCGACTATGAGCAGTTCATGGAGATCGTGACCTCCTCGGCGCCGTCGGTCGGCCATTGCAACACCATGGGCACGGCCTCGACGATGAACGCGCTCGCCGAGGCGCTCGGCATGAGCCTGCCCGGCTGCGCCGCGATTCCCGCGCCGCATCGCGAACGCGGGCAGATCGCGTACGAAACCGGCCGGCGCATCGTCGAGATGGTGTGGGAGGATTTGAAGCCTTCCGACATCCTGACGCGTCACGCATTCGAAAACGCCATCGTCGTCAACAGCGCGATCGGCGGCTCGACCAACGCGCCGATCCACATCAACGCGATCGCGCGCCATATCGGCGTCGAGCTCAGCATCGACGACTGGGAAAAGATCGGCCATCGCGTGCCGCTGCTGGTCAACATGCAGCCGGCCGGCAAGTATCTCGGCGAGGAGTTCCATCGCGCCGGCGGCGTGCCGGCCGTCGTCAACGAGCTGATAAAGGCGAAGCTCATCCACAAGAGCGCCCTGACCGTCAACGGCAAGACCATGGGCGAGAATTGCAAGGGCCGCGCCTCCGACGATCCGGACGTCATCTTCCCCGTAGACGCGCCGATGAAGCCGGACGCCGGTTTCATCGTGCTTCGCGGCAATCTGTTCGACGACGCGATCATGAAGACGAGCGTGATCGACGCGGAGTTTCGCCAGCGCTATCTCTCCAATCCTAGCGATCCGGACGCCTTCGAGGGCCGCGCGATCGTGTTCGACGGGCCCGAGGATTATCACCACCGCATCGAGGACCCGAAGCTCAAGATCGACGAGCATTGCATGCTGTTCATCCGCGGCACGGGCCCGATCGGCTATCCCGGCGGCGCGGAGGTGGTGAACATGCAGCCGCCTGCCGCGCTGATCAAGCAAGGCGTCAGCGCTCTTCCCTGTATCGGCGACGGCCGGCAGTCCGGAACGTCGGGCTCGCCCTCGATCCTCAACGCCTCGCCGGAAGCGGCGGCCGGCGGCGGGCTCGCGCTGCTGCGCACCGGCGATCGCGTCCGCATCGACCTCAACAAGCGCGCCGCCAACATCCTGATCTCCGACGAGGAGCTGGCGACCCGCCGCGCGGCTCTGGAGAAACACGGCTATGACTATCCCAAGAGCCAGACGCCGTGGCAGCAGATCCAGCGCGAAATGGTCGCCCAGTTCGACGAGGGCATGGTGCTGAAGCCCGCGGTGAACTACCAGCGCCTCGCGCAAACGATGGGCGTGCCGCGGGACAATCATTGACGGGGGAGGGAACGGACGACTCGCCGGCGGGGAAGCGAAGGGCGCTCTGCCTTTCGCACGGTTGACGGCGGAAGCGGCTTCTTGTATATACGCGCAATACAATTCGTATATACGAGAAATCGACGATGCCTTTCAGCATCCGTGATCCGCGCGCGCGAGAACTCGCGAAGGAACTGGCGGCCCGTCGCGGCTCGACAATGACGCAGGCGGTCATTGTCGCCCTGGAGGGCGAGCTCGCTCGCGAGCGCGAGGCGCGGCCCTTGCCCGATCGGCTTGCCGAAATCGCCGCGAAGGCCAAGGCCATGGCGCGGCCGGGCGGCCGGGTCATGACCAAGGAAGACATCGACGCGCTGTGGGGCCAATGATGTTTATCGACACCTCGGCCATCGTCGCCATCGTGACAGACGAACCCGAGGCTGCGGCGATGTCGGAGGCCATCGCGGCGACGCCGAGCCGCTACACCTCTCCTGTCGTTCGCCTCGAGGCGACGATGGTTCTGGCGACGCGGCTCAACGTTGCCCCGTCGCGGGCCCAGACCCTCTTCGACGCATTCCGGAATGAAGCCGCGGTCGTCGAGGTTCCCGTCGACGAACGGATCGGCGCGCTGGCCGTCGCTTGTTTCGAGACCTACGGAAAAGGCCGTCATCCCGCGCAATTGAATCTCGCGGACTGTCTTTCCTACGCTTGCGCGAAGGCGCTCGGGACCCCGCTCTTGTTCAAGGGCGAGGACTTCGCCAAGACCGACGTGAACGGCTGACCTTGTGGCGATGGAAGACCGGTGCGATGTCCTCGTCGCTGGAGACGCCCGCTTTCGTTTCAGTGGTAGGGTCGATACAACAAACATACACAAAACGTAATATAACGCGCCTCGCCGACCCGGCGGAAATTCGTCACGCAGGCCCTTGAATTTATTGAATCGGGCCCGAAAATGCGGGATTATCCCTCGGACGCACGTAGGCCTCGGAGTCATGCGTGCGGCGCATTAACCACGTGAAAATGCCGCGCGGAATGTGGATTCACAGGTCCAACGCAATGTGCGATTATTCGCTTTGGTTAATCGGCTCGCGTCATGGAAAAAGTCGCCGATAACCAGCTCGGATTCGCGCTTCACCCGCTTCAAGATGAGGGGCAGAATCTCGATGCTGGCGTATTTTCTCAGAAGCTTTCGCAGCTTCTGCATGCGCTTGCCGCCGCGGACAAGGCGCTCAACGGCGAACGCGCAAACCGTTACGAAATTGCGCGACTCAAGAGTTCGACGCCGACGCTGATCCTCAACGAGCGTCCGATCGCTCGACAGCCGGACTTTGTTAGCGGTGCCCCGCGTTCGTCGATCGCCGGCTTTCAAAAATGCGCCAACGCGATTGTTGAGGGGGATGTTCGAACCGCACAGACATATGGCCAATGCGTGCAACGCATCGCGAAGCTGTCCGCTGGCGCGAACGGACGCACGAGGAAATTTGCTTTCGGCGAAATATGGGGAGGGTCGAACGAAGTGATCCGCATCGATTCATTCCTTTCGCAACGTGCCGACGAAGCAACGCGTGGCGAGGCTCCATATCATGCCGACACTCCCGTCGAACCACTCAAGTGGTTCCGAGGAGTTGTCGACGGGCGGTTCGATGGCGAGCTACTAGAGGTCGATCTCCGGGGGGCTGTTCCGCAGTGCGCGCTAGTCGTCGGCCCAGGGCATGAGATAGACTGCATATTCCGCGAATCCGATTTGTCCCAAATCGGTGCCGCGCTAACGTCTCGGTCGCGCGTCAGCGTGGCAGGTCGCGCGATCTACGATGGGCGATCCGGACTTCCCGCACGGCTGGAAATCAAAGGGATTGAGCTTATCAATTCAGATGTCGACTTCCTAAGGTGGAAGGGCGCCTTTGAGCCGTTCTCCCCTGACGAGTGGGAGGACAATGAGCCGTGAGTGATTTGCCGGTATATTTTTGGGACTCGTGTTGCTTCATTAGAGGCGTTACCAGAATTCCTCTGGACTATACCGGCGATCTGGATCAATTCATCGCCGACGCGCGCGCGGACAGAGTCAAGATATTCTATTCGACGATCGTATATAGCGAATTTCGGCCACGCTATTTCAAGGGGTCAAAATATGGAGAAATTAGCGAGTTCTTCGCGGATTTTCGCAAAGCATTTCAGCCGATTGAGCCGAATCCAAATATCATGATGTGGTCCGGGAGGCTTAGGGATGCGGAGCCTGTCAATCCCTCCAATCCAAAGATTGAGGATGATCTCAAAAGGCGCGTGGGGGCGGCCGACTCAATCCATCTTGCGACCGCAGTGCATTTGCGTGACGTTCACGGATATAGTGGTCTGATCATGCACTCGTTCGATCGCGGCGGATCAAAAACAGCAGAAGGCAAATGCGTTCCGATTGTCGGGTTTGAAAGATGGTTCCCGGACGGGAAGCGCACTCCGGAGGTGCAAGCGGTGTGTGACCTGCCTAGAATAGAACCGAAGCATCCAACGCCAGACTTGGCAACGAAGGCGGGGCGGTAGCCATGCTCACTCTAAAGCAAGCCTTAGAGGACGGACGATTGGCGGAGTTCGCCGCACAAGAGGAAGCGCGCGGAATCGGGCCAATCGATCGCGCGGAATTAGACCGCGCGGTCGCCAAGTTGATCAGAGCGCCGCAATCAGAAGATCGAACATCGCGTTCTTCATCTGGCGATGGTTCGACCGGAAAGAGAACTCGCCGAGGTAGCGGTCAAGGTGCTGAGGGCTGACGTGGATATGTGTGCCGTTCACTGAGTCCTTGAACAGCTTCCAAAACGACTCAATCCCATTCGTCGAGAACTTGATCCCGGTGACGTGATCGGTCCAAGCCCATTCCTTGCGGCTATGGTCGACGGCGCCGTGAACGTAGCCGTCCGCCTTTAGTAAATTGTAGCTCGACAGTTCGTCAGTCGAGACCGTCGCGCCCTTCTCGACGTGGTCGAGAACGACGCCGCGAAGTGTGACTTTCCGAACGTCGGGAACGATCTTCGTTTCGACGCGGCCACCGCGCTCTTTCATGCCGACGATGATAGTCTTGGCCTCACGTCCGCCTTCCGCCTGAGTGCGCTTGCCGCCGAAGAACGCTTCGTCAATTTCGACATGGCCTTTGAGAATTTTGAAGTTGTCGACCTTGCCCATCAGATCGCGGATTTGATGGCCCATGCGCCAAGCCGTCTTATAGGTGACGCCGAGCGTGCGCTGCATTTCCTTGCCGGATACGCCGTGGCGCGTGGCGACGAAAAGATAGATCGCATAGAACCACGTTTGCAGCGACGTGCGGCTGTCCTGAAAGATCGTGCCGGCGCACGGATAGACGTGATCGCCGCAATGCGAGCAAGAAAACGCGCGGCGATCGGCGAGCTTGTGGAACGTCGAGTCTTTGCCGCACTTGCCGCATACGTGGCGCAGCCCATAGCGGACTTCCATGATCCGCGTTAGGCAAACGTCGTCAGACGAGAACTCGGCAAAGAAGTCTTTGACCGAAAACGCTTGAACGGCGCTGGGCTTCTGTCCGACTTGGCTGGGGCGAATGCGCTTGCGGGGCATAGTGAACTCCTATGCCCATATTCATAGCTCATTCGCTTACGTGTGTCAAGGGGATAATCCCGCGAAAATGGCGCGCTGGGCGCCGTGCATGCGCGGCGTATGGCGCGCCCCAGCAAGAACAAGGACGAACCGTAGACCATGCCTCCTCCCTCCCAGCCTGTCGGCCCGCTGGTCCACCCCCGCCCCGCCAAGCGTCCCGAACGCGTGACGCTGCGTGGACGCGCGGTCACGCTGGCGCCGCTCGATGCGGAGCAGCACGCCGACGCGCTCTTTCGCGGCGCCAACGGTGGCGACAAGGATCGCGTCTGGACTTACATGTCCGATGGCCCTTACGCCGATGCGGCGGTCTTCAAGGCCAATATCGCCGCCAAGGCGCAATCGGCCGATCCGCTGTTCTTCGCCATTCTCGACAACGCCTCGGGCGCGCCTGTCGGCTACCAGACCTTGATGCGCGTCGACGCGACGCATCGCGTGGTCGAAGTCGGCAACGTCCTTTACACCCCGGCGATCCAGCGCACGGTCGGCGCGACGGAGGCGCAGTATCTCTTCGCGCGATACGTCTTCGACGAGCTCGGCTATCGCCGCTACGAATGGAAGTGCAACGATCTCAACGCGCCCTCGAAACGCGCGGCGCTGCGCCTCGGCTTCACGTTCGAGGGCGTGTTTCGCCAGCATATGATCGTCAAGGGCCGCAATCGCGACACCGCGTGGTTCTCGATGCTCGACTCGGAATGGCCGGCGCGGCGCGCGGCTTTCGAGCGCTGGCTCGCGCCGGAGAACTTCGACGCCGCGGGGCGCCAGAAGACTTCGTTGTCGAGCCTCAACGGCACCGCCGCGGCCTAAGCGCGGCGAAAACCGATTTGCCGACGCCCGCTTCGCCCCGAGAATCCACGGGTCACAATCGATTAAGGTCAATTTTTAGGGTTAAGTCTACATTAAGGTGTTCGTGGCATTTTTCCCTTCGAAGTCAGTATACGCGGGCCCGGTCGGCGCGCGTCGAACGAAGGGATTTCGTCATGGCCACGTTGAAGGCCCTCACTCTAGCGGGCGGCGCGCTGCTTGTCTTGACCCGCTTCGCCGGCGCCGCCGATCTGTTGCCGCCCCCGCCCGCGCTCGAACCGCTGCCGGCCGCAATGGCGCCCGAGTTCAGCGGCTGGTACTTGCGCGGCGATGTCGGCATCAGCGGCAACGCGACGCCGGCGCAGCTCGTTAACACGCCCAATCCGCTGCCTGGGACCAATCCTGGAGGTTTCGCCTACTCCGCAGCGACGACGCAAGGCTTCAGCAATACGACGCTTTCCGGTTCGGGTATGTTCGATTTCGGCGTCGGCTATCAATTCAATCCCTGGCTGCGCGGCGACGTGACGGTGGAATATCGAAACGGCGGGCATCTTCAGTCGCTCTGGACGCTGAACGACCCGACGCCCCCAACGACCCAATATGCCGATTTCTATCGCGCCGACACGTCTTCGCTCATAGGTCTCTTTAACGCCTATGCCGATCTTGGCACATGGTACGGAATCACTCCCTTCGTCGGAGCCGGCATCGGCTTCGCCCGAAACACGCTCTTTGGATTCACCGATCAAGGCTTCGGTTATTATACAGGGGCTTCGTTGGGGCCCTCAGGCGGATACTTTGACAACCACACGACAGACAATTTCGCCTGGGCTTTGATGACGGGTCTCGACTTCAACGTGACCCAGAACCTGAAGCTGGAACTCGGCTACCGTTATCTCAATATGGGCAAAATCGCGACCGGCGGTTCAAACTGCTTGAGCGGCAGTTGCAGCGGTGGAGTCACCAATTACGTTTCCTCGAAAAACACCCTCGCCTCGAACGACTTCCGCCTCGGTCTGCGCTGGATGATCAGCGAACAGCCGACCTATGCGCCTGCGCCCGAACCCGCCCCGCTGGTGCGCAAGTACTGATCGATCGCGATCGAGACGCAAACGATCGAGCGGCGTCGGCCCTGCCGGCGCCGCTCTTTTCTTGAGCAGGAGCCGAGCGAACCCTCGATCGCCTCAATAGGGCAGGCCGACGTAATTTTCGGCGAGCGCCGTCTGCGCGGCGCGCGAGCCCATGACGTATTCGAGTTCGGCGCGGCCGATCTTGTCCTGGAAGGCGCCGCCGGGGCCGAAATTGTGCAGCGCCGCCGTCATCCACCAGCAGAATCGCTGCGTCTTCCAGATGTGCGCGAGCGCTAGCGCGGGATAGGCGTCCAGCGCGCCCTCCGAGCCCTCGCGATAGAAGGCGAGAATCGCCCGCGAGAGATAGTGGACGTCGCTCGCGGCCAGGTTGAGCCCCTTGGCGCCGGTCGGCGGGACGATGTGGGCCGCGTCGCCGGCCAGGAACAGACGGCCGTAGCGCATCGTCTCGCAAACGAAACTGCGCAACGGCGTCAGGCTCTTTTCGAACAAGGGGCCGGTCTTCAGGATTTTCCCGTCGGGGTCGCCGATCCGCAGTGCGATTTCCGACCAGATGCGGTCGGCCGACCAGTCCTCGATATCTTCGCCCGGGGAAACCTGGAGGTAGTGACGAGAGCGGTCGCGCGAGCGCATCGAACAGAGCGCGAAGCCGCGGCAATGCCGGGCATAGAGCAGTTCCTCCGCCGGCGGCGGCGCGTCGGCCGTGACGCCAAGCCAGGCGAAGGGATAGACGCGGTCGTAGATCCGCAATCGATCGTCGGGAACGCTGGCGCGGCAAACGCCGTGAAACCCGTCGCAACCCGCCACGAAGTCCGCTTCGATTTCGCCGCGCTCGCCCTGATGAGCAAAACGCGCGCGGGGGCGCTTCGAGTGGATGTCGTGGAGCGAAATGTCGCGCGCCTCGTAGATCGTGCGCGCGCCGCTGGCGGCGCGGCGATCGGCGAGGTCCTTGGTCACTTCGTCCTGGCCGTAGAGGGTCACGCCGGCGCCGGTCAGTTCACGAAGGTCGATCCGTCGACGCCGCCCGTCGACGGCGATTTCGACGCCGTCGTGGCTCATCGCTTCGCGCTCGAGCCGATCGACGGCGCCGGCGCGCCGCATCATCTCGACCGTTCCGTTTTCGAGAATGCCGTCGCCGACGCGCCCCCCGACATAGGCGCGGTCGCGACGTTCGAGAACGATCGACTCCACCCCCTGGTGCCGAAGAATCTCGGCCAGCAGCAGGCCGGAAGGACCGGCGCCGATGATCAAGACCTGCGTGCGCTCAGCCATCGCAGGCTCCGATCAAAGGTCGAAGAAGACGGTCTCGCCTTCGCCCCGCTTGCGAAAGTCAAAACGATGGACGGCGCCGAGGCGCGCCCGCGCCCGCG
>JBEKFO010000068.1:0-12877 GCA_050013275.1 Roseiarcus sp. | reverse complement strand
GAACGTCTTCACATTAACACGTATTCTGCTTTCCGAAAAGACAATGTCGCGGCGCGGGCGTCTTGCCGCCGCCGCGCGTTCCCACTCCCGCGCAGCCGGTCGAAAGACGGGCATATCTAACGAACGCTCTGGGCGGGAGAGGGCCAGGGCGAGGGTCCTCGCCGCCGGACGCGCTCCGGCGAGGCCTCTTGCAAATTGACCGCGACTGCCTCACATTCAATCCCAAATCACGGGCAATCTATGAGGCGTCTCCATGGCGGCGACCGCACATGTGTTTCTAACCGACGTCATCGGCGCCGACGGATTCGTCGCGCCGGACGGGCTGAGCCAGGCGTTGCGCATCGCCAAGGGCGAGCTCGCGATCGCCTCGGGGCTGTCGCGCGACGCCGTCTCCAAGACGGCGCGGCGGAAGGCGCGCGCGACGCAAACGCGCCTGCGCGACGTCGTGGAAATCATCAACCGCGTGCTGCCCTGGGCGGGTTCGGCGCCGCAGGCTTTCGCGTGGTATCGCGCCCAGCCCTTGCCCTCGTTCGGCGACCGGACGGCGGAAGACCTCGTCAAGGAGGGCCAGGCCGAAGCGGTCAAGGCCTACCTCAGCCGCATCGCCGTCGGCGGCTACGCGTGAGGCTCCGCGCTACCGTCTGGCGCGCCCATCACCCCCGCTGGGCGTTTGATGCGGCCTCGGGAGAAGGCGCGACCCGGCATGGCGGGCGGTTCAACCGCGTCGGGACGCCTGCGCTCTATACGTCGATGCGCTTCGAGACCGCCTGGCTGGAGGCGCAGCAGGCGTTTCCATTCAAGGCGCAGCCAATGACGCTCATCGGCTACGAAGTCGACTGCGAGGATATCGCCGACTTGACGGACGCAGCGACGGCGAGCGCGTACGGCGCCGACGCCGCCGCGCTCGCATGTCCCTGGGAATATCTCGCCGGCAAAGGCGAGACGCCGCCGAGCTGGGAGCTCGCCGACCGTCTGATCGCGGCCGGGCGGGCGGGAATCCTGGCGCCGAGCTTCGCCCCCGGCGCGACCCAGGCCGACGTCAATGCGATCTTCTGGCGCTGGTCGCCCGCCCCGCCGCATCAGGTCAAGGTCGTCGACGACGCGAGTCGTCTGCCCAAAGACGACGCCTCCTGGCGGTGAGGCGCGCCGCCGCGACCTCCTCTCCCCCCTGGCGGGATCTTGCGGCGCCACGAGACGTGGCCACACCCTCATCCCCCGGCGAATGCAGGGCATTCGTCCGTCTCGCGGGGCGGGAGAAGAGACGCGTTGCG
Source organism: Roseiarcus sp. (assembly GCA_050013275.1). Lineage (GTDB taxonomy): Bacteria > Pseudomonadota > Alphaproteobacteria > Rhizobiales > Beijerinckiaceae > Roseiarcus. Next base: position 11,606 of record JBEKFO010000068.1, on the reverse strand, counting down.
CCCTCCTCACCGACGCCCGTGAACCCACATGCCGCCGCCGCCGCCAACCCGGGGAGCGAAGCCGCCGACGTGAGCGAAGCGAGGACCCGTCCCGCCGTACCGAGGTCCGAAGCCGCCGAACCGAGGCCCGATCGTGCGGTGGAAGCGGTGGAAGCCACGCCCATATCCGTAGCCGTAGCTGTAGCCATAGGGGTAGCCGTAGGCGTAGACAGGACCGCCGTAATAGTGCCCGCACGAGCCATAATAATCGTAAGGGTCGTAAGGATCGCAGGCGTAGCCGTAGTCATAGGCGTTGGCGATGCCGAGGCCGAGGATGCCGAGCGCCGCGCCGGCGAACAGCGCGCCCGGGCCCCAACCATAGCCGCGATAACCGTAGCCGCGATGGCGCCAGATGCGACCATGCCATGCCGCCGGCGTGACGAGGTTCGAGCCGGCGGCGGTCGCCGCCGCGGTCATTGGGCTTGAGGCGGGAAGCGCGCTCGCCGCGGTCGGCATGGCGATGGCGAGCGAAGCTGCAAGCGACAGCGCTTGCATCGAGGGACGAAGAACGCCGTTTGTCATGGCGCATTCCTCCATTTCGACAGCGGCGCAATGCGCCGCGGGATTAGCCCCCTTCTCACTCTCAGGTAGTAGCGCCGCTATGCGCGCGCAGCCCCACGCAGCGATCACATTCGCGTGCGCATCGGCGCGCGCGGCAAGGCGAAGCGGGCGCAAGCGCCGAAGCGCCTCTCTTGCCGATCCCGGCCGAGGCCGCGCGCGCTATTTTGCGCCGCTCGCGTTCTCGGCGCCGTTGGCGGCTGTTTCCTTCGACGCGCGTTTGCGGCGGACCGGGGCGGCCAGCGAGCCTTCCTCCGGCTGCTTCTCGCCGAACTTGTAGGCGACCGCGATGCGGTCGCTCACCGTGTCGCGCACGCAATTGAAGAACCGTCCGCAGCCGGCGGCGTGACGCCAGCGCTCGGCGTGGGCGCCGCGATCGTTGGCGCGAAAATAGAGGAAGTCGGTCCATTCCTCGTCGCTGGCGGCGTTCGGGTCCGGGCGGGTCAGATGCGCCTCGCCGCCGTATTTGAATTCGACCTCGGGCCGCTCCATTTCGCAATAGGGACAACGGATCAGCAGCATGGCTTTGGCCTCAATGCGCGACGGCGGCCGCTGTCGCTTCGTTGATGAGCGCGCCGGAGCGGAAGCGATCGAGCGCGAACGGCGCAGCGATCGGGTGCGGCTCGCCGGTCGCCACCTGATGCGCGAACAGGTGGCCCGAGCCGGGCGTCGCCTTGAAGCCGCCGGTGCCCCAGCCGCAATTGACGTAGAGGCCGGGAACCGGCGTCGTGCCGATGATCGGCGAGCGGTCGGGCGTGGTGTCGACGATGCCGCCCCAGTTGCGCATCATGCGCAGGCGCGACGCGATCGGAAACATCTCGCAAATCGCCTCGAGCGTCGAAGAGGCGACGTGCAGGGCGCCGGTCTGGCTGTAGGAGACGTAGGCGTCGGTCCCCGCCCCGATGACGAGTTCGCCCTTATCGGATTGCGACATATAGGCATGGATGGTGTTGGACATCACCACGCAGGGCATCACCGGTTTCAACGGCTCGGACACCAGCGCCTGCAAAGGGAAGGACTCCAGCGGCAGCCGGACGCCCGCCATCGCCATGACGACGCTGGTGTTGCCGGCGGCGGAGACGCCGATTTTGTTCGTCGCGATCGCGCCGCGCGTCGTCTCCAGGCCGCAGACGACGCCCGAGGCGTCGCGCCGGATCGCGGTGACCTCGCAATTCTGGATCATGTCGACGCCGAGCGCCGAGGCGGCGCGCGCGAAGCCCCAGGCGACCGCGTCGTGGCGCGCCGTGCCGCCGGTGCGCTGCAACGCGGCGCCGCGGATGGGATAGCGGATTCCCGGATCGATGTTGAGAATCGGGCAAAATTCTTTGGCTTGCGCGGGCGTCAGCCATTCGTTGTCGATCCCCGCGAGGCGATTGGCGTGGATGTGACGCTTGAAAGCCTGCTCTTCGTGATGGCTGTGGGCGAGCAGCACGACGCCGCGCGGCGAGAACATCACGTTGTAGTTGAGCTCCTGCGACAGCTTCGGCCATAACTTGTGGGCGTGCGCGTAGATCGCCTCGGACGCCTCCAGCAGGTAGTTGGAGCGGACGATCGTGGTGTTGCGGCCGGTGTTGCCGCCGCCGAGCCAGCCCTTGTCGACGACCGCGATGTTGCTGAGGCCGTGCTCCTTGGCCATGTAATAGGCGGCGGCGAGACCATGGCCGCCCGCGCCGACGATCACGGCGTCGTAGGACGACTTGGGCTCGGGCGAACGCCATTGTTCCGGCCAGCCCAAGTGCCCGCCCAATGCCTGACGGGCGAGGCTGGCGAACGAAAATTTCACGGCGCGAGGTCTCCGGGAGCGAGCCGCGACTTTGCCGCTTGCGGCATGCTTCGTCCAGTCTCCATAAGCTCGACGGGAGCGGAAAGCGCCTCCAATCCTTCAATGCAGGCGCCCAACTTTGTCATGGCGGCGCGGCCCGCCGTCGAAGAGCGGCCGCCCCCGGGGTCGTCTTGAGCATTTTGGGCTTGGCGGGAAGGCGCGCCGGCTCCAATATGGCGTCGCTGAGTTCGCCGATCCGTCTCGGCCCGGCGCTCCATCGCCAGAGGAGTGTGCAATGGCCTACGATTTGACCGATGACTTCCGCCGACCCGTCCCCTTGGCGCTCGCCGCCTTGGCGATCGTCGGCTGGTTGCTGGTGTCCTATTTCTGGTCGCAGGCGTCGGACGTGCGGGCGCAAATGGACGACGCGCTGAAACGCGCCGAACACGCCCGCGAAGGCATGGCGGCCGATTTGCAAAACCTGCAAAAAGAGTCGGGAACCTTCACCGAATTGCAGGCTCGGGCCAAGGACGCACAAAAGGCGTTGGCGGACGCGGTCACCGCGCGCGCGTCGGCGCAAAACGAACTTGCCGATCTCACCAAGGAGATCAGCGAGGCCAAGCTCGCCGTTTCCGGCGCGCAAGAGGAGGCGAGCGCCAAGACCCGCGATCTCCAGACCGTCGACGCCAAGCTGAAGGACGAAACCGATCAGTTGACCACGGTCGAAGGCCAGATCGCCGCCGCCCAGGCGCAATTGACCGATCTGCAGCGACGGATCGACGACGCGACCGCGGCCGCCGCCAAGGCGCAGGAGGACGCCAAACCGAAGTAGGCGCGGGCCTTAAGCGAACAGGACCGCGAGGTCGCTCTCGCGCGCCGCGCACAGGCCGCGATCGGTGATGAATCCGTCGATCAGTTCGGCCGGCGTCACGTCGAACGCCGGATTGGACGCGGCGCTGCCGGGCGGCGTCAGCGCCACGCGCGCGACCCGGCCGTCGTCGAGGCGCCCGGCAATGTGCGTCACCTCTGCGGGGTCGCGCTCCTCGATTTCGATTTCGGCGAGGCCGTCGCGAATCGTCCAATCGATCGACGTATGCGGCGCGGCGACGTAGAACGGCACCCGATTGGCGCGCGCCGCGAGCGCCTTGAGGTAAGTGCCGATCTTGTTGGCGGCGTCGCCGCGCGCGGTGATCCGATCCGCGCCGACGATCGCCAGATCGATCCGCCCGTGCTGCATCAGATGGCCGCCGGCGTTGTCGGCGATCACGGTGTGCGGCACGCCGTGCTGGCCGAGCTCGAACGCCGTCAGCGACGCGCCTTGATTGCGCGGGCGCGTCTCGTCGACGAAGACGTGCACCGGCACGCCGCGATCGTGGGCCATGTAGATCGGCGCGGTCGCCGTGCCCCAATCGACGGTCGCCAACCATCCGGCGTTGCAATGGGTCAGGATATTGACCGTACGTCCGCGCTCACGGTGGATGGCCTCGATGAGGGGAAGGCCGGCCTCGCCGATGCGCCGGTTCAACGCCACGTCCTCGTCGCAATAGGCCGCGGCGCGCGCCCACGCCGCCTCGGCGCGCCTCGCCGGCGCGAGCGGCGCCACGACGGCCCTTACGTCGTCGAGCGCGTGGCGAAGGTTGACGGCGGTCGGCCGGCTCGCCAGCAACGCGCGATAGGCGGCCTCGAGCCCTTCGTCGCCCCCCGAGCGCCGCAGCGCCAGCGCCAGACCATAGGCCGCGGTCGCGCCGATCAGCGGCGCGCCGCGCACCACCATCGACCTGATGGCGGCGACCGCGCCCTCGAGGTCGTCGATTCGCAGCGTCGCGAAACGGTGCGGCAACAGCGTCTGGTCGATCACTTCGATCGCCGCCCCGTCCGGCGTCGGCCAAATCGTGCGGTAGGCCCGTCCGTCCACCTTCATCGCTTCGCTCCTCGCCGCCGCGGGCCGCAAGCCCCGCGCGAGGAAATCACGCTTTAATCGCGGCGCAGCCGATCGATAGAGAACATTGAGAAGATTCTCAACCATGTTAGAAACGAGCGACTGACGCGCAGCGGAGACGAGCGAAAATGGACCTGAAGAGCCCCTCGAGCGCGAAAGGCGCGATCGCTGGCGCGCCTTCGCCGGTGCGCCAATACACCGCCGAGGAGCTCAAAGACGCCATCCTCGCCAAATTGACCTACGCAGTCGGCAAGAACACCGTCGCCGCCAGTCAGCGCGACTGGTTTCTCGCGGTCGCTTTCGCCACCCGCGACATCGTCGTCGAGCGTTGGATCGATTCGACCAACGCGACCTACGACGACGACCGCAAACGCGTCTATTACCTGTCGCTGGAGTTTCTGATCGGGCGCATGCTGTTCGACGCGATGACCAACTTGGGCGTCGTCGAGCCGATGACGGCGGCGCTCAACCAGCTCGGCCTCGACCTTGCGGCGTTGCGTCGCGTCGAATCGGACGCTGCGCTCGGCAACGGCGGGCTCGGCCGCCTGGCCGCCTGCTTCATGGACAGCATGGCGAGCCTTTCGATCGCCGCGTACGGCTACGGGATCCGCTACGACAACGGACTGTTCCGCCAGATCATCCGCAACGGCTGGCAACAGGAAGTTCCGGAGGATTGGCTGATGCACGGCAACCCCTGGGAGTTCGAACGGCCGGAAGTCAATTACGCCATCGGCTTCGGCGGCTGGGTCGAGGCGATTCCCAACGGTGACGAGAAAGTCCATCACGTCTGGCATCCCGACGAGACCGTCGAGGCGATCGGCTACGACACGCCGATCGTCGGCTGGCGCGGCCGCCATGTGAACACGCTGCGTCTGTGGTCGGCTCGGGCGCTCGATCCGCTCAAACTCGACGCCTTCAACGCCGGCGACTACATCGGCGCGCTGAGCGACAGCGTGCGCGCCGAGGCGATCTCGAAGGTGCTCTACCCCAGCGACGCGACGCCGGCGGGTCAGGAATTGCGCCTGCGGCAGGAATATTTCTTCGCTTCCGCCTCTTTGCTCGACCTCGTGCGCCGCCACGTCAAACAGCACGGCGAGATCCGCACCCTCCCCGACCACGTGGCCGTCCAGCTCAACGACACCCATCCGGCGATCGCCGTTGCGGAATTGATGCGCATACTGGTCGACCAGCACCAGGTCGCCTGGGACGAAGCCTGGACGATCGCCCAGGGCGTTTTCTCTTACACCAACCATACGCTGCTGCCCGAGGCGCTCGAGAGCTGGCCGGTGCCGCTGATGGAGCGGCTGTTGCCGCGCCATATGCAGATCATCTATCTCATCAACGCGACCCATCTCGACGGCGCGCGCAAGCGCGGCCTCGGCGATCCCGGTCTGCTGGCGTCGATCTCGCTCATCGACGAGCACGCCGGGCGTCGCGTGCGCATGGGAAATCTCGCCTTCATCGGCTCGCACAAGATCAACGGCGTTTCCGGTCTGCACACGAATCTGATGCGCGAGACCGTCTTCCACGATCTCGACGTCGTTTATCCCGGCCGCATCGTCAACAAGACCAACGGCATCACCTTCCGCCGCTGGCTGATCGAGTGCAACCCGCGGCTGACCCGAATCCTGACGTCCTCGCTCGGCGAAAAGGCGCTCGACGACGCCGAAGCGTTGCGCGGCTTCGCCCGTTTCGCCGACGATTCCGCGATGCACGAACAATTCGCGCTCGCCCGCCGCACCAACAAGGTCGCGCTCGCGCGCTATATCGCCGACACGCTGGGTCAGCGCGTCGACCCCGACGCGCTGTTCGACGTTCAGATCAAGCGCATCCACGAATACAAGCGGCAATTGCTCAACATTCTCGAAACGATTGGCCGTTACAACACCATCCGCTCCAATCCGACGATCGACTTCGCGCCGCGCGTGAAGATCTTCGCCGGCAAGGCGGCGGCGAGCTACGCGCAGGCCAAGCTGATCATCAAGCTCGCCATCGACGTCGCGCGCGTCGTCAATGCCGATCCGACGGTGCGCGGACTTCTCAAGGTGGTGTTCCTGCCCAATTACAATGTCTCTCTCGCCGAGACGATCATTCCGGCGGTCGATCTGTCCGAGCAGATTTCCACCGCCGGCATGGAGGCCTCGGGCACCGGCAACATGAAGATGGCGCTGAACGGCGCGCTGACCATCGGCACGCTCGACGGCGCCAATGTCGAGATGAAGGGTCTCGTCGGCGACGACAACATCTTCATCTTCGGCCTCACCGCCGGGCAGGTGGAGGAGTCGCGCGCGCTCGGCATCGACTCCAGCGCGCGCATTTCGGCCTCCCCGATCTTGCGCGAGGCGCTCGACGAAATCGCCTCCGGCATTTTCTCCCCCGACGATCGCTCGCGCTATCGCGGCCTCGTCGACACCTTGACGCACCACGATTACTTCATGGTATGCGCCGATTTCGACGCCTATTGGGCGACGCAAATGAAGATTGACGAGGCCTGGCGCGACAAGAAGAAGTGGTTGCGCTCGAGCATCCTCAACACGGCCGAGGTCGGCTGGTTCTCATCCGACCGAACGATCGCCGAATACGCGAAAGAGATCTGGAACGCTCCGTTCCGGCCACTCGCCTGAAAGGGAGAGCGACATGCTCGAAGCTTGGCGGGCGAGGGATGAAGACGTCGACGCGATCGCCGCGGCGCGACAGAAGGATCCCTTCGCCGTCCTGGGGCCGCACCTCACCGACGAGGGATGGGCGATCCGCGCCTTCGTCACCGACGCGCTCAGCGTGCGCGCGGTCACGCGCGAGGGCGCCCCGATCGCCGAACTCCCTCGCCGCAAGGGGGATTTCTTCGAAGCCTTGGTTCCGCAGGCCGAGGAGCGCCCGACCTACCGGCTCGAAGTCACGCGCGTCTCCGGCGTCGATTCCTACGAGGACGCCTACGCGTTCGGCCCGGCGCTCGGGCCGCTCGACGATCATCTGCTGGTCGAAGGCGCGCACCGCGAGCTCTATCGGCGACTCGGCGCGCAGATCGTCCGCCACGAAGGCGCCGACGGCGTTCTCTTCGCGCTTTGGGCCCCCAACGCTTCGCGCGTTTCGATCGTCGGCGATTTCAACCAGTGGGACGGGCGCAAGTGCCAGATGCGCAAGCGCATCGACAGCGGTCTTTGGGAGATCTTCATCCCGCACCTCAGCGCCGGCGTCGTCTACAAGTACGAAATCGTCTCCGCCGACGGCGTATTGCAGCCGCTCAAGGCCGACCCCTTCGGCTTCGAAGCGGAAATGCGCCCCTCGACCGCCTCGGTCGTCGCGTGCACGTCGGATTTCGACTGGACCGACGCCGACTATCGGGAACGACGCAAGCAGGACGAAGCGCGACGCCGCCCGATGTCGATCTTCGAGGTCCATCTCGGCTCGTGGCGGCGCGGCGACGACAATCGGTTCTTGAGCTACGACGAACTGGCGGATCAATTGATCCCCTACGCCGTCGATCTCGGCTTCACCCATCTCGAACTGCTGCCGATCACCGAGCATCCGCTCGACGCCTCTTGGGGCTATCAGCCGATCGGTCTGTTCGCGCCGACGCGGCGCTTCGGCGAGCCGCAAGCTTTCGCGCGCTTCGTCGATCGCGCGCACGCGGCGGGGCTCGGCGTCATCCTCGACTGGGTCCCCGCGCATTTCCCCACCGACGCGCACGGCCTCGCGCATTTCGACGGCGGCCCGCTCTACGAGCACGCCGATCCGCGCAAAGGCTTTCATCCCGACTGGAACACCGCGATCTACGACTTCGGCCGCAAGGAAGTCGCCAATTTCCTTTACGCCAGCGCGCTCTATTGGATCGACCGCTACCACGTCGACGGCCTGCGCGTCGACGCCGTCGCCTCCATGCTCTACCTCGACTATTCCCGCAAAGCCGGCGAATGGGCGCCCAACGCGGAGGGCGGCAACGAAAATCGCGACGCCATCGCGTTCCTCAGGCGCGCCAACGAACTGGTCTACGGCCTGTTCCCCGGCGCGGTGACGATCGCCGAAGAATCCACCGCCTTCGCCGGAGTCTCCAAGCCGACCAACTTCGGCGGCCTGGGTTTCGGCTTCAAGTGGAACATGGGCTGGATGCACGACACGCTCGAATACATGGCGCGCGATCCGATCTATCGGCGCTGGAGCCACGACAAGATGACGTTCGGCCTGCTCTACGCCTTCGCCGAGAATTTCATCCTGCCGATTTCTCACGACGAGGTCGTCCACGGCAAAGGATCGGTTGTCGGCAAGATGCCGGGGGACGAATGGCAGCGCTTCGCCAATGCGCGCGCCTATTACGGCTTCATGTGGGGCCACCCCGGCAAGAAGCTGTTGTTCATGGGTCAGGAGTTCGGCCAGACCAGCGAATGGAACGCCGACGAGGCCTTGCCGTGGTGGCTGCTCGATCACTGGCCGCATCAGGGACTGCAGGCGCTGGTGCGCGATCTCAATCGACTCTACCGCGACACGCCCGCGCTGTACGCGCGCGACTGCGAGCCCGAAGGTTTCCGCTGGATCGTCGTCAACGACGACGCGCAGTCGGTGTTGGCGTTCCTGCGCCTGGGCGGCGAGGACGATCCAGCTGTCGCGGTAATCAGCAACTTCACGCCCGAGGTGCGGCCAAACTACCGGATCGGGCTGCCCCGTCCCGGGCGCTGGCGTGAAGCGCTCAACACCGACGCCCAGATCTATGGCGGCTCGAACGTCGGCAATCTGGGCGCGGTCAGCGCCGAGGAGCGGCCGCTGCACGGACTTCCCGCGTCGGCCGCGCTGACTTTGCCGCCGCTCGCCACCATTTTTCTCAAATACGAGGCGCCGTGAACCGCGCTCCGCCGGAAGGGCGCAACAGGGCCGCAACGCGCAGGAGGAACCGATGAGCCCCATGGATGCGAAAAGGGACCCGCCGCCCGGCCCGCCTTATGCGCGCCACGCAATGGCCTACGTCTTGGCGGGCGGGCGCGGCAGCCGCCTGATGGAGCTGACCGACCGGCGCGCCAAACCCGCGGTCTACTTCGGCGGCAAGTCGCGGATCATCGACTTCGCGTTGTCGAACGCGCTCAATTCGGGCATTCGCCGCATCGCCGTCGCCACTCAATACAAGGCCCACAGCCTGATCCGACACCTCCAGCGCGGATGGAACTTCTTCCGCCCCGAGCGCAACGAGAGCTTCGACATTCTGCCGGCCTCGCAGCGCGTCTCGGAAACGATGTGGTATCTCGGCACGGCCGACGCGGTCTATCAGAACATCGACATCATCGAGAGCTACGCGCCGCAGTTCATCGTGCTGCTCGCGGGCGATCACATCTACAAGATGGACTACGAGATCATGCTGCAGCAGCACGTCGACTCGAAAGCCGACGTGACGGTGGGATGCCTCGAGGCCTCGCTCGAGGAGGCCAAGGGCTTCGGCGTCATGCACGTCGACGAGAGCAACCGCATCCTCTCCTTCCTCGAGAAGCCCGCCAAGCCGCCGCCGATGCCCGGCAAGCCGGACGCGGCGCTGTGCAGCATGGGCATCTATGCCTTCGAGACAAAATTTCTCATCGAGGAGTTGAAGCGCGACGCCGCCGACCCCCATTCGTCGCACGATTTCGGCAAGGACATCATTCCCCACCTCGTCGCCAAAGGCAAAGCGGTCGCGCACCACTTCTCGCAATCCTGCGTGGTCGCCAGCGAGGAGGCGAAAATCTACTGGCGCGACGTCGGCACGGTCGACGCCTACTGGGAGGCCAACGTCGACTTGACCGACATCGTCCCCGATCTCGATCTCTACGGCCGCTCATGGCCGATTTGGACCTACGGCGAGATCACGCCGCCGGCCAAGTTCGTTCACGACATCGACGGGCGGCGCGGCGTCGCGATTTCGTCGCTGGTCTCCGGCGGCTGCATCCTTTCCGGCGCTGCGGTCTCGCGTTCGTTGCTGTTCACCGGCGTGCACGTCCATTCTTATTCGACCGTCCATGAGACCGTCGCGCTGCCTTATGCGCAGATCGGCCGCCGTGTGCGGCTGAGAAAGGCGGTGATCGACTCCGGCGTCGTCATCCCCGACGGGCTGGTGGTCGGCGAAGACCCTGAACTCGACGCCAAGCGCTTCCGGCGCACGGAGAGCGGCGTCACTCTGATCACCCAGCCCATGCTCGACAAGCTCGGCCCATGAGCGCTCTGGTCGCTCTGTCGATAGCTTCGGAAATCTACCCGCTGGTCAAGACCGGCGGTCTGGCCGACGTCGCGGGCGCCCTGCCCGCCGCGCTGGCGCGCGAAAACGTCGCGATGCGCACCCTCACGCCGGGATATCCTGCGATCCTCGCCAAGCTCGATGCGGCGGAGCCAGCCTACGCCTACCCCACCCTGTTCGGCGGGCCGGCGAGAATCCTCGCCGCCAAGGCGAACGGCCTCGAGCTCTTCGTGCTCGACGCCCCGCACCTGTTCGAGAGGCCGGGAAATCCCTATCTCGGACCCGACGGCCTCGACTGGAGCGACAACGCCCAGCGTTTCGCCGCGCTCGCCCGCGTCGGCGCGGACATCGCCAAAGGCGCCATCGCCGGCTTCGCTCCCAAGATCGTCCATGCTCACGATTGGCAGGGCGCGCTGGCGCCGGCGTATCTCCACTACGACGGCGGCGCGCGGCCAGGCACGGTCCTCACCATCCACAACCTCGCCTTTCAAGGTCATTTTCCCGCCTCGGCGTTCGGCGGGCTCGGCCTGCCCGCGCACGCGTTGTCGATCGACGGCGTCGAGTATTTCGAGGGCGTGGGTTTTCTCAAGGCCGGCTTGCAGTTCGCCGACCGGATCACCACGGTTTCGCCGACCTATGCGCGCGAGATCATGACGCCGGAGTTCGGCATGGCTCTCGACGGGTTGCTGCGCGCGCGCGCCGGCGTCCTCGAGGGCATCGTCAACGGCATTGACGACACCGTGTGGAACCCCGCCACCGACCCGAACCTCGCCCAGAACTACAGCGCGCTGCGCATCGACATGCGCCCACGCAACAAGTGCGCTCTGCAGCAGCGGTTCGGCTTGACCGCGAGCAGCGAATCTCCTCTCTTCGGCGTCATCTCGCGCTTGACCAGCCAGAAGGGTCTCGACCTGCTGCTCGCGGTGCTGTCCGGCCTCGTCGCCCGAGGCGCGCAACTCGCCGTGCTCGGCTCCGGCGAAAAGGAGCTCGAGGAGGGCTTCGCCGCCGCGGCGCGCCATCACCCGGGCGCGGTCGGTTGTGCGTTCGCGTATGATGAAGCGCTCGCGCATCTCATGCAGGCCGGTTCGGATTTCATCGTCGTGCCCTCCCGCTTCGAACCC
>JBEKFO010000067.1:0-13068 GCA_050013275.1 Roseiarcus sp. | reverse complement strand
CGCCACCAGCTCTGGGTGATCGACGACGAGGCGACGATCGCGGCGCTGACGCGCGCCGTCGACGCTCTGCCCGCGCTCTATATCGCCGACGGCCATCACCGCTCGGCCGCGGCCTTGCGCGTGGCGCAAGCGCGCGGCCGGAAGGACGGCTATTTTCTCGCGGTGCTGTTGCCGCAGCAACAAATGACGATTCTCGATTACAACCGCGTGCTGCGCGATTTGAACGGACTGACGCCCGAAGCGGTCTTGCAGGAAATCGGACGCCGCTACACGGTCGAGGCGAGCGACAAGCCCGTGCGGCCGGCGCGCGCCGACGAGGTCGGCATGGTTCTCGGCGGACGCTGGTATAAGCTTGCGCTCAAGCCCGAGATCGCGGCCGAGGTCGCGCGAAGCCACGACCCGGTCGCGCGGCTGCCGGTCACGCTCCTCGCCAAGAACGTCGTCGAGCCCATTTTCGGCGTTGTCGATCAACGTCGCGACAAGCGCATCGACTTCGTCGGCGGCGGCCGGGGCTTAAGCGAGCTCGAGCGGCTCGTTTCCTCCGGCGCTTTCGCCGTCGCTTTCGCGCTCTATCCGACCGAGATGACCGACCTTATGGCCGTCGCCGACGCCGGCGCGATCATGCCGCCGAAATCGACCTGGTTCGAACCCAAGCTCGCCGACGGCCTGGTCAGCCACCGGTTGGATTGATTTTCAGCGCGCGCTTTTCTGTGGACACGGCGGCGCCGACCCCTTCTCCCCGCTTGCGGGGAGAAGGAAGGGATGAGGGGCGGGGCGATGAGCCGCGTCAGAGCGGACAATCGCCCGGCCCCTCACCCTGCCTCTCCCCGCGCGCGGGGAGAGGAGCGCGCGGCGCCCTTCTTCCCCTCTCCGCGCGCTTCGCGGGGAGAGGCAGGAAATGCGAGTCGAATTCATGCGCTCTTCGATGGATGCACGGCGTTGGGGGCGATGATTCGCGCGCTGCTCATCGCGGGACCGACGGCGAGCGGCAAGTCGGCCGTCGCGCTGGCGCTCGCCGACCGAACGGGCGGAACGATCGTCAACGCCGATTCGATGCAGGTCTATCGCGATCTGCGGGTGCTCACGGCGCGCCCGAGCGAGGCTGACGAGCGGCAGGCGCCGCATCGGCTGTTCGGCGAGATCGACGGCGCCGAGAATTTTTCCGTGGGGCGCTGGTTAGAGCGCGCGAAGGCGATTCTTGCCGAGAACGCCGGGCGTCCCGCTCCGATCCTGTTCGTCGGCGGCACCGGCCTCTACTTCCGCGCGCTGACGCAAGGCCTCTCCGACATTCCGCGCGTGCCCGAAACGGTGCGCGCCGCGGTGCGCGCCGACGCCGAAGGCGAGCCGACGCCGAGCCTGCACGCAAGACTCGCGACACGCGATCCCCTCACCGCCGCTGGGCTTCGCCCGAGCGACCGCCAGCGCATCCTGCGCGCGCTCGAAGTCGTCGCCGCGACCGGGCGCCCGCTCGCCGAATTCCACGGCGCCCGCGAGGCGCCGCCGCTGGCGGCGAGGCAATGGGCCGGCCTGTTCCTGGCGCCCGAGCGCGCGGCGCTGAACGCGCGCATCGCGGCGCGCTTCGCGGCGATGTTGCGCGAAGGCGCGCTCGACGAAGTTGACGCGCTGATGCGCCGCGGCCTCGATCCGGCGCTCCCCGTCATGCGCGCGCACGGCGTTCCCCATCTGATCGCCCACCTGCGCGGCGAACTTTCGCTCGCCGACGCCGCCGAATTCGCCGTGCGCGACACCCGCCGCTACGCCAAGCGGCAATTCACCTGGGCGCGCCATCAAATGCCCGATTTCGCCTGGGTCGCGCCCGAGGGGGCCGAAGCGGCGGGGGCGGAGGCGCTGGCGCTGGCGCTGAGCTAACGGACAAAATCAATCGCTTGAACCCATCACGGGTCCGCCGAGGGTGGTCAGCGGCCGTTCGCGGACACCGACGTCGGCGCCGCATGATTCGCTTCGCGGCGCGTCGGGCCTAGACCGGCGCACCGCGTCGCGGCGGCGGCGACCGCCGAACCCGGGCGAGGCGGCGCTATTTTCCGGCGCGACGGTTCGTTTTCAATAGTTTGCGTGACGATTTTCCGCCGCCTCGCCGCGCGGCGCGGGCCTCGCTCGCCAGCCGACGCCGGCGCATTGAGGGGTTAAGTAAGTTGCTGCCGTAAACCGCGAGATCAAGCGCGACCCGGCATGGACCGATGGATTGCTCGCCCGCTGGGGCAACAGGGCCGCAGCCTAGTCGCTGCGCTCCGCTTGGTCTGCCGCCCTGGCCCCCGCCCGGAGCCGACGATAGGCGAGCGCGAGACTTCGCCGCCCGTAGATGGCAACGATCATGACGCCGGCGATGACCATGCCGAGCGCCGACTGGAGGATGTCGTTCGTCACTGTACGCCTTTCCGCTACTTTGCCACTGCGCCCCGATCCGCTCCATACGCGGATAAAGTCGGCCCATCAACCCAGGCCCGATGTCGGGCAGATGGGGGCGGCCAGGCGGCGTCCGCCGCGACGCCAAGCACCAATTCACCTGGACGCGCCATCAAATGCCCGATTTCGCGTGGGTGGCGCCGGAGGCGGCGGAAGCGGCGGGGGAGGAAGCGATCGGGGCGAGGTAGGGGATGGAGCTTGCGGGTGGTAACGGCGTGGACGGCGAGAAACGACCCAAGCCAGTTCGCTCAACTGTCACGAGTTCCGCGGAAGTACTTTGTGTCCATTCTTGCGGAATAGACCGTATAATATTACCATTACGACCAGCGCGACAGTGTGCACAGTTGTGACGTCGACGTTTGTATATGGATATATAGTTCCAACTACATCAAAGGCGACAAGACAAATAAATACGCCGATCATAAGACGGTGAGAAAACAAACCAATTGTATTAACCTCCCAGCCCCCGCTTGAGCGGAACATTGGGCGTATAATTGTCTTGCCAGAGCTGTCAGTCATCGGCGCGGGGCCTTAGAAGCGGCACGAAAAAGCCTGCGGTCAATTGGTCGGCAAGCCATACCATTCTCTACCAAGAACCGCCAACCGCAAGTCTGACGCGCCCACACGGTGCGAAATCCAAGTGCGAATGTCGCCTTACCGCCCCGCGCGGCCCTATGGTGCGGGCGCCAAGCGCAGGATTTCTCTACTGCTCGGACGCGCGCGAGGCCGGCGCTGGCCTCAGCGTCAGCCCTCCATTGAGGGCTTGGAGGCGATTATGCGCGAGAGGAATTCGAACTCAAGGACGGCCTGAAAGGCCGCCGCCGAAGGCGGTGCGCTTCGCGCATCCTTGACTTAGAATTCCTCTCGCGCTCCGCTCCGCCGAGCAAACAATGGAGACATCCGCATTCGTCCGCGGGTCTCATACGACTCCCCCGCGAATGGCTCGCGTATTCGGGCGGGCCCTCATCCGACCGACTTCGTCGGTCACCTTCTCCCGCAAGCGGGAGAAGGGATTGTCGGCGCCGCAAAGCCCCTCGCCCGCTTGCGGGAGAGGGGTTGGGGTGAGGGCGAGCCGCGTCATCCGAAAACCATCTCATACGTCCCGAGCCAACCCCTCGCCTTCCGCTGACGCGGCCGCTGCGATAGACTTTTTCCATGCCTGCGAAGACGACGCCTCCCGACCAGCTCACGCTCGCCGCCGCGCGCGCCGAGCACGCGCGCCTCGGCGCCGAAATCGCCGAGCACGACCGGCGCTACCACGGCGAAGACGCGCCGATCATTTCCGACGCCGACTACGACGCGCTGCGCCGGCGCTATGCCGCGCTGGAGGAGGCGTTTCCGGCGCTCGCCGACGCCGAGTCGCTGAGCCGCAAAGTCGGTGCGGCGCCGGCGGAGAAATTCGCCAAGGTGCGCCACGCCGTGCCGATGCTGTCGCTCGGCAACATCTTCGAGGACGCCGAAGTCGAGGAATTCTGCGCGCGGGTGCGGCGCTTCCTCGGCATGAGCGACGAGGCGCCGCTCGAAGTGACCGCCGAGCCGAAGATCGACGGCCTCTCCTGCTCGCTGCGCTACGAACACGGCAAGCTGGTGCAGGCGGCGACGCGCGGCGACGGCTACGAGGGCGAGGACGTCACCGCCAACGCGCTGACCATCGCCGCCATCCCCAAGACATTGCACGGCGCGCCGCAAGTGCTCGAAGCGCGCGGCGAAGTCTACATGGCTCATCCCGATTTTGCCGCGCTCAACGCACGCCAGCAGGCGGCGGGCAAGCCGGCGTTCGCCAATCCGCGCAACGCCGCGGCCGGATCGCTGCGCCAGCTCGACGCGCGCGTCACCGCCGAGCGGCCGCTCAAGTTCTTCGCCTACGCCTGGGGCGAGATCAGCGCGCCGCTGGCGACGACGCAGATGGAGGCGATCGCCGCCTTTCACAAGTTCGGCCTGCCGGTCAATCCGCTGACCCGACTGTGCCGTTCGGCCGAGGAGATGCTCGCGCATTATCGCGCCATCGAGGCGCGCCGCGCGACGCTGGGCTACGACATCGACGGCGTCGTCTACAAGGTCAACGAGCTCGCGTTGCAGGACCGGCTCGGCTTTGTTTCGCGCAGCCCGCGCTGGGCGACCGCGCACAAGTTTCCCGCCGAGCGGGCGACGACGGTCGTCGAGGGGATCGAAATCCAGGTCGGGCGCACCGGCGCGCTGACGCCGGTGGCGAGGCTGCATCCGGTCACCGTCGGCGGCGTCGTCGTCTCCAACGCGACGCTGCACAACGAGGACGAGATCGCGCGGCTCGACGGGCGCATCGGCGACACCGTCGAGGTGCAGCGCGCCGGCGACGTCATTCCGCAGATCCTGCAGGTCGTCGCCGACAAGCGCCCGCACGGGGCCAAGCCCTTTGTGTTTCCGCACGTCTGCCCGGTGTGCGGCTCGGCGGCGCTGCGCGAGATCGACGAGAAGACCGGCGAAGCCGACGTGGTGCGCCGCTGCACCGGCCGCCTCGTCTGCGCAGCACAGGCGGTGGAGGGCCTCAAGCATTTCTCATCGCGC
The DNA here is from genome assembly GCA_050013275.1 of Roseiarcus sp. Lineage (GTDB taxonomy): Bacteria > Pseudomonadota > Alphaproteobacteria > Rhizobiales > Beijerinckiaceae > Roseiarcus. The sequence continues at coordinate 8,100 of JBEKFO010000067.1, read as the reverse complement.
AACGCCTTCGACATCGAGGGGCTCGGCGACAAGCAGATCGAGCTGTTCTTCGCCGAAGGGCTGATCAAGACCGCGGCGGACATCTTCACGCTTGCCGCGCGCGACGGCCACGGGCGGCCGCCTTTACGCGAATGGGAAGGGTTCGGCGAGACCTCGGCGCGCAATCTCTTCGCCGCCATCGAGGCGCGCCGCACCATCGTCCTCAACCGCTTCCTCTATGCGCTCGGCATTCGCCACGTCGGCGAGACCAACGCGCGCCGGCTCGCCCGCCATTTCGGCGATTTCGCCAGCCTGCGGGCCGCAGCGCGTGGCCACGACGCGGCGGAAGCGTTCGGCGGCATCGAGGGCATCGGGCCGGTGGTCGCCGAATCGATCGCGGATTTCTTCGCCGAGCCGCACAACGAGAAAGTGATCGACGCGCTGCTCGCCGAAGTGACGATCGAGCCGATGGCGGCGATCGCCGCCGGCCACCCGCTCGCCGGCAAGACCATCGTCTTCACCGGCTCGCTCGAGCGCATGACGCGCGACGAGGCCAAGGCTTTCGCGGAGCGCCTCGGCGCTAAAGTGTCGGGTTCGATCTCGGCCAAGACCGACCTCGTCGTCGCCGGTCCCGGCGCCGGCTCGAAACTGACCAAGGCGCGCGAACTCGGGGTCGAGACGATCGACGAAGAGGAATGGATGCGGCGCGCGGGACGGGAGTGAGGCGGCGCGGGGCGATGGCCTCGCCCCGGCCGGACTTTCGCCGAGTATAGGTCCGTCGCCATCGCTGGCGGCGAAATCCCGGCGGCTCGCCGATCGGCGCGACGCCGGGATCGAGGCTCCTCTCTTAGGGCGACTTCGAGGCCTGCGGGCTCGGCGCGCGCGGCAGCGTCAGGGCGTCGAACCGGGCCTTCTGCTCATCGCTCAGCGACCCGTAGAAGTCCTGCAACGCCGGCCGCACGATCCCGACCCCGTTCAGCATCGCCTGCAGGCGGGCGCGAACCGCGTCGAGCTTTCCGGGCGGCGTCAGCGGCGCGCGCGACGGGCAGCTCGCCAGGATCGTGTCGTCCGCCTTGGTTGCGGCGTCGCGCAGCGCGAGGAGGGGGGTGCGCTGCTTGGCGTCGGGCTGGACCGCCTTCTCGATCTGGTCGATCGCGATGACGGGAACTGCGTTGTTCGGGCCGCACAATTGAGCGAGGTTCGGCAGCCCGCCGGCCCCCTGCTGCATCGCCTGTTGGCTTTGGCCGAGGGCGTTGAAGTCCGCCTTCTGCTCATCGGTCAGCGACGAATAGAAAGCGTCGAGGGGCGTGCTCACGGCGTCCGCCGCCTGAACCATCGCCTGGAGGCGCGACTGCACCGCGTCGAGCCGCCCGACCGCCGTCGCCGGCGTTTGCGTCGCGCACGCAGCGCTGAGCGCCTTTTCGGCGTCCGCTTCGGCGCTCTTCAGCGCGTCGAGCTTGGCGCTTTGATCCGAAGTCGGCTGGACGGCCTTGACGATCTGGTCGATCGGAATCCCGCCGGCGATCGATTGCGCCGTCACGCAAGTCTGAGCGGCCGAAGACGCCGCAACCGGGGCGCCCTGTTGCGGGGCCGCCGCCGCGGGTTGCGCCGCGCCGGTTTCGTTGGAGAGCCCGGCGTAGTCGTAAGGCAGCAGGATCCCGGCGAACAGGTCGTCGTAGCCGTAGTCCCAGAACAGATCGTAGCCCGGGCCGTAGTCGTACGGCCAGAACGCGTAGTCGAAGAGATCATCGTAGGCGTATGGCCAGAACACCGGCCCGGCCCAGCCGACAAAGCCACGATGAAAATTCCGCCACTCGAATCGCCCGTGACGATACCCCATTGCTTGGCGATTTTGCGTGAACGCGTTGGGGGCGAACCTGTTCGCCGCGCCGTAGCGCGGCGTGGTGAAATGGCTCACGCCGTAGCGCGGCGCGACGAAGCGGCGCACGCCGTAGCGCGGCGCAGCGAAGTGGCTGAAGCCGTAGCGCGGCGCGGCGAAGTGGCTGAAGCCGTAGCGCGGCGCGGCGAAGTGGCTGAAGCCGCCGAAGCGCGGAGCATTGAACCGCCCAGCGTTGAAACGAGGCGCATTGAAGCCCCCGGCATTGAAACGAGGCGCCGAGAAGTGCGTCGATCCGCCGCCGCCCCGCTGCCATATCGTCTGGGCGGCGGCGGCCGGGTCGACGGCCGAGAATCCGACGCTCGCCGCGACAAGCGCGGCCGCGATCGCAGTGACGAATTTTCCGGTCATTTCATCCCTCCATTGCCTGTCGACGCGGGCGCATTGAAGAGAGGCGGCGTCGGCGGTCCAAAGCAATCGGCAAAACCGCGGCGCCGAGAGGCGGGAGCCGCGCTGCGAGTGCGACGGCGGCCACCCCATGAGCGACGCTTCTCGACGGGCCGATCCGGAGCGATCAGTTAAATACAGCTAACATTGCGGTATTATCAGGGCGATTTCCGCCGCCTTAAATCTTGTTCATGCCGCCGGGCGGCGGCGGCGGCGCGCAAATTGTCGCAACGACGCCGCCCCTGCCCATCCCTACCGGTACAAGTCCGCCCGCGTCGGCGGCAGCCCGCTAGCGCCCTTTACACGCTTCGAGGCCAGCGTCTGATAGAGGCCGCAAGCGCCGCGCTCGAAGACGAGCGAGCACGCCGCCAAGAAAACCAGCCAGACGCGCGTCTTGGCCTCGCCGACCTCGCGGCAGGCCTCGTCGTAGCGGGCTCTCAGGCGATCGTGCCAGAAGCGGCAGGTGCGCTGGTAATGTTCGCGCCAGCCCTCGATGTCGTGGACCTCGAAGCCGTGTTGCTCGAGACTGGTGATGGTGCGGCCGAGATAGTCGAGTTCGCCGCCGGGAAAGATGTAGCGAGTCAGCGCCGCGAATTCCGGCCTCTTCTTGCCCCCTTTGACCGCGGCGCGCTTGCCCGGCCGGGTGATCGCGTGATGCAGATAGAGCCCGCCGGGCTTCAACAGGCGGTGCACGGTCTGGAAATACGTGTCGAAATGCGAGAGGCCGATCGCCTCGAACATGCCGATCGAGCTGATCTTGTCGAAGCGCTCCCGCCCCTCCAGCCGCGCGTAGTCCCTGAGCTCGAACGTCACCTTGTCCGCAAGGCCGAGTCGCTGGACTTTGTCGCGCGCGAAAGCGAACTGCTGTTCGGAGAGCGTCACGCCGACGACCGTGACGCCGTAATGGCGCGCGGCGTGACAGGCGAGCGCGCCCCATCCGCTGCCGATGTCGAGCATCGTCTCGCCCGGCTGCAAACGCAACTTGCGGCAGACCATGTCGAGCTTTTGCGCCTGCGCGGCGGCGAGGCAGTCGCTCCAGTCGTGAAAATAGCCGCAGGTGTAGACCATCTCATCGTCGAGCCAGAGCCGATAGAAGGCGTTGGAGACGTCGTAGTGATAGGAGATGTTCTTCTTGTTCTCGGCCTCGGCGCCGCTGCTCTCGCGATCCTGGTCGATCGCTTCCAGCGGCCAGGGTCCGCCGCGCGGCACGAACAGGTAACCGAGCGCGGTCTTGAGCGCCGCGAGCTTGTCGACGCCCTTCCTGAAATCGCGCGTGCGCCCCTTTGGCCGCTTGGCGGCGAGATCGAACAGGTCGCCGTTGACGACGTCGAGGCGCTTGGCGGCCCACAGGTTGGCCAGGGTCGGCAATCGCGGCGCGCGGAGCAGGCTCGCCACCACGCCCTCGTCGGCGATGCGAATCGCCAGCGCATCGCTCGGCCAGTCGGCGGGAACAGAGGCGCCGTCCCACAGCCGAAAGGCGAATTCGAGGCCCAAGCGCCGATGCGCGTCGCCGAGCAGCGCCTTGAGGCGCTCCAGCCTTTTTTCGGCCTTGCCCATATTGTCTTCCTCGTCCTATCAGGCATGCGATCGCGCGAAGGATTTCCACACTAGACGTCGGCCGTCGAAATGGGCAAGCAGGGCGGCTTCGTTCGCGGCATTGGGAGAAAGGGATGCAAACGCGCGCCTCCGGCGGCATCGTGGTTCGCGCCGCTTCTCTGGACGATCTCGACGCGGTCCAAGACCTGGAGTTCGCGGCGTTCCCCGGCGATCGCCTTTCGCGGCGCTCGCTGCGCGGCTTCATCGGCGCCGCGCATCAACCGTTGATCGTCGCCAAATTCGGCGACACGCTCGCCGGCTACGCCCTGATCGCGGTGCGCAAGGGCGGCAAGACCGCGCGACTCTATTCGCTCGCCGTCGATCCCAAGCAGGGGCGGCGCGGCGTCGGCCGCGCCCTCATGCAAGCCTGCGAGCGCTACGCGCGCGCGCACGCGCGAAACGCCTTGCGCCTCGAAGTGCGTTACGACAACGCCTCCGCCATCGCGCTTTACGAGAAGATGGGATACCGCCAATTCGGCCAATACGAGCGCTATTACGAGGACGGCGCCGCCGCGCTGCGCTTCGAGAAGCGCCTGGACAGCGCGTTGGGCGGACCGCGGGAATGAACCCGCGAAAAAGCCGACCGGCGGCGCTCGCTTTCTGTTGCGCGCGCCGCAGCGGCGACGCATTGTGGCCGATGCGATGTTCGGGCAGGCGTGATTCGCGCTCGCGTCGCGACGAAATCAGGATCTCGCTTTTCGCTCGGCCAAGGAGCCGAACGGCCGCATGATTGGTTTATCCCGCAAGACCTTCGCGCGCTCGCCGAGCCGCAGGGCGACGCCGATGGGCGCGACATGAACGGCTGGGTGATTCTCGTCGATCACGCGCGCGATTTCCCCAATGCGGACACGCCGCACAAGGTCATCACCACCAGCGACTATCTCGCGCGGCCGAAATTGTTCGCCGGGGCGGGACGCGCCAAGATCATCAACCTGTCGCGATCCTACAATTATCAGTCCAAGGGCTATTACGCCTCGCTGCTCGCCGAGGCGCGCGGGCACCGCATCATCCCCACCGTTGAGACCATGCTCGAGCTGCGCGAGCACAAGCTCTACGAGCAGGCCCTGCCCGATCTGCAGGAGGCGATCAATATCGCCGCGCATCGCGCGCACGCGAGCGAGACGACGACCTTCGATCTTCTGTTCTGCTTCGGCTTGTCGCCGGACCCGCGCTTCGAGGCGTTCGGCCGGCTGCTGTTCGACTGGTATCGCTGCCCGGCGCTCGAAGTGACGATCACCCCGGGCAAGCGCTGGAAGATCGACCGTCTGCGCGCACGCCCGCTCGCCAAGCTCGGCCCCGAGGAGGCCGAGTTCTTTCGCGATGCGCTGCACCAGCACACCCAGCGCGACTGGCGCAATCCGCGCGCGCGCGCCGTGGCGAAATATTCGCTCGCCGTGCTCTACGATCCGCAGGAAGAATTGCCGCCTTCGTCGGTCGAGACCATCCGCTACTTTCAGAAGTTCGCCGAGCGCAATTCGGTCGAAGTCGAATTGCTCACCAAGCGGCAATTGGCGGAACTGGCGGAATTCGACGGGCTGTTCATTCGCGCCACGACTTCGATCGACAATTACACCTACCGCTTCGCGCGCCGCGCATTGCAGGAGGGCATGCCGGTGATCGACGACCCGGTGTCGATGATCCGCTGCACCAACAAGGTCTACCTGCACGAATTGATGGAGGCGCACGGCGTCCCGATCCCGCCGACCGTCATGCTGGCGGAGGACGAGGATCTCGCCAAGGCGGAAAAGCAACTCGGCTGGCCGATGGTGGTCAAGATTCCCGACGGCTCGTTCTCGCGCGGCGTCCATAAGGTCGACAATTTCGAGGCGCTGAAGACGCTCACGGATCAGTTGTTCGAGGACACCGACCTCCTGCTCGCGCAGCAATTCATGCCCACCGAATTCGACTGGCGCGTCGGCGTGCTCGGCGGCGAGCCGCTGTTCGTCTGCCAGTACAAGATGGCGCGCGGCCATTGGCAGATCATCAAGCACGGGCCAAATGGCGCGCGCGAGGGCGGCTTTCGCACCATCGCGATTCCCGACGCGCCGCCGAGCGTCGTCGAAGTGGCGTTGCGCGCCGCGCGCGCGATCGGCAACGGCCTCTACGGCGTCGACGTGAAGGAAGCCGCCGACCGGCTCGCCGTGATCGAGGTCAACGACAACCCCAATCTCGACCACGGCGTCGAGGACCAGGTCGGCAAGGACGAGGTCTGGGGCCGCATCCTGCAATGGTTCATCAAGCGCATCGACGCTTGAGCCGCGGCGGCGGCGACGAGCCGCGCGGTCAGCGCGCGGCGCGCCGGCCGGTCGTAGAGGCCGAAAGCGCGACGACCGCTTTCTTCCATTCTGATTTCCAGACGCGCGAATCGTCAGATGTTTGTGAAATTCTTGACATCGGAACAAAACGCGAACATCGTGATCGTCGGACGGATGGACCCCTCCCGATGAACTTGCCGTTGACCCGGATGTATCGACTCGCCCCGCGCGGCGCAGGCGGGCTCGCGTGCGACAAGGCCGGCGTCGCGCTGGGCGCGGCGGACCTCGTGCGCGTCGGCGCCGACGCGACGGGACGACGACGTTGCGAGGTCCGGCCGCGGCAGGGACTGGGGCGGATCTTGGGGGCGGCCTATGGGCCTCAACCCGAGGATGTCGTTCTTCGCCTTCACCGCGGCTTGCGCCGGGCCGCCTCGGCGATCGAGGCTGGCGATCTCTGTCTCGCGGGCATCGAGACGGTCCTTCTCGCTCTGCCGGACCCGACGCCTTTGGCGCTCGCCAAGCTCGCCGAAGTCGCCGAACTGGAGAAAGGCGGGACAGCCTGGGAAAACGAGCCGCGCGTCCCGGCCGGACAGTCCGACGGCGGTCAATGGACGACGGCGGGCGGCGCCGGCGGCGCGCCCGCGGTCGGCGCCGAGCCTGCGGCGCATGTCTCCCCTCACGCGCCCGCTTCCAGCGAAAAGCCCACGCTCCCGCTCGACGACGGCGTCTATCGACCTCAGATCGGCGACCCGCACGTCATGCTGACCGGAGGCGCGGACGAAGAAGCGGAGTCCCGCCGGTCGAACGGGCCGCCGGACGACTTCACGCGTCTCGAAGACGTTTTTCCCGGCCTCGCGGACAAACCCGCCCTGGCCGTTCCCTTGGCGCCCATCGACGGCTTTCTCGGCGTCAGCGCCCTCGCCGACGAAGCCGATCTGGACGGGGCGTTGGGCCAATACTGGGCTCTTGTCAGGGAAATCAAACAGGTCGATCCCACGTTCGCGGACGATGAACTCTTGCCGCCGGATGGGATCGCCGGCCTGTCCTGGCAGGGACGCAATAATCTGATCAACAACCTGCGCATGGCGCGGGCCGCCGCCTACTATCGCATGCGCGGCGATGTCGGTCGCCTTCAGGTCGAGACGTTGCGGTTCTTGCAGAATTCCGTCGACGCAGACTATCAGGAAGCCGTCAGCTTGGCCGACGCCGGCCGGCTTCAGCCGCGACTGTCGCGAGAGGAGGCTATCGGCAACTGGATGGACGCCGAAGTCCGGCAAGAGCTCAAGCGTATGTTCGCCTCCTACGGTATCCCCTATGGTCCAGGCGAGGACGTGATCATCAACAATCGCGACTACGAGACGCGGGAGAGCGGCCGAAATTATAGGCTCCCAGATGTGAGAATCATGGATGTATCTTTTGATTGGACGCTTTTTCCGAAAACTATCGGCACAGCGCAAATTCGCGGATTTTTCCGCGCCGACTCGCAGCCACGCGCAGTGATTATCATTCGTCCGAATCAACTCGACGGAGACAGCACTTACCTGATTCCCCGACCAGCCTATATTCCATGGTGAAGGTGACCCATGAAACAGAAAAATATGTATGTCCCGAAAGACATTCCAGAACTCCTAGATTTATTAATTTCCATGCTGTTATCATCCCCGAAATTCATAGATAAGACCGGATATTTGCCGTTCTTAAATTTAGAATATGTATTCCGAGAATTGCAGGAGGGGCTCGCCCAAAACCGGCGGACGCTCGGAGAGGAGCGCTACCAAGAACTGATGCGGATGTCGAGCGAGATCCGGGCCCTTTTCGAGGCGGACCCGGAGAACGAGACGGGCGAAACGTGGAAGGGGCGCGAAATGATTCTCAAAATGGAGGACATCGTGAAACAGGTTGGGCGGAAATCCTGACGCTGCCGCCGCCTCGACCCGCCGACTCCAGGAAGCCGCGGCGCGATGGGAAATAATTGGGCCGGGGCCG
>JBEKFO010000066.1:0-13166 GCA_050013275.1 Roseiarcus sp. | reverse complement strand
GGTAGGCCGCCGCCGGCGCGAGCGCGTAATGAGGACGGACGGCGCAAACCAGCCCGGCCGCCGGTGCCGCCGCGCGCGAGACCACCTCGCCCTCGGCGCGAAGAGCGAGAACCGTCAGAAAAGGCAGGGCGAGGGGCAGCGCCAAATGATCGCGCTGGCCGAAGGCGTAGTCCGGCGCCAGCAGGAGCGCCGCCGCGGCGCCGACCAGCGTCGGAGCGCCGATCTTGCCGGCGAACCGGGGACCGGACAGCAGGCGAGCGCAAGCCCAGAGACAGCCCGCGACGATGGCGAAGACGTAAATGACAAAAACCGGCTCGCGCGCGACGGCGAGCCATTTGGCGGCGGCGACGGGCGGGAGATACCGGAGGATCGCCGCCGGCGGACTGTTCTCGAGAAAATCGACATAAGCCGTCTGGCCATCGAGCCACCGCTCGCAGCAGGTCGTCAGCCACAGCGGACCGGCATAGACCCCGAGACGAAATTGAGTTGCGAAGGTCGCGAGCGTCACCGCGACCAGCGTCGACCACAGCGCCGGCGCGCGAACATCTTGGCCGGCGAGGGGCCGCGCGCCGTCGCTTGCCGCGCGGGCGGAACCCATGGCGGCCATCATTCAACGCCCCGCGCCGATAGACGCCGAACTCTCGTCGGCGACGCAAATTGTCTAACGGTGGGGGCGTAAGAATTCGTTACGATCGCGACGGCCGTCGCCTCGAGGAAACTCGCTGTCAGACGGCAGGAGCGGCGCCTGCGCGAGTCCTTCGCTTCGCCTCGGCGACCGTTCGCCGAAACGTTCGGCTCAACAGAGCGAGCGGCTCCGCCTCACCGACCGGCTTCGATGTCTTCGACCGCCTGCGCCATCGCCGCGTCGATCTTGCGACGCACGCGATGCGCGGAGATAGCGACCCCGGCGCGCGACAACTCGCCGCGAAGCTCGGCGGCGAGCGCCTCGTCGTCGTCCCGTCCCACTTGCGCTTCGACCAACTCGTTGGCGCGCGCCTTCGCCGCGTCTCCTTGGTAGCCGAGCAATTGCGCCGCCCACAAGCCGATGAGCTTGTTTCGCCTCGCCCGCGCTTTGAAACGCAACTCTTCGCCCATGACGAAGCGCTTCTCGAAGCTTTCTTCTCGTGTGTCGAAAACGCCGCTCATGCCACCCTCCCGCTTGCTTCGGCCGCACCAAGCAAGGCTCATTATGTCATCTGGCCTCGCCCCTTCGCAAGCGCAAGAGCGCGCGGCGCGATCTTCCGCGAAGTCATCCCAGACAGGCGCGCGCCAACTTCTGGAAGGCGCGCGCGCGATGGGAGAGCGCAAGCGATCCGTCGCTCGGCACGCCGTGCTTCTCGGGCGCGCTCATTTCGCCGAAGCTGCGCGCATGACCGTCGGGAACGAAGATCGGATCGTAGCCGAAACCCGCCGTGCCGCGGGGAGGGAAAACCAGCTTTCCGTCGACCCGCCCTTCGAAGACCTCGACGTGGTCGTCGGGCCAGGCGAGCGCGAGGACGCTGACGAAATGGGCGCGCCACGGCGCCGGCGCGCCGCGCGCTTTCAGTTCGCTCTCGATGCGCGCCATGGCGGCGGAAAAGTCGCGCCCGTCGCCCGCCCAGCGCGCCGAATGGATGCCCGGCGCGTCGTCGAGCGCCGCCACGCACAGGCCGGAATCGTCGGCAAGGGCCGGCAGCGCGGCGCCGCGCATCCCTGCGCGCGCCTTCAGCACGGCGTTGGCGGTGAAACTATCGCCGGTTTCCTCGGGTTCATCGAGGCCGAGATCGCCGGCGCCGACGACATCGACGCCATAGGGCGCGAGCAGGTCGTGAATTTCGGCGAACTTGCCTTTGTTGTGGGTCGCCGCGACGAGCCGACCGACGAGGCGACGATGGCCGGAGCCGACTGCGTCGTTCATTGCGCGACGATCTTGTAGCGTCGGCCCGGCGTCAGCGGCTCGGCGCGCTCGAAGCCATTGAGAACCAGAAACTGCGCGAGCGCGCGATCGTCGAAGGGCATGCGCCGCGCCAGCGTGTCGGCGGTGTCGCCCGGCTGCGCTTCGACGATCTGCAATCTCAGTTCGCGCGCCTGGGCGGTTTCCTCGGGCGTCAGGCGATGAAAAGACTGGATGGCGGCGCGAAAGCGCGCGTCCACCGGCGGCGTCAGCGTGTGCGCGGCGAAGATGAGGCGATAGACGCGGCCGCCGAGCCGGACGGCGCCGAGGCGGAAGCTCCATTGCTCGCCCTGGGCGACCGCCGTCGCCATGGGAAGCTCGCCGCCGTTGATCGTTTCGATCGAGCTGGTCTTGACGCCATCGATCCAGCCCGAGGCGAGCGCGCTCTCCAGCGAGGTGGAATCGCTCAGCTCGATGCTGTCGAGCCGCAGCGCCTGCGCGCCGCCTTCGCCGACGCCGATCAGCGCCGCCGCCTGATTTTCAAGGGCGAAGCCTTGCGGCGCCGCGAACGCGAAGCCCAGTTTGGGGTGAAGGAAGCGATCGCCGCGCACTAGCCCCTGTGTCGGGTCGTCGCCGTAGGCGATGCCGTCGATCGCGGCGAGGTAGGCGTCGCGGTCGGTCTCGCCGACGCCCGGCGGGCCGGCCTGGCGCGCCTCGGCGATCGCCTGCGCGATGCGCTCCGGCGTTGAAGGGTGGGTCGCCAGCATGTCCGGCTTGTCGGCGGCGCCCAGGCCGATCAGCGAGGCGCGCAACGCGCTCCAGCGTCCCAGCGAGGTCAGGAAGCGCGAGGCGGCGTAAGGGGCGTAGCCCGCCTTGGCGATGACGCCGATGCCGATCTTGTCGGCCTCGAACTCCTGCTGGCGCGAGAAATGCGCGATCGACAATTTCATCCGCGCTTCGACCTGCTCGCCTTCCTGCGGGCGATCGAGAACCTGCGAGGACACGCGGGTGAACAGCGCGGCGGTCTTTTCCAGCTCCGCGCGCTGGGCGGCATGATGGGCTGTCACGTGGGCGATTTCGTGCGCCATCACCGCGGCGACTTCCGCTCCGTCGTTGGCGAGCGCGAGCAGGCCGCGGGTCACGAAGATGTCGCCGGAGGGAAGAGCGAAAGCGTTGACCACCGGCGAATCGAGGATCGTGACGCGGTAGGGCTCGGTCGGCGTCTCGCTCGCCGGCGCCAGACGCGCCAGAATTTCATTCAGGTAGCGTTCGGTGGTCGGCGCGCTGTATTCGCCGCCGAAGGCGTCGATCAGGCGCTTGCGTTCGGGGCTGGAGAGCGCGCCGCCGGTCGTCTGCGGCGCCGCAGCCGGCGCGAGGCTGGCGGCGGGAGGGGCCGCCGGCGGGTCGATCGCGGCGCAGCCGGCCGCCAGCAGCGCCAGCGAGGCTGCCGCCGTCCAGCGCGCCAAGGCGCCAAGGCCCGACGCGATGCGCCCTCGTCTCGTTTCGCCTGCAGCCCTCGTCATCCGCCCGGTCCGGCCCCTCTCTTCGCCTCGGCTCGACCCAACCGCTCGATCATGAGCGGCTCGGCGACTTCCAATCTCGGGCCGAAGCGGTCGTCCAACACGCCCCGCACCCGAACTTTTTCGCCCGCCAGGGCGTTCAGCGGCGCGCCGGCGCTTTCAAACGCGCTTTGCGATTTCCGCGCGACGATAACGGTAAATCCGTTCCGCCCGCCAAAATCAAGATAGAGGCGCGAGCGCCCGACGCCAACCCTGCGCACGATTCCCTCGACGAGGACGAAACGCCCGTCCCGCTCGGCGAGGTCTTCAGTGTCGACGGCGTCGAGGATGGCATAGTCGGGATCGTTCCACAGGCCAAGCCCCGCCTCGCGCGCGCCTCGCTCGGCGGCAAGGCGCTCGGCGACGCAGCCGCGCGTCTCGAACTCCGGCCTGACGCGGGCGAAGCCGGCCGAAAGCAACAGCAGCGAGACGCTCGGCGGCGCGCCGCCGGAGGGTTCGGCTAGGCTCAAGTCCGCCAACACGCGGCCCCAGCGATCGGGCTTGGCCGCGAACGCGACGAGCGCGACGTCGCGGCCGGCGAGCCGACCGACGAGGAACGCGCGCGCGTTCGCCGCCGTCTCGGGCTCGCCGCGCGCCGCATCGGGCACGTCGAGGCCGGCCAGGCGCACCAGCCGGCCGTCGTCGAGGCGGATCTCCAGCCGCTCGGTGACCTCGTCGACCTTCGCCGGCCCCGCCGCGACCCCGCACGCCGCCCAGCCCGGCGGCGCGAACGCGAGCGCCAACGCCAGCGCCGCGCCGGCGCTGGGCCGGCCGCGCCAAATCACGGGATGCGCGAGCGACATTTTCATGCTAGAGGCGCTTTGCCGTCGAAGACGAAAACGGTCTTTAGCGGCTTCGCCCTTCGCGGTCATGAACAATGCGGCGCGGGGCGACGAAATAACGCGCCGCGCGGCGTTGACGCTCGGCGCGTCGCGTAGGGTCCCGGTAGCTCAGCAGGATAGAGCACAGGTTTCCTAAACCTGGGGTCAGGGGTTCGATTCCCTTCCGGGACGCCAATTTACTTCGGCGTTGATCGCTGCGACGCCCGGAGGGCTTGATTTCGCGTGCGGCAAGCGGATCGTGCGGTTCGTCAATGGCGCTCCGGCGGCGATCTGCATCGCAGATCACTCGCAGCGATCGAGCGCCTGTCGCAACGCCGCCCCGGCGGCTACGGCGTCGGTCATAGCCGGGATGACGACGGTCCTCTCGTCCGGCAGATTGCGAAAATATTCGGGTTTGTCGCGCTTGTGCGGCTGAATTCTGATTTTTCCCTCGAACCGCCAGACCCGGCACCAGTCCATGTTGCGATAGGCTTCGCGCTTGGTCTTATAGCCGTAGCGGAGCATGAACTCCTTCTGCCAGTTCTTGTACAGCGGCACATAGCGTTGCCACTTGAAGAATTCGGGCTCGTTGGGGGGCGGGATGAATCGGCTTTTGTCGAGGCATTGCAGCAGCGCCTGCCCCAGCGCGTCGTCGGCCGCGTCCGGCGGCAGATAGATCGCATAATTGTCGTCGTCCGGTTCGATCAAGCCGTAGCCGGACTTCGGCTGGACGCAGATGAACCTGTCCGTCCGATGGACGTCGGCCCATTGCATGAAGGGCAAAGGAAAGGTCAGCTTCATTCCCTTATCCTCGTGATCACAATGGAAACGCCGCGCTCGCTGCCGTAGCGAAGCGCCGCGAAGAGATAGCGCCACTGCGTCGGCGAAGTGTATTCCGGGATTGCCAGTTGAATCGTCTTGGTTTGTATCGTCGTTGCATCGAGGTCAAAATTCGTCCGAGGCTCATAGTCGGCGGCGGCGTCAACATAGCGCTTCAATCGCCAATAAATGCGTTGCGGACTCCTGACGTAGCTGAAGCTTAGAGTGTTCAGCGTCTTGTCGCTGACAGCCGTTCCCGCTGCGCTGGCATATTGGTCAAACGTTTTGGATGTTTCAGGCAATGACTCAGAGTTCGGAAGCTGCTTTCCGCAATAGCGCTGAAAGGGATCGCCCTGGCCTTTTATCCCTCCGTCCCAAACAATTCCGACTTCGCCGTTGTCGACGATCCCGCCAAGCCCTTCGACTTCCTTGTCTGGCGCGGCGGGCGCTTCGGGCCGAGGAGCGACTTCGGGCCTGAGAGCATCTTCAGGCTCGAGAGGCGCCTTGGGCGCGCTAGGCGGTTTGGGCGTGAGTTCGACGGACGGGTCGGCCGGGAAACGGGGACGCAGCGGCGGATTGTCGTTGGCCCAGACGTCGGCGGCGACGTCGAGCATCGACTTGGGCAGATGTCCGGGCTGGGCGATCCCGGAAAGGTTCACGCCCTGGAACAGGAACTGGGCCGCCGAAAGCAGGTTTCCTCGCGCCGTCGGCGGCGTGTATTCGTAGGCGAGCCAGAACGAGAGGCGACCTTCGAGGAAGGCGTATTGCGCGATCGCGCGGTCTTTCTCGGCGGGCGGAAGGTTCGCCCCTTCGCGGGCCAAATGATCGCCGAACTGGATGACGCGCTTGGCGAGTTCGACTGGCCCGAGATCGTCGTACTCTTCCTCGAAAGCCTGTTCGAGCGTTTTTGAAGGCTCCTCGCCGCGCCTATCGACCTCTGGCGTCGCAGGAGCGCCGGACGCCGACAGAGCGTGTTGGAAGTGCGGCGCGGCCGTTGCGGAATCAAGGTCGGGCGCGGCATCGCCCCGCGCCCCTGCATACGCTGCGGAACTCGGCTTGGCCGCCGGAGCCTCCGAGCCTCGCGCCTCGGACGTCGGCGCGAACCAGCCGGGATTGGGAGGCTCGCCAGTTCGCGGATGCTTGTCGTCCCAGTCGGCGTCGGCCTTCAGCAGGCCGCAGGCGATGAGGTCGCGGGCGAGGCGTCGCCTCTCCGAACCGCCGGATCGTTCGTCGGCGGCGCCCAAAGGATCGGGAAGCTGCAGCAGCAAAGCGATGATCTGGGCGCGGGCGAGTTCTCCGTTCGTCAACGCGGCGGCGACCGCCTCGACCCCTCTGCGCTTGGACCCGACGTCGACCGGGAAGCCATAGACCTTGGCGAGTTCGCGGCTACGGGCGGCTTCGTCGCGCCCCGCCCATCGGCCCCTCGCAACGCGCGCCAGCAACGAGACGCCGCCGACCCGCAACCCATTGGCGTCGCATTCGACGCCGCCGGGGCGCAGCTGAAAGCAGCGCGAAAACGACAGTTCCACCATTTCCGCTCCGCCGCGGTGCTGAATTTCAGAAGAACATAAGTGGAACGAAATGGCAAGCGTTATGTTGTGCACCCTCACCGCCGCGCGTTACGGCTTGCAGCACTCAGTCGCCATGATTGTCCCTGGCGCGGCGCTTCGGCGCCTGCCCCCCGGTCCGCGCGGGTGCTCGTCGCGGCATTGTCGATGCTAACCAATGTAGTAATTTCAATGACATAGGTGTTCGCCATTTTATCCGGGCTGGGACGCCATTTCTCTAACCGGCTGAAATCGTTATGTCCTGACGCTCCCGAGGAACACGATCGGAAACGCCTATGCTTTGCAATCGCCCCCGAAGGCGAGCGGCCTGGCGGCTTCAAAGGGGCGCCCGCGAAGACAGCGCCGCGGAATTATCTTTCCATAGCAATTATTCTCGCATATACTTTCTCCAGGCAGGAGTTCGCCATGCCAGTCGCTGCCGAAAATCATGTGGTCCGGCCGGACCCCGGCGTTGTCCTCACCAAGGCGGTGGTCCGGGCGGCGGAGAGGCTCGACGTGAAAGCCAAGCTCATCGCCGCCGTGCTCGGCGTCAGCGAAGCGACGCTGTCGCGCATGAAGAAGGGCGATTTCACGCTGGAGGCGGGCACGAAGCCGTTCGAGCTCGGCGTCCTCTTCGTTCGCCTCTTCCGCTCGCTCGACGCCATCGTCGGCGGCGACGAGGCGGTCGCCCGCTCCTGGCTCGTCAACCCCAACGTCGCGCTCGGCGACCGTCCGATCGAGAAAATCCGAACCGTCGTGGGGCTGATCGATGTCATCGCCTATCTGGACGCCCGCCGCGCTCTCGTCTGAACTGACGGATTACCAAGGCCGGTGCTGGCGTCTGGTCGAGGCGCAGCATCAGATCTCGACGCTGAAGCTGGTCGATGCGCTCGACGAGCAAAGCCTGCTCGAAGAGATGATCGAGCGGAGCAAGCCCGCGATCCCGAGCGAATGCCGTCATCTCAATTATCTCCTGGCGACGCCCTTCCGCTACGGCGCCGCGTACCCCAAAGGCTCGCGCTTTCGCCGCGCGGGGCGAACGCTCGGCGTCTTTTACGCCGCGGAAAGGCCGACGACGGCGGTCGCCGAAATGGCGTTCCACCGGCTGCTGTTCTTCGCCGAGTCGCCGCTGACGCCGTGGCCGAGCGACGCCGGCGAATACACCGCCTTCGCCGCGGCCGTCGCCGCCAGGAGCCGCCTCGATCTGACCATGCCGCCGCTCGACGCCGACCGCACGGCCTGGGTCGACCCGATCCGCTATGAGCCGTGCCAGGATCTCGCCGACGCGGCGCGGGCCGCGAGCGCCGCCGTCATTCGCTACGAGTCGGTCCGTGATCCCTTCGCAGGTGCAAACGTCGCCGTTCTGCACTGCGCGGCGTTCGCCGAGCCCCAGCCGCTCGAACGCCAGACTTGGCGCATGCGTCTAGGTCCGACCGGCGTCCAGGCCCTTTGCGAATTTCCCCTGGCGAGGCTCGAATTCGACCGCAAAGCGTTCGCAGCCGATCCTCGGATCGCCGAATTCGATTGGCGACGATGATCGACCAGGCCGCGCCCTCCCGCGACTCCGCCGCGCGCTGTCATCGATCTGTGACAAACGGCGCCTAACGATCCCGCGCAGGGGACATCCCATTTTCGGAGCGCGCCATGACCGCTAGACAAATTGCTCTCGCAATCCTCTTTGCGGTCGCGTTCGGACTCGGCGCGCCGACCCGCCAGGCGCAGGCGGCCGACGCGATCTGCTACAATTGCCCGCCGCAATGGGCCGATTGGGAGGGGATGCTGAAGGCGATCAAGACCGACCTCGGCCTCGAAATGCCCTTCGACAACAAGAATTCCGGCCAGGCGATGTCGCAAGTGATCGCCGAGCGCGACAACCCGGTCGCCGACATGGCCTATTACGGCGTCACTTTCGGCTTCAAGGCCAAGGCGGCGGGCGTGACGCAGCCCTACAAGCCCGCCGATTTCGACAAGATCCCCGCCGACCTGAAGGACCCCGACGGCTATTGGTGGACGGTTCACCAAGGCGCGCTCGGCCTGTTCGTCAACAAGGACGCGCTCGGCGGCAAGCCGGTTCCGGCGTGCTGGCGCGATCTCCTCAAGCCCGAATACAAGGGTCTGGTCGGCTATCTCGATCCGACTTCGGCCGCGGTCGGCTACGTCGGCGTCGTCGCCGTCAACAACGCGCTCGGCGGCTCGTTCGACAATTTCCAGCCGGCAATCGATTTCTTCAAGGGGCTGGCGCAGAACGACGCCATCGTGCCCAAGCAGACCTCCTACGCGCGCGTCGTCTCGGGCGAGATCCCGATCCTGTTCGACTACGACTTCAACGCCTACCGCGCCAAGTACTCGGAAAAGGGCGCGTTCGAATTCGTCATTCCCTGCGAGGGATCGGTCTCGTTCCCCTACGTGATGACGATGGTGAAGGGCGCGCCGCATCCGGAGAACGCCAAGAAGATTCTCGACTACCTGCTGTCCGACAAGGGCCAGGGGCTGTGGACCCGCGCCTACATGCGCCCGGCGCGGCCCGTTCCGATTCCCCCCGACGTCGCGGCGAAGTTCCTGCCCGCGTCCGACTACGCGCGCGTCCACGCGGTCGATTGGGAAAAGGCCGAAGCGGCGCAAAAGGCGTTCCAGGCGCTCTATATCGCCCAGGTGCGCTAGTCCGCGCCGAACGTCGAAAGGAACAGATGGCCGATGCGCGGCGCGCGTTTCGATGCTGTTGCGCTGCTGCCGCTGATCGCGTTCGTCGGCGCGTTCCTCGCACTGCCGCTCGCGCGTCTCATCGCGGTCGCCGGCTCCGGGCCGTCGGGCGCGGCCGCCTATTTCGCGGTCCTCACCGACGCGGGTTACCGCGCGACGCTGATCGACACCTTGGCGGTCGCCGCCGCGACGACGTTTCTGACCCTGCTGTTCGGAACGATCGCCGCGCAATTCCTCGCCGGCCGGCGCTTTCCCGGCCGCGACGCGCTGGTGGCGGCGATGGTCCTGCCGTTGGCGTTCCCCGGCGTCGTCGTCGGCTTCATGGTGATCCTGCTCGGCGGACGCCTCGGCCTGATCGGCCGCGCGAGCGAGTTCGTCTCCGGCGACAAGATCGTGTTCGCCTACTCGCTGACCGGCCTGCTCGTCGGCTACCTCTATTTTTCGCTGCCGCGCGTGTTGGTGACGATCATGGCGGCGATGGAGCGGCTCGATCCGAGCCTCGTCGAGGCGGCGCGATCGCTCGGCGCCGGCCCGTTCGCCCTGCAGCGCGACGTCGTTCTGCCCGCGCTGGCGCCGGCGCTGGCCGCCTCGGGCGCGCTGTGCTTCGCCACCGCGATGGGCGCGTTCGGCACAGCGTTCACGCTGGCCACGCGCATCGATGTTCTGGCGATGACGATCTACACCGAGTTCACCTTGTCGGCGAATATCGCGATGGCGGCGGCGCTGTCGCTGGCGCTCGGATTGGTCACTTGGCTCGCGCTCGCGCTCGCCCGGCGCCTCGCCGGCGGCGTCGCGATGACGGCGGCCTAGCGATGCGCGGCGCCGCAATCGCCTCGGCGGGCGTGACCGCGTGCCTCGCGATCTTCCTGATCGCGCCGGCGCTGGTGTCGATCCTGGCGGGCGTCTCGGTCAACTACGCGCGCGGGCTCTCCGAAGGGCTCACCCTGCAATGGATCGTCGAAGTCTGGCGGCTCTACGCCGACACGATCGCGCGCTCGCTCTTCATCGCGCTGGCGACGCTGGCGATCACGCTTCTCATCGGCGTTCCCGCCGCTTACGCCCTGGCGCGCCGCGGCGGGAACATGGCGCGCGCGATCGAGGAAATCGTCACCCTGCCCGTCGCCATTCCCGGCCTCGCGCTGGCGCTCGCGCTCATCATCGCCTACGGTTCGTTTCACGGTTTTCGTCAGTCGAGCGCCTTCATCGTCGTCGGCCACGTGCTCTACACCTTCCCGTTCATGCTCAGATCGATCCTCGCGGTGCTCCACACCATCGACTGGCGAACTCTCGACGAAGCGGCGGCGAGCCTCGGCGCCGCGCCGGCGCGCCGCTTGCGCGACATCATCGTCCCCAACGCCGCGTCCGGCATCGTCGCCGGCGCCTTGACCGTCGTCACGCTTTCGATCGGGGAGTTCAACATCACGTGGATGCTGCATACGCCGGAAACGAAGACGCTTCCCGTGGGTCTCGCGGACGCCTACGCCTCGATGCGGCTGGAAATCGCCTCGGCCTACACGTTGGCGTTCTTCCTGATGATCGTGCCGCTGCTCATCGCGATCCAATGGCTCGGCGGCGGCGCCCTGGGGCGAGCGCGATGAGCGAGGCGGTGAAGACCGGCGTTCGCCTGCGCGCGCGCAATTTGTCGAAGACTTTCGGGCGCGCGAAGAAGAAATCGCTCGCGCATGTCGATCTCGACGTCGCGGCGGGCGAGGTGCTCGCGGTTCTCGGGCCCTCGGGATGCGGCAAGACGACTTTGCTGCGCCTAATCGCCGGCTTGGAGGCGCCCGACGAAGGCGGCTCGATCTGGTTCGGCGAGGATGACGTGACCGCGACGCCGGTGGAACGGCGGCAGGTGGGCATCGTCTTCCAGTCCTACGCGCTGTTTCCCAATATGACGGTCGCCGACAACGTCGGCTACGGCCTGAAGCTGCGCGGCGTCGCCAGGCCGCAGCGCGAGGCCGCGGTCGCCGAGCTGTTGCGGACGATGGATCTGGCCGAATGCGCCGACCGGCGGATCGCGAGCTTGTCGGGCGGTCAGCGCCAGCGCGTCGCGCTGGCGCGCGCGCTCGCGATCCGGCCGCGCATTCTGCTGCTCGACGAGCCGCTTTCGGCGCTCGACGCGGCGCTGCGCGATCATCTGCGCGGCGAAGTCGCCGCGATGCTGCGCCGCTTCCACATCACGGCGCTCTACGTGACCCACGATCAGGGCGAGGCGATGGAGATCGGCGACCGCATCGCCGTCATGCAGGGCGGCCGCATCATCCAATTGGGAACCTCCCGGGAAATCTACGAGACCCCGACGACGCGCTTCGTCGCCGAATTCGTCGGCGAAATGAACCGCCTATCGGGGCGCATGGCGGCGCGGGCAGGGCTCGGCGAGCGCGACGTGTGGTTTCGTCCCGAAGCGGCGCGCCTCGCCGCGCCCGGCGCCGGCGGGTTAGAGGGGCGCGTGACCCAGGCGACCTTCTTCGGCGCCCAGACGCGCATGATCGTCGACTGCGAGGGCGACGAGATCAGCCTTTTCGCGTCGCCCAACGCCGCGGCCGCCGTCGGCGCGCCGGTCCGCGTCGAAATCGACGGAGCGGCGGCGCTGCGCTTCGAGGAGGAACGAGAGTGCTGATCGCGCAGATCTCCGATCTTCATATTCGGCCGGCGGGGCAGTTGGCCTACGGCGTCGCCGAGACCAACGTGATGGCCGAGCGGGCGATCCACGCCTTGTTGCGATTGCGCCCGAGACCCGACGTCGTGATCGTGACCGGCGACGCCGCCGACTGCGGCCTCGCGGAGGAATACGCGATCCTCATCGCGCTCATCGCTCGCCTGCCCTGTCCGGCCTACGTCATCCCCGGCAATCACGACCGCCGCGAAGCGATGCGCGCGGCTTTCGCGCCGCTCGGCCGGTTCGGCGCGCACGGACCGCTGAACTTCGCGGTGGACGTGGGTCCGCTGCGGCTCGTCGGCCTCGACAGCGTCGTCGAAGGCGCGAGCCACGGCGAACTCTCGGGCGAGACGCTGGCGTTCCTCGAAGCGGAACTGAACGAACACCGCGATCGGCCGACGATCGTTTGCCTGCACCATCCCCCGTTCGACTGCGGCATCGCGCATATGGACCGCATCCGCCTCGTCACGGGCTGCGAAGACCTGGCGCGGATCGTCGGCGCGCATCCGCAGGTCGAGCGGATCCTCGCCGGTCACCACCATCGCTCGATCCAGGCCCGTTTCGCCGGAACGATCTGCCAGATCGCGCCGTCGGTGGGGCACGCCGTCGCGCTCGACCTCAGTCCCGACGGCGCCGCCGCCTTCGTGCTGGAGCCGCCGGCGTTTCTGTTGCACCAGTGGGACGAGGGCGTCGGCCTCGTCACCCATACCGCCTTCGTCGATCGCGCCCCGGGACCGTTCCCGTTCTTGCTGCCGCCGGAATATCCCGGCGGGTGATCGGCGCGCTCCAGGGAGCGACTACAGCGCGCTCTCGAAGATCGCCTCGATTTCGCCTTGCGTCGCCTGACGCGGGTTGGTGAAGCCGCAGGCGTCCTTGAGGGCGTTGGCGGCGAGCGTCGGGATGTCGGCTTGCTTGACGCCCAACTGGGTCAACCCGGCGGGGATGCCGACGTCGGCCGACAATTTCCGGATCGCCGCCAGGCAGGCCTTGGCGCCGGCTTCGACGCCAAGGCCCGTGACGTCGACGCACATCGCCGCCGCCACGTCGCGCAGGCGAGCGGCCGAGACGGAGGCGTTGTAGGCTTCGACATGGGGCAGCAGCACCGCGTTGCAGACGCCGTGCGGCAAATCGTAGAACCCGCCCAACTGATGCGCCATCGCGTGGACGTAGCCGAGCGAGGCGTTGTTG
>JBEKFO010000065.1:0-13169 GCA_050013275.1 Roseiarcus sp. | reverse complement strand
ATGGACGCCGAGGACCTTGCGCTCTCGGTCGAGCGCCACGCGACCTCGAAGCTTGCCGACGGCGATCTCACCGCGATCGCGACGCTGGGCTTCCGCGGCGAGGCGCTGCCCTCGATCGCGTCCGTTTCGCGGCTCGAAATCCGCACCCGCGCGCGCGGCGCGACGCAAGCCTACGAATTGCGCGTCGAGGACGGGGTCAAGGGCGCGCTGCGCCCGTCGGCGCACCCCTCGGGCACGCGCGTCGAGGCGCGCGAACTCTTCGCGGCGACGCCGGCGCGGCTCAAGTTCCTCAAGACCGACCGCAGCGAGGCGCAGGCCTGCGCCGACGTGGTGCGCCGCCTCGCGCTCGCCAACCCCGAGACGCGCTTTTCCTTCGCCAGCGAGATCGGCGCCGCGTTCGACTGGCCGGCCTGCGGCCCCGGCGAAGCGGGCGAGCGCGAGCGGATGCGCCAGGCGCTGGGCGACGAGTTCATCGCCAACGCCCTGCGCATCGACGCCCTGCGCGAGGGCGTGAGCTTGACCGGCTGGGTCGGCCTGCCGACCCTCAACAAGCCCAACGCGCTGTCGCAGTATTTCTTCGTCAACGGCCGCGCGGCGCGCGACAAGCTCATCGCCGGCGCGCTCAGGGCGGCCTATCTCGACTATCTCCCGCAAGGGCGCCACGCCGTCGCGGCGCTGTTCGTCGCCTGCGATCCGCACGAGGTCGACGTCAACGTCCATCCCGCCAAGGCCGAAGTGCGCTTTCGCGACGGCGGCCTGGTGCGCGGCCTGATCGTCGGCGCGGTCCGGCAGGCGCTGGAAGGCGCGCTGCACCGCGCGACGACGACCGGCGGGACGAGCACGCTCGCCGCGATGCGCGCGCCGTCCTGGCGGGGCGGGGCGACGCCTCCCCAGAATTGGGACTGGCGCGCTTCGCCCGCCGCGCCGGACTTGGGCAGCGCCAATCGCTTTGCCGAAGCCGCGCAGGCCTCGTTCGCCGATTTCGCCCCCGCCGCCGACGCGAGCGCCGGCGCCGCCCCGCCTCAGAGCGCCGACCTCGCCGCGCCGCTCGGCGCCGCGCGCGCGCAGCTCCACGATGCTTTCATCGTCGCCCAGACTCGCGACGGCATGGTCATCGTCGACCAGCACGCCGCGCACGAGCGCATCGTCTACGAAAAGCTGAAGCGCCAGCGCGAGCAAAATGGCGTTATCAGGCAGATCCTACTTAGCCCGCTGGTGGTCGATCTCGAGCCGCGCGCCGCCGCGGCGCTGATCGAGCGCGCGGACGAGCTGGAAAAGCTCGGCCTCGTCGTCGAAGGCTTCGGCCCCGGCGCGGCGCTGCTGCGCGAAGCGCCCGCGCTGCTCGACGGCGCCGACCTCGCCGCGCTCGTTCGCGACCTCGCCGAAGACCTTGCCGCCGAGGACGGCGCGATGACGCTGGAGCGCCGCCTCGACCACCGCCTCGCCACCATCGCCTGCCACCACTCCGTCCGCTCGGGCCGAAAACTCAGGCCCGAGGAGATGAACGCGCTGCTGCGCGAAATGGAGGCGACCCCCGGCGCCGGCCAATGCAACCACGGCCGCCCGACCTATGTGGAGCTGAAGCTGGCGGACATCGAGCGGTTGTTCGGGAGAAGGTGAGGGGGCGGCTGAAGCTGGGACAAGCCTGGCCATGACGGGGGGCAGGCGGCTTGTCCCAGCGCCAATCGGAGCGAGGGGCGGCGCCGTTTTCGGGCGCGTGGGGGCGATTTCAAGGACTTGCGTGACGTCTTTCCGCCGCGCCACGCCGGGGCGGAAGTGTTGTTAGGCTCGTGGCGAGTGTCACAATGCTGGGGCAATCGTTGCAATTGTCAATCGATTGAAGGCCGAGATAATGCGCAAATATTATATCCAGAAGTGTATTGCCGGTCGAAATGTTGTGCGCGTGTACGCTCTATGTATACTTGCGTTCCAATGTGTATTTGCAGGTAACAACGCCACATATGCGGATGATGTATTGGTCGCGCCTTGTGTATCTCTTGAGCGGCGGGTCCAGGGAGGTTTTTCACCATCTGACTTTGGGTTTTATGGCACGGCAATTCGCGTGTTGGCAACTGGATGCGTTCACGATATCGATAAATTGACAGTTGGAGACGATATCGTCACCACCGACACCGAATTTGAATATCAATATATAGAAACTCGCGTTGACGAGAGTTATGTAGGCAAGTCCTCGGTAAGGCCTGGAGACATTGTGCGAATAGCAGTTGTTAGCGTTCTGAATTATTGCGACGAAACTAGCGCCGCGAGATATTATGACTTACAGACTGGCAAAAAATACATATATCTGTTCCTTGATCGGAAGACGACAGAGCTAGACAGTGTGAAAATACTTGTCGCCGCCAAACTCAAAGCCGTTCCCGGTTACATACTCGACGCATGCGAAGTAACGCCTGCAAAATAAATAGCCGCTGACTGATGTTTAGTTGGCTAGGCATCCCACAAGTAAGGCCATTACG
The DNA here is from genome assembly GCA_050013275.1 of Roseiarcus sp. GTDB lineage: Bacteria > Pseudomonadota > Alphaproteobacteria > Rhizobiales > Beijerinckiaceae > Roseiarcus. The sequence goes on along the minus strand of JBEKFO010000065.1, from coordinate 10,692 downwards.
GCGACAGCATTACGGCATTACGGCGACAGGATACGAATTCCCCAATTCACCCCGCGCACGCCCGCTCTGCTTGCCGCGATCCCTTTCCTCGGCCCACGCCGCCGCTCCCGGCAAAGGGACAGAATCTGGCGCCTAACGCGCTGATTCCGCTCCGCCGCGTCCAGGGTTTACCGAGCGATTTCCGCAGCCCCTCTCACCCGCCCGCCCTCGCCTCCCGCTGCCCGCAAGCCTGCCGCCCGTTGAGGTACGTCGCGTGTCTTGCGCACAACCCGTCGTCCGCGCGGACGCTGGCGTGGCCGGAGCTGAAGGTGGTCAGGCCGGGGAAGGCGGCCTCCATCGCCGCCGGGTCGTTGTCGAAATGGCGGCAGCCGAAACAGGTCGCGCCATCGCTCCGGCCGCTCAAGGCGGCGGCCAGAGCTTTGCGCAGCGCGGCCCATCCGTTCATGGCGCCGCTCACTTGCCGAGGTTCGCCCAATAGGACGCGAACACGAAGGCCGACAGCACGAAGCCGAGCAGGACGTTGACGGCGACGCCGATGGTGAAGGCGCCGAGCGGCTTGCGGCCCGCCGCGGCGAGCTCGGAAAAGCGCGTCGTCAGGCCGATCGAGAGGAAGCAGAAGATGAACGCCCAGGTGCGCAGGTCCTTGATCGGCCCGATCAGGCCGGGACCGGCGATCTTGTTGAAGTCGGCGAAGCTCAGGTTCGCCGTCACGGCGGTGACGACGATCGAGGCGACGACGAATCCGATGACGAACTTGGGGAACCGGCGCCAGATTTCGCCCGCGTCGGGTCCGCCGCCCGCCGGGCGCTCGTCCCAGTACGTCGTCGCGACGATCGCCAGCACGAAGGCCCAGATGCCGATCCAGACGTCGCGCCCGACCACCTTCATCAGCGTGAACGCGAGCGTCGCCTGATCGGAAGTGCCGGCGATGCCCGCCACCTTGCCGGCGAGCGCGCCGTAGGAGGTCGCCGCGGCGTAGCCCGCCGCGTCGGCGAATTCCGACGTGCCGATCCAGGCCCCGGCGACGCCGGTCGGCAGCGCCAGCGCGCGCGAGACCAGCGGCAGCGCGAAGATCATCACGATCGCCCACAGGATGACCGCGGTGATGGCGATCGGCGCATGCTCGCGCTTGGCCCCCACCGCGCCGGCGATGGCGATGGCGCCGGAGACGCCGCACACCGCGCCGCCCGCCCCGAGCGTCGCCGCGAGGCGCCGGTCGAGGCCCATCTTCACCGCGGCGAAATAGATTACGAGGAAGGTGACGATCGAGACGATCGAGGCCTGCAGGATCGCGATCGGGCCGGCGAGCAGGACGAGGGTGAACGGCACGGTGGCGCCGAGCAGCACGATGCCGGTCTTGATATAGAATTCGACGCGGAACCCGGCGTCGAGCCAGCGCGGCAGGCCGATCAGGTTGGAGATGACGAGGCCGGCGAGGAGCGCGATCAGCGGCGGCTCGAGATTGTAATAGCTCGCCTGATCCCATTGGCCGACGCAGAAGACGACGAGCGCGGCGAGATAGAGAAAGACGAACGCCGGCACGAATTCACGCGCTTTGAAGCCGAGCGTCGTCAGCGCGATCGAGAACACGACGAGCCAGAACGCGAAAGCCGCGACATAGCGCAGCGCGTTGGCGGCGAGATCGGCGGCGAGCTGGCCGGGCGAGGACCACTTGGCCGGCAGCACCGCGAGCCAGCGCAGGCTCGCGCCCGACTCATAGAGGATCAGGCTGGCGAAGACGATGCCGAGCCCGAGCCAGATCGCCCACCAATCCTCGCGCGTCCACAATTCGCGCCAACCCGAACGCGGCGCGCTGAGCGCCGCCGCCGTCTCGATCGACATGATGGCTTCCCCCCTTCGCGCGCATGGGCGCGCGGAGGCCAAGGGAAAACCCGCGGCTCGACGATGTCAACGGGGGGAGCGGCTACTCGCTCGCGGGCGTGAGATAATAGGGCTCGACGGCGCCCGTCAGCCTGATGGTCAGCAGGTTGCCCTTGCGGTCGCGCGTCTTGCCGACCGGCGCGCGGATCCAATTTTCGCTGACGCAATATTCTTCGACGTCGTTGCGCTCGCGGCCCTTGAAGCGGATGCCGACGCCGCGGCTCATCGCCGCCTCGTCGTAGTAGGGGCTGGCCGGATCGACGCTGAGACGGTCGGGCGGCTGATCGGTCATTTCGAGCGATGTCTCGCGCGCGCCGGCGCTTGGCCTTTAGCCGGCGATCGCCTTGACGCGCTTGGCGAGGCGCGAAATCTTCCGCGACGCGGTGTTCTTGTGCAGGATGCCCTTCTGGGCGGCGCGCGCCACCAGCGGCTCGGCGCCGCGCAGCGCCTCGGCGGCGCCCTTGGCGTCCTTGGCGGCGATCGCCTCTTCGACCTTGCGCACGTAGGTGCGCATCTGGCTGCGCCGCGACTTGTTGACCGCGGTGCGGCGCTCGATCTTGCGGACGGCCTTCTGCGCCGACTTGGTATTGGCCATGAACTTCGTTTCCTTCGCTGCGAAGCGCCGTAAGAAAACGCGCGTTCGCTCAAAACCGATCAGGCCGGGTTGCGGCCCAGCCTGTTGGCCGCGCTTATAAGCATTCGCGCTGCGCGCCGTCAACCGCCGATCGCGCCGCGCAGCATCGGTTCGAGCCATTCGCGCAGCGGCGCGCCGGGGACCGTCGCCAGCTTCAGCGCCATCGCGCAACTGACGAGAACGATCAGCGGCCGCACCAGCCGCGCGCCGGCCCTGAGCGCCGAATGCGCGCCCAGGCGCGCGCCGATGAGCGCGCCCGCGCCCATCGCCAGTCCGGGGGCGAGCCAGATATGGCCGCTGAGCGCATAGACCGCGAGCGAGCCGGCGTTGGAGCCGAAATTGGCGATGCGGGCGCTGGCGATGGCGCCGATCAGGCCGAAGCCGGCGAGCGCGAGGAAGCCGATCATGTAGAACGAGCCGGCGCCCGGGCCGAACACGCCGTCGTAGAAGCCGATCGCCGGCGCCAGGGTCAGGGCGTAAAGGCGCGGGCTGAGGCGCGCCTTTCTCAGGCTCTCGCCGATCGGCGGCGCAAGGGCGAAATAAAGCGCGACGGCGACCAGCACGAAGGGGAGCGCCGCCGTCAACGCCCCGTGCGGCGCATAGGGCAGCGCCAGCGCGCCCGCCACCGAGCCGACCAGCGCGGCGAGCGCCGGCTCGGCCATGGTCTTCAGGTCGATCTTGCCGGCGCGCGCGAAGGCGAACGTCGCCGAGCCCGAGCCGAAGGTGCCCGCGAGCTTGTTGGTGGCGACGACGGCGACCGGATCGAGGCCGGCGAGCGCCAGCGCGGGCACGGTCACCAGGCCGCCGCCGCCGGCGATGGCGTCGACGAAGCCGGCGACGAAGCCGACCAGCGCGAGCAGCGCGAGAAGGGAAGGGGTCAAATTGTTCCCGCTTGAAAGGTTGATGAGCTCGCGCGGCCCCTCATCCGGCCGGCTTCGCCGGCCACCTTCTCCCGCAGGCGGGAGAAGGGGATAGGCGGCGCCGCTAAGCCCCTCGCCCGCTTGCGGGAGAGGGGTTGGGGTGAGGGCGAGCAATTCACGTGAAACGGTGTCACCCGTCGCCGCAGGCTGTTAACCCGCCGGCTGATCGGGGGCAAGCGGGGCGGCGGCGGGCGGCGGCGGGGCCTTGGCGCCCTTGACCTTGGCGCCGGTCTGCAGGTCGCGCCAGGAATCGCTCTGCGCGATCATCTGCCGGATCGCCTGGACGTTGGCTTTCGCCGCCGCCGCCGACATGTCCTGGCGGCTGACCTGCTCGGCCTCGGCGAATTTGCCCTCGAGCGAGAGGATCAGCGCGAGATTGTTGCGCATCCGCGCGTCGGCGCTCGGGCTCGCGCACGCCTGACGCAACGCGTCCTCGGCGAGCGGCAATTGCTTGGTCAGCGCGTAGGAAAGGCCGAGGTTGGAGAGAACCGTCGGCTCGCCCGGCGCGATCTTGAGCGCGTCGCGATAGAAATTCTGCGCGGTCTCGTGATCGCCGAGCCGGTCGGCGACCGAGCCTTGCACCGACATGATCGTCCAGTCCGGACGCTCCGGAGTGTAGGAGTGCGCCAGCACTTCCTTGGCCTGGTCGAATTGTCCGGCGTCGGCGAGCGCCTTGCCGTAGGCGCCCAGAACTTCGCAATCCTTCGGCGACTTGATCGCCGCCGCCTGCATCACCGCCGTCGCTTCGCCGTAGCGCGTCAGGGCGCGCAACGCCCGCGCGTAATTGATCGAAGCGACTTTCGCGCCGGGATCGCGGTCGTACCGCTTGCCCCAATCGTCGGCGTAGGCGCGCAGCGCCGCGTCGCTGGTCGGCAACGGCTGCTGCGTGCTCGCGATCGACCCGGTGACGTCGCCCATGTCGACGCAACCGCCGAGCGGCGCGGCGACCGCGAGGAGCGCGAGCACGGCGACGGCGCTCAACCAACGCGGAACGGGGCGGATTTCTGGGTCGAGCGGCATGAACGGGCCCGTTGCGCTGGCTTCTGCAGAAAAGCAATAAATCGTTAACGCTAACGGATCGTTAACAGGCGATTTTGGGACTCGGCGACGGCGGGGCGCGCCGCTATGATCGATCCGGCCAATCGAATCGGATAGGAATTTCGCGCTTTGACCGCTTTTTTCGCCCCGCCCTCGTCGGACGCCATTCCCGTCTGGTTCGCGAGCCCGGAGAATTGGGGCGACCTGCGCAAGGCGATCGGCGCCGGCGCGGCGCGTTTCGCCGAAGCCTGCGGCTTCGAGCCGAAGGCGGGGCGCGTGCAGTGGCTGCCCGACGCCGAAGGCCGTCTCGCCGGCGTGCTCTACGGACTGGCCGACAGAAATGCGCGCGGGCGCGATCCGATGGCGCCGGGCGCGCTGGCGAGCGCGCTTCCGGCGGGCGTTTACCGCTTCGCCAACGCGCCGCACGAGCCGGAGCTCGCGGCGCTGGCGTTCCTGCTCGGCCTTTATCGGTTCGAGCGTTACCACGCCGATCCGGCGCCGCGGCCGAGCCTGGTCGCGCCCGAGGGCGTCGACGCCACCCGCCTCGAGCGCATCGCGGCGGCGGTCGCCTTCGGCCGCGACCTCGTCAACACCCCCGCCAACGACCTCGGGCCGGCCGCGCTGGAGGCCGAGGCAGCGCGCCTTGCCGAAGCATTCGGCGCCAGCCTGGAGGTGACGCGCGGTCCGACTCTGATCGAACGCAACCTGCCCCTCGTCCATGCGGTCGGCCGCGCGAGCGCCGAGGCGCCGCGTCTCGTCGACATCGTCTGGGGGCGGCCCGCCGCGCCCAAGGTGACGCTGGTCGGCAAGGGCGTCGTGTTCGACTCCGGCGGCCTCGACATCAAGCCGTCGAGCGGCATGCAGCTGATGAAGAAAGACATGGGCGGCGCCGCCGCCGCGTTTTGTCTCGCCCGCCTGATCATGCAGTCCGGCCTCGACGTGCGCCTGCGCGTGATCGTTCCGATCGTCGAGAACGCGATTTCCGCCGGCTCGATGCGCCCCGGCGACGTCCTGCGCAGCCGCAAAGGGCTGACGGTGGAGATCGGCAACACCGACGCCGAAGGGCGGCTCATTCTCGCCGACGCGCTGGCGCTCGGCGACGAAGAGGCGCCGGACCTCATGTTCGATTTCGCCACCCTGACCGGCGCGGCGCGCGTCGCCCTCGGCCCCGATCTGCCGCCGTTCTACACCGACGACGAAGCGCTCGCCGCCGAGATCGCCGAGAGCGCGGCGCGAGTGCGCGATCCGCTGTGGCGGTTGCCGTTATGGCGCCCCTATGAAGCGATGCTGGAGAGCAAGGTCGCCGACCTCGACAACGGCCCGAGCGGCGCCTTCGCCGGGTCGGTGACGGCGGCGCTGTTCCTTGCGCGTTTCGTCTCGGCCGCCAAGGCCTGGGCGCACTTCGACATCTACGCGTGGAATCCCAAGCCGCGCGCCCACGGGCCGCAGGGCGGCGAAGTTCAAGCCGCGCGCGCGGTGTTCGAGCTTCTGGAGGCGCGTTACCGGAGCTAACGCGGCGCGGGCGTCCGGTCGACGAGGCGCGTCAGCGCGACGACCTCTTGCGGGTCCGACCCGGCGACGGCGAATCCGTCGCCGGCGTCGGTCCAGACGGCGACGCTGATCCCGGCCAATTCGCGCAAATTCGGCCGCGACGGCGCGGGCGCGTCGAGGGGCTCGATCAGCAGCCCGACGCGTTCGCCGCGTCGATCCTCGTAGACGAGAAACGCGGCGCTCGTCGTCGTCCCCGGCGCGATGCGCGCACCCAGCAACCTCAGTTCGTCCGAAGAAAATCCGGGAACGACGATCCCCCTTGGGAATTGCGGCGCCAGCCATTTGGTCAGCGTCTTGGGGTCGCTGGCGGCGAATTCGACCGGCACGTCGGCGCCCGCCGCAAAAGCGCGGTAGGCGGCGACACCGGCCTCGATCAATCGGCCCTGCGGCCGCGGCGGCCCGCCCGGCGCGCTGACGACCAGCAGAACCGCCGCCAGAGCGACGATCGCCGCGACGCGCCGGCCCGCGAGGCGCCGCGGCGCGGCCGACGGCGTGTGCGGGCCGGCCGCAGCGGCGGAGCGCGGCGACTTTGCGCGCGCTTCGCCGGCGACGCGAGTCGCAGCGGCGCTTTGCCGCGAGCGCATCGACGAGGCCAGCCACAGCGGGCCGTTCTCGTTGGAGTTTCGTCCCAGGTCGACGGCGGGGCGGGCCGAGGCTACGCCGCCGTAGGCGGCGCGGATCGCCCTGTTTTGCGACTCCCACTTTGCGACCTGGCGCCTCAGGTCCGCGTCGTTGCGCAGCCGCGCCTCGAAAGCCAGCCGTTGGTCCGGATCGAGGCTGTTGTCGACATAGGCGAAAACCTCCGCCGCTTCGACTTGTCGCCTCACTTGACGATCCGCAAATGCGCGGCGTTCGGCCAGGCCGCTTCCCTCGGCGTCGATTCGTGCGCCGCGTCGACGTGCGTGCTGATGCGCGCGCGCGCCCGGCCGAGCCGGTCGACGACGGCGGCCAGGGGAATGTCGAGAGCCGCGGCCGCGTCGCGATGGGAGAATCCGGCGAGGACGACGAGCAGCAGCGCTTCGCGCAGTTCGAGCGGCAGATTTCGCACGCCTGAGGTCACCGAAGCGTTGGCCCGCCCGTTCGACCCGCAGGCCTCGATCCAGCCGCCGTCCGCTTCGTCGGCCGCCAAACGGCGAACATGTCGTCGATAGAGCCGGACAAACTGGGCGAAAGCGCGCACCCGCGCGCTGCGGAAATCGTCGGCGGGATCGTCGATCAAGGTCAGCGACGCCTGACGGAACAGTTTGTCGACCAGCGAAGCGGCCGAAACGTCGTCGCAAACGAACCGGTCGTCGCGCACAAGCGCCAATCCGAAGCGCCGCATAGCGCCCGCGTCGTCACACCACTCCCGGCTCGAAGACACGACGGCAAGGTCCGTTAGCGCAAATTAAGCCTAATAACTCTATTCCGAACGATTGGCCGTTCCAAGGGGATATATGAGCGGTTTCACACATTTTGTGACAGGCCGCAGCGGCGCGGACCCTTCCCATGCGCCGCGGCCGACGCTAAGGGAGGGCGCTTTGTCGCTCCCGACCGATGGGGGCGGGTCGGAGGAAAGAGGGCTCGATGGCGCAGGAAGGCTCGAACGGATCCGGTGAAAGCGGCGTCATGCGCGGGCTGCGCGGCGTCATTTTCGGCGTCGCCAACAATCGTTCGATCGCTTGGGGCATCGCCAAGGCCGCGCGCGCCGCGGGGGCCGAGATCGCGATGACCTACCAGGGCGAGGCGCTGGAAAAGCGCGTTCGGCCGCTTGCGCAGGAACTGGGCGCGCATGTTCTCGGCCATTGCGACGTCACCGACGGGGCGACCATCGACGCGGTGTTCGCCGAGGCGCAGAAGCTGTGGGGCTCTCTCGACTTCGTCGTCCACTGCATCGCCTTCGCCGACAAGGACGAATTGACCGGCCGCTATGTCGACACCAGCGAAGGCAACTTCAACAAGTCGCTCGCCATCTCCTGCTATTCCTTCACCGCGATCGCGCAGCGCGCCGAAAAGCTGATGAGGAACGGCGGCTCGCTGTTGACCCTGACCTATTACGGCGCCGAGAAATGGATGCCGCACTACAACGTCATGGGCGTCGCCAAGGCCGCTCTCGAGGCGAGCGTGCGGTATCTGGCCGCCGATCTCGGCGAGAAGGGGATCCGGGTCAACGCCATTTCCGCCGGGCCGATCAAGACGCTGGCGGCCTCCGGCATCGGCGACTTCCGCTACATCCTGCGCTGGAACGAGCTGAACGCGCCGCTGCGCCGTTCCGTCACCACCGAGGAAGTCGGCGAAACCGCGGTCTATCTGATGTCGCCGATGTCGCGCGGCGTCACCGGGGAAATCCTGCACGTCGACGCGGGCTACCATATCGTCGGCATGAAGAACCCCGCCGCGCCCGACATCTCGATCGTCAAGGAATAGCGGGTCCCGTCCTTGCGGGGACGCGGGGTTCGCTGATCAGACGCCAAAGCGCGAACGCCGCGATCGCCGCATGCACCAGCGCGCCTTGCGCAAACAGCGCCGACGGGCCGAACTGTCGCATCAACAGCGACGCCAGCGCCGGCGCGACGATTGCTCCGATGCAGTAGATAAATAGCAGCCCGGCCGAGATCAGCACCATTTCAGGCGGTTTGGCCCGGTCGTTGGCGTGCGAGGTCGCCAGCGTATAGAGCGTGTAAGTGGTGACGCCGACCAGGAACCCCATGACGATGAGCGGCGCGCCGGCGAGCCGGAAGCTGGCCAGCGCAACCTCGAACGCCGCCCCGGCCGCCATTGCGACGACGATGACCAGGCGGCGGTCCATGCGATCGGAAAGGAAGCCGGCGGGATAGACGCCGAGCGCCGAGCCGACGACGATCGCCGCGGTGAACAGCGGCACCGCCGACGGCTTCACGCCGATTTGCAGGGCGTAAACCGGACCGAGAGCGAACGCCGCGCCGTTGGCCGCGCCGGCCGCGAGCGCGCCGAACGCGGAAACCGGGGCGAGGCGAACGAGCCAACGCAAGCGCAGCCGCACGTATTTGGGCTGGGCGGGCGGATCGACGCTGGTCATCGTCAGCGGCACGATCGCCAGCGCCAGCAGCGCGCCGCCGATGGTGAAGGCGAGGAACGAGACTGGCGCGAAGACGCGCAGCAGCAACTGGCCGCCGGCCGAGGCGGCGAAATTGACGATCTGGTAGACGCCGTAGAGCGCGCCGCGATTGGCGTTGCTCGCTTTGGCGTTGATCCAGGATTCGACCACCGCGTAAATCCCGGCGAAAGCGAAACCGAGCGCGCCGCGCGCGACCATCCACGGCGCGGGCGCGGCCCAACCGGGCATCAGGATGACGGAGACGATGGCGAGCGCGACGAAGGCGGAAAAGGCGCGGATATGCCCAGCCCGACGCACGATCGCCGGCGCCGCCAGCGTCCCCGCCAACATGCCGGCAAAATAGACCGAGCCGAGGAGGCCGATGGCGAGATCGGGGAACCCGTCGAGACTCGCGCGCAACGGCGTCAACACGCCGATCAGGCTGTTGCCGGCGATGAGCAGGAAGACGGAGAGAAGCAGCGCGGCGAGGGAGGAAAGGGTTTTCAAGGGGGCGAATCGGAGTTGGCTTCAGGTCCGTCATGCTCGCACGCCACGGCGCGACGCGCGACCTCGGATGACGGCGCTGCGCAAGCGGGGGCGCGCAATTTTCTCGCCCCGGCGACGAAAATCGGCATATCGCCATCGTTGCCTCGTTCCTGTATAGACGGCGCGCGCGCGGGCGCGCCGCCGCCGCTCGCGAGCAAGCAGAATTGTCAGTCGAGGCAAGTGATTATGGCCCAGAGCCGTTGGAGTCCCGAGAGCTGGAGGCAAAAGCCGATCGAGCAGGCGCCGGTCTATCCCGACGCGGCGGCGCTCAAGGAGGTCGAGCGTCAGCTCGCCGGCTATCCGCCGCTGGTGTTCGCCGGCGAAGCGCGCAAGCTCAAGCGCGCGCTCGGCAAGGCGATGATCGGCGAAGCCTTCCTGCTGCAGGGCGGCGATTGCGCCGAGAGCTTCGGCGAGCATTCGGCCGACAACATCCGCGATTTCTTCCGCGTCTTCCTGCAGATGGCGGTGGTGATGACCTATGCGGCGGCCTCGCCGATCATCAAGGTCGGCCGCGTCGCCGGGCAGTTCGCCAAGCCGCGCTCGTCGGGGACCGAGACGATCGGCGGCGTCACGCTGCCCTCCTACCGCGGCGACATCGTCAACGACATCGAATTCACCGCCGAGGCGCGCACGCCCGATCCGCGCCGGCAGCTGGAGGCCTATCGCCAGTCGGCGGCGACGCTCAATCTGTTGCGCGCATTCGCCACCGGCGGCTACGCCAATCTCGAAAACGCCCACCGTTGGATGCTCGGCTTCGTCAAGGACAGCCCGCAGTCCGAGCGCTACCAGGAGGTCGCCGACCGCATCACCGAGACGCTCGGCTTCATGCGCGCGATCGGTCTCGACGCCGAGGCCCAGCCGGAACTGCGCGCGACCGACTTCTACACTTCGCACGAGGCGCTGCTGCTCGGCTACGAGCAGGCGATGACCCGGCTCGACTCGACCTCCGGCGACTATTACGCGACCTCTGGCCACATGCTGTGGATCGGCGACCGCACCCGCCACCTCGGCGGCGCGCATGTCGAATATTGCCGCGGGATTCGCAATCCGATCGGCCTCAAGTGCGG
>JBEKFO010000064.1:0-13363 GCA_050013275.1 Roseiarcus sp. | reverse complement strand
TCGCCGACCCCATCGAGGAGATCTTTCCTTTCGTCGGCCACACCGAATTCCTCGATGCGGGCGGCGCCGCGCGGTTGCGCGCCCCCCGCGCGCAGACTCTGCGCGAAGCCTATCTTAAGCGCCTGACCGAGCACCGCGAGGCGATTCGCGCCGCCTGCGCCGCGCGCGGCTGGGGCTTCGCGCTGCACCGAACCGATCAGTCGGCCGCTCAGGCGCTGCTCGCGCTGCGAGCCCGGCTCGCCGGCTCCGAGCCGGCGACGAAAGCCTGGAGCGCCTGACGATGCTCGGCCTACCCCTCGCTTTCGCCGCGCCGGCGGTTCTGGCCGCCCTCGCTCTCCTCGCCGCGCTCTATATTTTTCTCAAGGTCACGCCGCCGCGACCGCGCCAGGCCGTGTTCCCGCCGCTGCGCCTGCTGCTGGGCCTCAATCCGAAAGATGCGACGCCGGCCAAGACGCCGTGGCCCTTGCTGGCGCTGCGGATCGCGATCGCCGCCCTGGTCATCCTGGCGATGGCGGGGCCGATCTGGAACCTCTCGCCGTCGTCCGGCGTCGGCGCCGGCCCGCTGCTGCTGTTGATCGACGACGGTTGGCCGGCGGCGCCGTCCTGGGAGCGGCGCATCGCATTCGCGCGCGATGCGCTGCGCGGCGCGACGCGGGCGGGGCGCCTCGCCGCGGCGCTGCCGATGTCCCAGGGCGGGTTCGACGTCACGGCGCTCGACGGCCCGCGCATCGAAGAAAAACTACGGGCGTTGGCGCCGGTCTCTTACGCGCCGCCGCGCGAGGCGACGCTGCCGGGCATCGCGCGTTTTCTCGCCGCCAACCCGAAAGCCGAGATCGTCTGGATCGCCGACGGCGTCGATCTCGGCGGCGCCGACGCCTTCGCGCGCGGATTGGCGGCGGCCGCGCGCGGCCACACGGTCTCCGTCGTCATCGACCGCACGACTCCGGTCGGCGTCGCCGGGGCCGACAATCTCGCCGGGGCGCTCGAAGCCCACCTGACGCGCGCCGACGCGAACGCCCGCCAAACCGGCGTCGCGCGCGCGCTCGACGCCCAGGGGCGCTCGATCGGCGAAGCGCGGTTCGACTTCGGCGCAACGCGGGCCGCCGATGCGAACTTCGATTTGCCGGTGGAGCTGCGCAATCAGGTTTCTCGCGTCGTCCTCGCCGACGAACCGTCGGCGGGCGCGGTGTGGCTGGTCGACGAACGTTCGCGGCGGCGAAGGGTCGCGATCCTCTCCGGCGCCAGCGCCGACGTCGCCCAGCCGCTGTTGTCGCCGACCTATTACCTCGAACGCGCGCTGGCGCCCTTCGCCGAAATCCGTCAATGGCGCGACGCGGCGAGCGATCCGATCTTATCGCTGCTGGCGGAAAAGCCGTCGGTGCTGATGCTCGCCGACATGAGCGTGCCTCCCGGACCGACGCACGAGAAACTCGTCGATTTCGTCGAATCTGGCGGCGTGTTGGTGCGTTTCGCCGGCACGCGCCTGGCGGCGGGCGAGGACGATCTGACGCCGACCGCGCTGAGAAGAGGCGGGCGCACGCTCGGCGGCGCGCTGTCGTGGGAGACGCCGAAGCACATCGCACCCTTCGACAAGGATAGCCCGTTCCTCGGGCTCGCCGCGCCGGACGAAGTGACGGTTTCGCGCCAGGTGCTCGCCGAACCGGAGCCGGGCCTTGCCGCCAAGACCTGGGCGCGCCTGGCCGACGGCACGCCGCTGGTGACCGCCGCGCGGCGCGGCAAGGGCATCGTCGTGCTGTTCCACGTGACGGCGGATACGACCTGGTCGAACTTGCCGATCTCGGGACTCTTCGTCGACATGCTCAGGCGCATTGTGGCGCGCGCCGGCGCCGCGCCCGCCGAGACGGACGTCGCCGCCAAGACGGACACACAGGCGACGCGCCCGCCCTATCGCATCCTCGACGGCTTCGGCGTTCTCGGCCCCCCGCCGGCCAAAGCCGCGCCGATCGGCGACGACTTCAAGGGTCCGGGCGACGCCGCGCATCCGCCGGGGTTCTACGGGCCGCCCGATGCGCTCGAAGCGGTCAACGCGATGACGCCGGGCCAGACGCTGGCGCCGGCGGACTACGCGGGCCTCAGCGTCGCCTCGGGCGGGCTCGACGTCGCCGCGCCGCTCGATCTGAAGCCTTACCTGTTGTTCGCGGCCTTCATCGGTTTCCTCGTCGACGGGCTCGCGAGCCTGTGGCTCAGCCGCGCGCCGCGATTCGCCGCTCCCGCGGCGACGGCGATGCTGCTGGCGGTCGCGCTGGTCGGCGCGTCGCTCATGGGCTCGCGCGCGTGGGCGGACGAAGCGGCGCCGATCCCGAATCGCGACGCCGAGGCGGCCCGCGCCACTCATCTCGCCTATGTCGTCACTGGCGACGCGACGGTCGACGAAACCTCGCGTCTCGGGCTCGAAAATCTCGCGCACGTGCTCGACCAGCGCACCTCGGCGGAAATCGCGGACCCGGTCGCGCTCGATCCCGCGCGCGACGAATTGAGCTTCTATCCCCTGATCTATTGGCCGATCGTCGCCGGACGGCCGCAGCCCCCGGCAAGCGCGGTCACGCGCATCGCCGCTTTCATGAAGAACGGCGGCACGGTGGTGTTCGACACGCGCGATGCGCTGACGACGCGCCCGGGCGGAGCGCCGACGCCGGAAGCCGCGTGGCTGCGAACCCTGCTCGCCGGCGTCGACGTGCCCGAGCTCGAGCCGGTCCCGCGCGACCACGTCATCACCAAGACCTTCTACCTGATCGATAATTTCGTTGGCCGCACCGAAAGCGGGCAGACTTGGGTCGAAGCGTTGCCGCCGCCCGATCCGAACGATCGCGCGCCGCGCCCGGCGCGCGCCGGCGACAGCGTTTCGCCCATCGTCATCGCCTCGAACGATCTCGCTGCGGCCTGGGCCGTCGACGCGAGCGGGCGGCCGCTCTATCCGCTCATCCCCGGGGGAGCGCGCCAGCGCGAACTGGCGCTGCGCGGGGGCGTCAATCTCGTCATGTACACGCTGACCGGCAGTTACAAGGCCGACCAGGTCCACGCCAAGGACCTGTTGGAAAGGCTTTCGCATTGAACGCGTGGTCGATCGCATTCGCGCCGCTGCTGCCGCTTCCCCTCCTCGAGGGCATGGCCGGGCTGGCGTTCGCGCTGATCGCGCTGGCGCTGTGGCGGCGCCCGCGCGGCGCGGCGTTGCGCGCGCTCGCGTTCGGGCTGCTGGGGCTGGCGCTGCTCGATCCGTCGCTGATGCGCGAGGATCGCCGGCCGCTCAAGGACGTGGTCGCGGTCGTCGTCGATCGATCGGAGTCCAATCAGATCGGCGAACGGCCGCGCCAGACCGCCGAAGCGCGGGTCGAATTGGCGAAGCGCCTCGCCACGCTCGACAATGTCGAGGCCCGCTTCGTTGAAACCGCTAAGAGCGATCCGGACAATCAGGGCACGCGTGTGTTCGCGGCGCTGCGCTCGGCGCTGAGCGACACGCCGCCGGAGCGCGTCGGGGCCGCGATCCTGATCACCGACGGCATTGCGCACGACATTCCCGCGTCGCTCGACGCGCTCGGCTTCGCGGCGCCGCTGCATGTGCTGGTCACCGGCCACGAAGGCGAGCGCAATCGCCGCATCGAGCTCGTCGAGGCGCCGCGCTTCGGCATCGTCGGCAAGGATCAGACGATCGTCGCTCGCGTCCTCGACACCGCCGACAAAGGCGAGCCGGCCACGGTGACCGTGCGCCGCGACGGCGAGACGATCGCGACGCTGGCGGCCGAGGTCGGCCAGAAGCTTTCGATCAAGGTCCCGGTCGATCACGCCGGTCCCAACGTGATCGAGCTCGAAATTGCTCCGGTCAAGGACGAATTGACGACGCGCAACGGCAAGGCGGTGGTCACGATCGAGGGCGTGCGCGACAAACTGCGCGTGCTGCTGGTGTCGGGGCAGCCGCACCCGGGCGAGCGCATGTGGCGCAATCTCTTGAAGTCCGACGCCAACGTCGATCTCGTCCATTTCACCATCCTGCGGCCGCCGGAGAAGGCGACCGACGGGACGCCGATCAACGAATTGTCGCTGATCGCGTTTCCCGTGGCGGACCTGTTCGGGCGAAAGATCAAGGATTTCGATCTCATCATCTTCGATCGCTATTCGAGCCAGGCGATCCTGCCGCGCTTCTATCTCGACAACATCGTCAAGTACGTTCGCGACGGCGGCGCTTTGCTGATGGCCGAGGGGCCGGCGTTCGGCACGCCGGAAGGTCTCTTCGACACGCCGCTCGGCGAGATTTCGCCGGCCCGCCCAATCGGCGAGGAGTTCGACCAGGCGTTTCGCGCCGAGATCTCGCCCGACGGCGCCAAGCATCCGGTGACGCGCGGCCTGCCGGGCGGGGAGGCGTCGCCGCCGACGTGGGGCCGCTGGTTCCGCCAGATCGGCGCCGAAGTCACCAGCGGCACGGCGGTGATGCAAGGCGTCGACAAGGCCCCGCTGCTCGTGCTCTCGCGCGTCGACAAGGGGCGCGTGGCGCTGTTGCTGAGCGACCAGATGTGGTTGTGGGCGCGCGGATACGATGGCGGCGGCCCGCATCTCGAATTGCTGCGTCGGCTCGCGCACTGGCTGATGAAAGAGCCGGAACTCGAGGAAGAGGCGTTGCGCGCGCGCGCCAAAGGCCATGATCTGACGATCGAGCGCCAAAGCGTGAAAGGCGACGTTCCAGAGGCTAGCGTGACCGGGCCGGACGGCAAGGCCACGACCGTGCAGCTCGTCAGCGTCGCTCCCGGCCTTTCCCGCGCCACCCTGGCGGTCGATCAGGACGGGCTCTATCGCGCCAGCGACGGCGAGCACGTCGCGCTCGCGGTCGTCGGTCCGGAGAACCCGCTCGAATTCCAGGAGGTCGTCTCGACGCTGGAGAAGCTGCGCCCGCTCGCCGAGGCGACCGGCGGCAGCGTGCGCCGGCTCGCCAAGGGCGCCGACGATGCGGTCGAGATTCCCAGACTCGTGAGCATGCACGACTCGCCTGTTTACGCCGGCGCCGATTACATCGGCGTCAAGCGCACCGGGGCGAGCGAACTCATCGGCGTCGCCGAGACGCCGCTCGCCGCCGGCTTCCTCGGCCTCGCCGCGCTGCTCGGCGCTCTGATCTGGGTGTGGGCTCGCGAGGGCGGCGGGACGCGCGCCTGAATCGTTTCTCCCATGGCCTTGCCGAGGTCGCCGGCGGCGGCTAGGTAAACTCATCCTCGAAGGGAGCGACGATGAACAAGGTATTCGCCACCGCGGAAGACGCCCTGGCCGGCGTCATCAAGGACGGGATGACGTTGATGTCCGGCGGCTTCGGCCTGTGCGGCATCCCCGAGGCTCTGATCGAGGCGGTCCGCAAGTCCGGCGCCAAGGATTTGACGGTCATCTCCAACAATGCCGGAGTCGACGGGGTCGGGCTCGGCGTGTTGCTGGAGACGCGCCAGATCAAGAAGATGATTTCGAGCTACGTCGGCGAGAACAAGACCTTCGCCCAGCTCTATCTCTCCGACCAGTTGGAGCTGGAGTTCAACCCGCAGGGGACGCTCGCCGAGCGCATCCGCGCCGGCGGCGCCGGCATTCCCGCCTTCTTCACCCGCACCGGCGTCGGCACGGTGGTCGCCGAGGGCAAGGAGATCCGCGATTTCCACGGCGAGGAATATGTCATGGAGGAGGCGCTCTTCGCCGACATCGCGCTCGTCCACGCCTGGAAGGGCGATGCGGAGGGCAACCTCGTCTACCGAAAGACCGCGCGCAATTTCAATCCGATGATGGCGACCGCGGCCAAGCTGACGATCGCCGAGGTCGAGCATCTCGTCGAACCCGGCGAGATCGACCCCGACCACATCGTCACGCCCGGCGTCTTCGTCCAGCGCATCGTCCACGTCGCCGGCATGGCGAAGCGGATCGAGCAACGCACCACGCGCAAGCGCAGCGCCGCCTAATTCAGGAGAAATCGCATGGCCTGGACCCGCGACCAGATGGCGGCGCGCGCCGCGCAGGAATTGCAAGACGGCTATTACGTCAACCTCGGCATCGGCATCCCGACGCTGGTGTCGAACTACATCCCTCTGGGCATGCGCGTTCAGTTGCAGAGCGAGAACGGCATGCTCGGCATGGGGCCGTTCCCCTTCGAGGGCGAGGAAGACGCCGACCTCATCAACGCCGGCAAGCAGACGGTCACGCAGTTGCCGACCACCAGCTATTTCTCAAGCGCCGAATCCTTCGCCATGATTCGCGGCGGTCACATCGACCTCGCCATCCTGGGCGCGATGCAGGTCTCCGAAGAGGGCGATCTCGCCAACTGGATGATCCCCGGCAAGATGGTCAAGGGCATGGGCGGCGCCATGGACCTCGTCGCCGGCGTCAAGCGCATCGTGGTGGTGATGGAGCACGCCGCCAAGGACGGGCCGAAGCTGCTGCATCACTGCAACCTGCCGCTGACCGGGCGCCGCGTCGTCGATCTCGTAATCACCGATCTCGGCGTGTTCCACATCGACAAACACGGCTTCCGCGGCATGGCGCTGATCGAGATCGCGCCGGGCGCGAGCCTGGACGAAATCGCCGCCAAGACCGAGGCGAGCTATCGCGTGGCGCTGTAGCCGCGGCTCGGACCGGGCGGTCGTTTGGCGGACCGTCGCATTAAGGCAACTGCGAACGCACGAGGCCTCCCATGCCCACGACCCTTCACGCCCGCGTCGGCGAAATTACGCAGCGCATCGCCGAGCGCAGCCGCGATTCGCGGCGGCGCTATCTCGAGCGCATCGACCATGCGGTTTCCCAGGGTCCGACGCGCAAGAAGCTCGGCTGCGCCAATTTCGCCCATGGCTTCGCCGCCTGCGGCGCCGCCGACAAGCAGAGTTTGCGCGACGGCGTCGGGCCCAATCTGGCGATCGTCACCGCCTACAACGACATGCTCTCGGCGCATCAGCCGTTCGAGCGCTTTCCCGAGCTTATCAAGCGCGCGGCGCGCGAGGTGGGCGCCTCTGCGCAGGTGGCGGGCGGCGTGCCGGCGATGTGCGACGGCGTCACCCAGGGCGAATCGGGCATGGAGCTTTCGCTGTTCTCGCGCGACGTCATCGCGCTGTCGACGGCGGTCGCGCTCTCCCACCAGATGTTCGACGCCGCGGTCTATCTCGGCGTCTGCGACAAGATCGTTCCCGGCCTGCTGATCGGCGCTCTGAGCTTCGGCCATTTGCCGGCGGTGTTCCTGCCGGCGGGACCGATGACCTCGGGGCTCGGCAACGAAGAGAAGTCGAAGATCCGCCAGCTCTATGCCGAGGGCAAGGCCACGCGGGAGCAACTGCTGCTCTCGGAGGCCGAGGCCTATCACGCGCCGGGCACCTGCACCTTCTATGGCACCGCCAACACCAATCAGATGCTGATGGAGATCATGGGCCTGCATCTGCCGGGGGCCTCGTTCGTCAACCCGAACACGCCGCTGCGCGACGCGCTGACCGCGCTGGGCGCCAAACGCGCGCTGGAGATGACGGCGCTGGGGAACGCCTTCACGCCGATCGGCCACGTGATCGACGAGCGCGCGATCGTCAACGGCGTCGTCGGCCTGCATGCGACCGGCGGCTCGACCAATCTGACGATCCACCTGATCGCGATGGCGGCGGCGGCGGGAATCCATCTCACCTGGGACGATTTCGCCGATCTGGCCGAAGTCACGCCGCTGCTCGCGCGCATCTATCCCAACGGCAAGGCCGACGTGAATCACTTCCAGGCGGCGGGCGGCATGCCGCTGCTGATTCGCGCTCTCCTGGAGGAAGGGCTGCTGCACGCCGACGCGGGCACGGTCTGGGGCAAGGGACTCGCCGACTACGTGGTCGAGCCGACGCTGGCGCCGGACGGCGCCGTCGCCTGGCGCGCGGCGGCGGCGAAGAGCGGCGACGAAACGGTTTTGCGCGGCGCGGACAACCCGTTCCAGGCCACCGGCGGCCTGCGCGTGCTCGAGGGGCCGCTCGGGCGCGCGGTCATCAAAACCTCGGCGGTCGCGCCCGAACGCCACGTGATCGAAGCGCCCGCGCGCGTGTTCCACAGCCAGGACGAGCTGCACGCGGCGTTCCGCGCCGGCGAATTGTTCCGCGACGTCGTCGCGGTGGTGCGCTTTCAGGGGCCGCGGGCGATCGGCATGCCCGAGCTGCACAAATTGATGCCGCCGCTCGGCGTCGCGCAGGACCGCGGCCATCGCGTCGCCCTGGTCACCGACGGACGGCTCTCGGGCGCTTCGGGCAAGGTTCCTGCGGCCATTCATGTGACGCCCGAGGCCGAGGCGGGCGGGCCGATCGCCAAGGTCCGCGACGGCGATCTGATTCGCCTCGACGCGCCGAGCGGCCGGCTCGAAGTGCTCGTCGATCCCGCCGAATGGGCGGCGCGCCTGCCGGCGACGCGGGACCTGAGCGCCGCGCATTTCGGCGTCGGCCGCGAGCTGTTCGGCGCCTTCCGCGCCGCGGTCGGGCGCGCCGAAGAGGGCGCCTCGATCTTCGCCAAATAGGCTGAAGCCGCGCGTTAACGGTTTTGTAACCAATTCGCGCCATCGATGGGCTGGGCCATCTTGAAATGCGCCGCGGGCTGGGCTCGCGACGCCAATCCAGCGCGAGCGAACGGGCGCGACGAGGCTTCCCGGTGACGACGACAACCTCGACCTATCTGGCGATCTCGCAAAACCTGACTCGCTATCAGACGATGACCGCTGACCAGCCGGCGGTCAAAACGGCGAGCGAGTATTACGCCGCCAATATCGGCAAGGTCACCTCGATCCAGGATTTCGTCGGCAATTACCGGCTTCTCTCCTACGCTTTGGACGCCTACGGGCTCGGCGATCAGGTCAACTCGACGGCGCTGGTCACGCAAGTGCTGCAAGGGGGCGTCTCATCCTCCAAGGCCCTGGCCAACACCTTGAGCAACCCCAACTGGGCGAAGTTCGCTGCGGCGTTCGACTTCGTCGGCCAGGGGGTCTCCTCGATCTCGACGTCGAGCGCGATCAAGACCACGACCAGCGACTACGTCGAGCAACAGTTGGAAAGCAGCCAGGGGCAACAAGATCCCGGCGTTCAACTCGCCCTCTATTTTCAGCGCGTGGCGCCCTCGGTGTCCAGCGGCCTGGGCATCATGGGCGACCAGAACCTGCTCGACGTCGTGCAAACCATATTCGGTCTTCCGCCGGAAACGACGGGCACCAACATCGACACCGAGGCGCAGGAAATCACTCAGCTCATGCCGATGTCGGAGCTGCAAGATCCGACGAAGCTCCAGCAGCTGACCGAACGCTTCACCGCGATGTACGATCTGACTTACGGCGCGGGGGGAAGCGGCGCCTCGACCCCGCTCACCGTATCCAACGACGGCAACTCGACGGCGCCGGTTTCGGCGGCGACGACGATTCTGAGCAACCTGATCAGCTCGACCTCCGCATCCAGCGGCGCCCTCTCTTCCGCCGCCGCGGCATTCAGCAGCGAGATGATTTCAAGCCT
Source organism: Roseiarcus sp. (assembly GCA_050013275.1). Classification (GTDB taxonomy): domain Bacteria; phylum Pseudomonadota; class Alphaproteobacteria; order Rhizobiales; family Beijerinckiaceae; genus Roseiarcus. The sequence goes on along the minus strand of JBEKFO010000064.1, from coordinate 3,890 downwards.
GCAAGGCCTCACGCTCGGCGGCTAGAACCGCCGACGATGGCGCCGCGACCGGCGCTGCGTCTGAAGGGCGGCAAGTCTCGGGCAAGCGTCGCGCGCTTTGTTGCCAGGCGGAACGCGCCGCGGAACTGGCCGTCGCGCCCGGACGCATCGCCTTGAAACAAGAACCGCTTGCCGAATCCCTTCCCGTCTCGCGCGCGCCCGCGCCGACGGCTCAGTCGCCCGGCGCGCCCGTCGGCGCGACGCCGGAGGCGGTGCTCTATGCGCGTGGCGTCGCGATGTGGCAGGGCGGTCGCCGGCAGGAGGCGATCGCTCTCTTGGATGCGGCTCTGCGCGAGAACCCGAACTATCCCGAAGCTCTGTGCATGGGCGGCTACATCCTCGGCGAATCGGGCAAGAGCGCGCCGGCGCTGCAATTCTACCGGCGCGCCATCAGCCTCAAGCTCGATCTGCCAGCCGCCTGGTCGAATATGGGCAAGCTGCTTTTCGAACAACGTCGGTACGCCGAGGCGCTCAGCGCCTTCGAAGGCGCCCTCGCGCTGCAGCCGCGCGACGCCGACCTGTGGAACAGCCGCGCGGGACCGCTCCGGCAGCTTGGCCAGTTGGAGGAATCGGCGGCGGCGGCCCGCGAAGCGCTACGACTGCGGCCGAATTTCGCCGAAGCGGCGCTCAATCTCGGCAACGTGCTGCTGAAGCTCGATCAAGTCGAGGAGGCGTTGGAGGCTTATCGGCTGGCGAGTTCGATCAAGCCCAAGTTTTCCGCCGCGTTGTGCGGCCAAGCCCTGGCGCTGTGCAGCCTGGACCGCTTTGAGGAAGCGCGCGAGGCGTTCGAAAGAGCCGAACGCCTCGGCAACGTCGAGGCGATCAGCGGCAAGGGGTGCCTCGACCTCACGCTCGGCGATTTCGAACGCGGCTGGGAAGGCTACGAAGCGCGCTGGATCGCGGGAAAGTCGCTCGACGAGGCGTTGGGCGTGCGCTTTCCCAAGTGGCGAGGACCGGGGCGAACGGGCGAGCGCGTGCTGGCGCTCAACGATCACGGCCTCGGCGACACGATCCAGTTCGCCCGTTACCTGCCGATGATGATGGACGCCGGCGCGGTCCCGACGTTTCTATGTCCTTCCAAATTGCATCGGCTGTTGTTCTCGCTCGGCGGCGTGAGGCTCGTCGCGAAGGCGCCCGAAGGCGAATCGTTCGACGCCCAGATCGCCATCAGCAGCCTGCCGCGCGCTTTCGCGACGCGGCTCGACAACGTGCCGGCGCCCGTTCCGTATCTGCGCGCCGAGCCGGAATTGACCGAAAGATGGGCCGCGCGCATCGGCCCAGCGGGCGTTAAGATCGGCGTCGTCTGGCAGGGCAATCCCAATCCGGAAGCCGACATGGCGCGCTCGATGCCGCTTGCCGCCTTCGCGCCGCTCGCTGCGGCGCCCGGCGCGCGTCTCATATCCCTGCAAAAAGGGTTCGGCGTCGAGCAACTCGCCGACCTGCCGTCGGGCATGCGGGTCGAATCGCTGGGCGAAGACTTCGACGCCGGACCGGACGCCTTTGTCGACACGGCGGCCACGATGATGCATCTCGACCTCGTCGTCACCTGCGACACGTCGATCGCCCATCTGGCGGGCGCGCTCGGCCGGCCGGTGTGGGTCGCCCTGAAGAAAGACGCGGAATGGCGGTGGTTGCGCGATCGCGACGATTCGCCCTGGTATCCGACGATGCGGCTCTTTCGCCAGAAACAGCAGGGCGACTGGGGCGGCGTTTTCGCCGAGATGGCCGCGCGCCTCGCCTCGCCCGCCGAGGATCGCCGCGCTGAACGGCTGATCGCCATCCCGGGCGCGGTCGGCGAACTGATCGACAAGATCACCATTCTGGAAATCAAGTCGCGCCGCATTCTCGACGGCGACAAATTGCGCAACGTGCGCCGGGAATTCGGGTTGCTCGAAGACAGCCTCCGGCGCGCCGGGCTCGACCATTCCGCTCTCGGCCCGCTGAAAGCCGACCTCGCCGCGGTCAATGAGCGCCTGTGGGACTTCGAGGACGAAATCCGCCGATGCGAAAAGAACGGCGAGTTCGGCGAACGTTTCGTCGCGCTCGCGCGCTCCGTTTACGCAGCCAACGATCGGCGCGCAGCGATCAAGCGCGACATCGATCGCGTGTTCAATTCGGCGATCGTCGAGGAAAAGGCCTACGTCTGAGCGAAGGCCGTCGGCGCGCGCTCAATCGGGAATCGCGTAGAACTGTCCGCGAAGCGCCGCTCTGTCGCTCGGCTTGATCGACACCATTCCGAGGGCTCGGCTGTAGCGCACGCCGAGCACGGCGCCGCGCCGCCACACGGTCTCGACGACGTCCACCTCGCCCGATTCGTCCTCGTACACGCGGAAATGGGCGGGCAACCCCAGGTTTTGCGCCAGCGTCAGGCGAAGGCCGCTCGCCGAGCGGTCGTGAATGAGGCAATCGCACACGAACTTGTTGGCCGAGTCGAGAATCTTGGCCGAGCGAAGCCGCGTGCGCTTTCGTCCGGCGGCCCGATGGTCGCGCGGGCCATCGTCGCGCGGTCTTTCGTTTCGCGCCGGTTCGACGACGAAATAGGCGACTTGGCCGCGCCGCGCCAGCGCGCGCGCGTATTTGCGATCGTCGCGCCGACCTTGCCCGCGAACGCCGTCAAGCGTGTCTGTCATGCATCCGTCGCGTCATGGCTCCCGAAGGAGCGCCTCGAGCGCGCCGCCGACCGATCGGCGGGACCGCGCCCTTGGGAACTTTAGCCGCCAGGGGTTGCCAAACCGTTGCCGCGTCACGCCCTCGAACGCCCGACGGAAGCGGTTGCGCCACGCGTTGCGGGTCAACTCTACGTCAATTGCCGCAAAGGCCATGGTTAATGTTCTCCTAAATTTTTGGCCAAGAACATTAACGACTTGTTAACCATCGCCTGCGTACCTTTTTGGAACAGGAACCACAATTGAAAGCCATGATTCGGAAACAGTCCAATCACAGTAAACGGTCGGAGTGCGCGTACTAAAAGTGCCATATACAGATAACTAAGCGCTGTGGGGGTTATCCGCGACTAGCATTTGCCGCCTTTAGGCGGAACGCCATACGTTTGTAAGGGCGCATGCGGTGGATAATACAGTTACAACTAGGTCAACGCGCATATAATAATATATCGATCGGGGACAATCATGTACATCATCGTAGATGAACGCAATCTCGTTGCGGGTGGTTACGCGTCGGGATTTGATCGAGAAGGCGTCTCTACAGCAGGCATTGATCCAGACGAATTTCAGGAATGGATCGGCAAAGTGAGCGACATCGACGTTCGCGCCGTCGAAGCTTTCCTCATCGGCGATTGCACCAATCGCGAGCTGTTCCCCAAGCTCATTCGCGAGCGCACCAGCGCGCCGGTCCTCTGCCTCAACGATCGCCAATCGCTCGACGAGACTTTGGAGCTTTTCGCCGCAGGCGTCGACGACGTGCTGCGCAAGCCGATACATGTGCGCGAGATCCTCGCCCGCGTCGGCGCCATCCATCGCCGGACGATGGGAGAGAAGGGCCGCGTCATGATCGGCGATCTCTGCGTTTATCTCGACGGGCGCGAGCCGGAAGTGAAGGGCGTGCCGCTTCCCTTGCCGCGGCGCGAATGCCGCATCTTGGAATATCTCGTCCGCAATCGCGGCCGGCGGGTGACGAAGACGCAAATCTTCAACGCCGTGTACGGCCTGTTCGACGAGAACGTCGACGAGAACGTGGTCGAAAGCCACATCAGCAAGCTGCGCAAGAAGCTCAAAGATCGCCTCGGTTACGACCCAATCGATTCGAAGCGATACCTCGGCTACTGCATCGAAAAGCGTTGATCCGTTCGCGGTCCGCCAATTGCGCCTGAGAGAACTCGATCCGCTTGAAAC
>JBEKFO010000063.1:0-13394 GCA_050013275.1 Roseiarcus sp. | reverse complement strand
CGCGACTGGCGGCTGCCGCTCGACGATTTCGCCCATGCGACGAGCCTCGGCGGCGACCGCGACCGGCTCGAGGGGCGTGTCGTCGCGCTCGCCGTCGGCGACATGGCCAAGGCGGCGGCGGCGCTGATCGAGCTCGATGGTCTCGCGCGCCGCATCGTGCTCTGCCCGCCCGGCCTCGACAGGGCCGGCCTCGACGCGCTGATCCGCGGGGCGCAAGCGGACGCGCTGGTCTATGACGGCGACGAAACGGCGCCTGAGATCGATCTCGATCTCATGGTCCCTTGCCGGCTGCCGCTCGAACCTCTGCGATCCTCCCCCTCTCCCCGCCTGCGGGGAGAGGGAAGGGGTGAGGGGCCGGGCGGTTACGACGACGCTGCGGTCAATCACCCGGCCCCTCATCCTAACCTTCTCCCCGCAAACGGAAGCGTTTGGCGGGGCGCTCGCGGGGAGAAGGGACGTCAGTGCCGCTTCGCCACCGAATGGGCGATGCCGACTTCGGGCACCAGCGGTCCGCCGAAGCTGGTCGTGCACACGCTCGTCACCTTGACCGGCGCCTTTCTCCCAGCGCCGTCGCAGAAATGGGCGACGTTCTACGACATTCGCCGCTACGGCGGCCTGCAGATTTTCTTGCGCGCGCTCGCGGGCGCGGAATCGCTGACGCTGAGCGGCGCCGGCGAGAGCGTCGACGATTTCCTCATCCGCTTGGGCGAAGCGGGCGCCAAGCACATCTCCGGCACGCCTTCGCATTGGCGCAAGGTTTTGATGAGCGGCGAGGCGCGCCGCATCGATCCCGAGACCGTGCGCCTCTCCGGCGAGATCGCCGACGACGCCGTGCTCGCGGCGCTCAGCGCGCTTTACCCGAACGCGCGCGTCGAGCACGCCTACGCCTCCACCGAGGCGGGCGTCGCCTTCGCGGTCGCCGACGGCCGCGCCGGCTTTCCCGCTTCGCTCATCGAACAGGGCGGCGAAGTCGCGATGAAAGTGGTCGACGGCTCGCTGCGCATCAAATCGAACCGCACGGCGCTCGGCTACGTCGGCGCGCACGCGCCGGCGCTGCACGACGCCGAAGGCTTCGTTGACAGCGGCGACATGGTCGAGCGGCGCGGCGATCGCTACGTCTTCGTCGGCCGGCGCGGCGGGATCATCAATGTCGGCGGCGCCAAGGTCCATCCGGAAGAGGTCGAGGCGGCGCTCAACGCCCACGCCGCGGTCCGCGCGAGCCGCGTCTTCGCGCGCAAGAACCCGATCACCGGCGCCCTCGTCGCCGCCGAAGTGGTGCTGCGCCAGGGTTTCGCCGCGGACGACGCGCTGAGCCGCGACATTATCGCTTCGTGCCGCGCGGTTCTGCCCGCCCACAAGGCGCCGTCGGTGCTGCGCTTCGTCGCCGAACTGCCTGTCACCGAAGGGGGGAAGCTGGCGCGCCATGGATAACGTCCTCGTCACCGGCGCCAGCCGCGGCATCGGCCTCGCCATCGCCGCGCGGCTCGCGCGCGTCGGCTTTGCGGTCGCGGCGATCGCGCGGACCAAGAGCGAAGCGTTCGATCGCGCGGCGGCCGAAGTCGCGCGCGACGGCGTCGGCGCGCTGCATTTCGAAGAATTCGATCTCGCCGAAATCGACGCCATCCCCACGTTCGTGCGCGATCTGCGCGCGCGGCGCGGGCCGATCTACGGCCTCGTCAACAACGCCGGCGCCGGGACCGAGGGCCTCTTGGCGACGATGGCCAACGCCGAAATCGAAAAGCTGCTGCGGCTCAACACGCTGTCGCCGATCGTGCTGACGAAATACGTCGTGCGCGGCATGATGGCCGAGGGGCGCGGCCGCGTCGTCAATATCGCTTCGATCGTCGCCGCGAACGGCGCCAACGGACTCTCGGTCTACGCCGCGACCAAGGCGGCGCTCGTCGGCTTCACCAAATCGCTCGCGCGCGAAGTCGGGAAGGTCGGCGTCACCGTCAACGCCATCGCCCCCGGTTTCATCGACACCGAAATGACGCACGGCTTAGAGCCCGAAGCCCGCGCCCGCCTCGTCGCCCGCAGCGCCCTCCGCCGCCTCGCCGAGCCCGAAGACGTCGCCGCGATGGCGGCGTTCCTGATGGGCGAGGGGGGAAGGAATATTTCGGGGGCGGTGATGACGGTGGACGCTGGGGGGACGGCGTAGGGCGATATAGGCGCGCCCAGTCACCCGCACGCGGTTGACAGGTCGGCTCTATGCGCAAGCGCTCCCACGCCGGAGGCCTCCCAGCCAGCCGGTGACAATCCCTCACGCGCGGGATAGCCGCCCGCGCCGTTCACCTAGCCTTTGAGGCTTTCGGCATATCGTTTGCGAATATCGACCAAGGCCAGGATATCGTCCTTGAGCGAACGTAACGTCTCGGCATCAAGAGCACATCGGAATATTGGCGGCTTCGCGGGCGACGTTTGAGTGACCTGGGAAATGGTCGCCCCGTCAGGGAGATCAGAAAGCTTCGGTCCTGTCGGCTCCATCTGATACGCCCCGAACGCTAAAGCGTCCGAGGCCTGCAATCCCGGAAATGCTTTCTTGTCTCCAAAGGTCACGCTTCCGAGCATTGCCGTCTCGACAGGAAGTTGTTTTCTCAGCGCGGCTCTTATTCGTTTAGCATCCTCGGAGCCGTCCGCGCCGGACTCCAAAATGATATTGAATGTTATGTCGGTTCGCCCCAGCAATTCCGGTAGGCGAGTGATTAGAAAAGACACCAAGAACCGGAATGCAATGCCATACATAGTGTCTAATTGCGGCTTTCGCGGCCGAAGACCTGCAATATAGTATTGTTTGTAATCGTTTTTGTCGATCGTGACGACATATCCAAGAATGAGATGCTCTGCTGTGAGTTCGACGATTTTTTGGCCGAATTTCTCACCAGCATTCGTCCCCCATTGATCCGTCGCATGGAAATGCGAAAGCCCCACTTCCTTCAAAGCCTCTCGCCAACCGACATCAAAAGCATCCCACTGCCCCTCGGTGGCCACAAATCCGGAGAGAAGCATAAACGGCGAGGCGTTATGGGTTCCGCTCTCGTCGCCGTATACCGTGATGACCATGCGGGGTCTCGAACTGTTTGGGAAACGCTCCAGTCGGGCAGCGTTCATTCTTTCGAAATTGAAGATGAGTGCCTGTCCTTCGAACAGCGCCGATTCCCCCAATTTTATTTGCGGCGTTAAATCAGCGATCGGAATCTTTTCCGAAGTGGGCTTCTGTCCGAGCTGCAGATGCCGGAGCAATCTGGCCGCCGCCGCCGGCGCAAAGACGGCACCATGCTCGTCGTCTGTGATGAGCGCTGTCCCGCAGGCAATGTCCCGCCAACTCGAAACTTGTTCCAATTTGTCGAGATGGGTTTGAAGCGCCTTATGCCATCTCGGATTTGAAATATGCCGCGCGCGCGCTCGAAGCATCTCGATCTTGCGGTCCATGTCCAAAGTCGCGACTACAGATTCGAGCAAGGGCGAGTCGGCGAGATGCAACACCTGGATTAGGATGTGATTGAGCTGCTGATCCAAAGCGGTCGTCAAAAGCACCAATTCGCCAACGACGCTATAAGCGGCGCGAAATCTCTCGGTCGCGACTGACTCGGCTGCGGCGATCGGTGCATCCGCTTTGCTTTCGAGAAATTCCGGTTTTCCCGTGGCCTGCCCGACACGGACTAATTCAATGGCGTCCTTCCGCACGGATGCAGGTGCGAGCATAGGAGCCTTGTTGTCGGCGGCGATCGCGAGAGCTGCCCGCTCGACCGCAAGCCGGTGAATGTTGCGATATGCCGACTCTCCGGTCTCAATGGCTTGATACGAGCGCAAGGCCATATCGAGCTGGGCGGCCATCTCTTGCTGCGTAAGCCCGAGCTCCTTGCGCAGCGTCACTAAGTCAACTGCGGGAAAGTTGGTGTCAGTCATTAGAGAGGGGCCTTATGTGAAATCGCAACACAGCTGCATACGCGTAAAACGCGCTTAATGTCAATTATGACGTTGTTTACGCGCTCCATACTCCGTCGCGAGAATTGGAAATTTTATGTTTGCCTCTGTCGGCTTCCAAAAATCAGCGACTTGCTGCGTGCGGAATTCAGAGCGGAACATCCTCTCCCGCCGCAAACCGCACGGTCAGAACCGGGCGACGCTTCTCACGCGGATTCGCTTTGATCAGAGCGCCGCTGAGGGGCTACGACATTCGCGCATCTTGCGATGGTCGCCGGCCACATCGGCCCGTCGCCGTCAAGCCGCTGCGCGGCTCCTCCGCTGCGCTGCGGTCGCTTCGCGATGACCGCGCCGTTCCGTTGCGGCGTTGTGCATCCATGATCTTTGCTGAGCGAAGCCGGCCCGAAGGGCCGACTTCTCGCAGCAAAGATCATGAAAACCGAAAGCCTGAGCCGCGCGGAGGGGTCAATGTTTGCGACCCCCGGACTTGATCCGGGGGGAGCAACCCGCGAAGCGGGCGCGAACGCGACATTGACGCCGAGCACAGATCAGGCAGTGCGGACCTGGATGGCGGTCGCATTTCCGTCGCGATCGGCCAAGACCCGAGCCCCAGGGCAATCGCGTGAAAGCGAGCGACCGTGGCGGCGGCGCCCCTTGCGCTGAAAAGACGCGGGCGTCTGCTTGTCATTTCCGCGAAAGCGGGAATCCAGTGGTGCGAGCAAGGGCTTGCTGCCAAGTCTGGATGCCCGCTTTCGCGGGCATGACATTTGGCGAAGTTTCCAACCAAACGCGTCGCGCTCGGGCGAGCTAGGAGTCTCGTCATTCCAAGGGGCCAGAGAGGCGCCACAGGACTCGACTGGCGGCTGGTGACACGAATGTCAATTCCAGGCCATATAATGCGCGATGAGCAGAGAGCCGAGGAGGGGACAGTCGTGAACAAGTTTGTTCGTGTTGCAGCGGCGTTGCTGGCAATGGCGGCGGCGAGTGACGTCAAGGCCGAAACGTTTCATAGAACCACTCACGAAGGGGTCGCTGTAACCGTCTCCGGGCATGCGTCCTGGGACAAAAACTGCGTAGCGGCGCCGTCTCCTATCGACATCGTTTCGCAGCCTCAGCATGGCGTTCTTTCAATCGCTCAGGCGACCTCGCCGATCACGCGCGTGGGGACAGGCGCGGCGCATTGCATAGGGACCAGCATCTTGACGAACGCCGTTATCTATACGCCTGCGCAGGGTTTTCGCGGAATAGATAAATTCTCCTACACGTCGACGACGGCGTCGGGCGTGGTGTTGCCGCATCAAGCGATCGTCGAAGTGAGATAGAAGAGATCGCCCAGGGATTGCGGAGAGAACCGGTCATTCCCCTATTTCTTGCCTTCCGCGCGGCGGGTCGGCGGCAACCGCCGCCACGCACGCGACATTGACGCCGAGCACGGATCAGGCAGCGCAGGCCCGGAAGGCGATCGTTTGTCCGCGGCGATCGGCCCAGACCCGAGCCCGACAATTTCTTCCCGAATTGCCGAACCGGAGCTATCATGGATTTCAGTCCGTCGAGGCGCCCTTCGCTCGAAGCAATGGCCGCCGACGCGGCAAGAAATTTTCGTCGAGGCCCGTTCGTCAACTCGCGGCGGCGTAAGACTTTGAAATTGCCCGATGTGTTGTCAAGGAAAGCCTTGACGAAGCTTGACAAGACTTGACGTTTTTTGACGAAAGCGCGGCGAAACTTGACGGCGCGCGCCCCTTCCCCCCTTGCGGGGGAAGGTGGCCGGATGAGGGGCGCGCCGCGAGGCGCGTTGCCTTGGCGTTAGCTGGAGCAGCCATATTTGCTGTGTGAAGCGCCAGGGATCGTGGTTGTGCTGACAAATGCGCCTTGCGGCGCGACCCCTCATCCGTCATCGCTGCGCGATGACACCTTCTCCCGCAAGGGGAGAAGGGGCTCCCGATTTCGAGTTGTGCGCATTCCGTAGCGCTCTCGGGGACCGGCCGCAGGCCCCGCCGAACGGGACAGTTCATGGCGCCCAAGCCGCTGATTTCGCTCGCGCGCGACCCGGACTTGGCGCCGCGCGAGTGCGCCCCCCGCGTCGCGGCTTAGACGCCGGCCCCGCGTTGCGCTATCACCGCGACCGCAAGACACTGGAGCGCGCTGAGCCATGAAACACGCCGCGGCGGGGTCCCGCTTTCAATGGGACGATCCCTTTCTCCTCGACGACCAGTTGAGCGAGGACGAGCGGCTGATCCGCGACACGGCGCGCGCCTACGCCGAGGACAAGCTGCTGCCGCGCGTCACCGAGGCCTATCTCCAGGAGAAGACCGATCCGACGATCTTCCGCGAAATGGGCGCGCTCGGCCTGCTCGGCATGACGATCCCGGAAGAGTACGGCGGCGCGGCGACGAACTACGTCTCCTACGGGCTGGTCGCGCGCGAGATCGAGCGCGTCGATTCGGGCTACCGCTCGATGATGAGCGTGCAGTCCTCTCTGGTGATGCATCCGATCTACGCCTACGGCGACGACGCGCAGCGCAAGCGCTATCTGCCCAAGCTCGCGACCGGCGAATGGATCGGCTGCTTCGGCCTGACCGAGCCCGACGCCGGCTCCGACCCCGCGGGGATGAAGACGCGGGCGGAAAGAGTCGCCGACGGTTATCGCCTGACGGGATCGAAGATGTGGATCTCCAACGCGCCGATCGCCGACGTCTTCGTCGTCTGGGCGAAGTCCGCCGCTGACGACGGCGCGATCCGCGGCTTCGTGCTGGAGAAGGGGATGAAGGGGCTCTCGGCGCCGAAGATCGGCGGCAAGCTTTCGCTGCGCGCTTCGATCACCGGCGAGGTCGTGATGGACGGCGTGGTGGTTCCCGAGAGCGCGCTGCTGCCGGGCGTCTCCGGGCTGAAGGGGCCGTTCGGTTGCTTGAACCGCGCGCGCTACGGCATTTCCTGGGGCGCGCTCGGCGCGGCCGAGGATTGCTGGCGCCGCGCGCGCCAATACGCGCTCGACCGCAAGCAGTTCGGCCGGCCGCTCGCCGCGACCCAGCTGGTGCAGAAGAAGCTCGCCGACATGCAGACCGAGATCGCGCTGGGATTGCAGGCTTCGCTGCGGGTCGGGCGGCTGATGGACGATGGGCGCGAGGCGCCGGAGATGATCTCGCTGGTCAAGCGCAACAATTGCGGCAAGGCGCTCGACATCGCGCGCCAGGCGCGCGACATCCACGGCGGCAACGGCATCTCGGCCGAATACCACGTCATGCGCCACGCCCAGAACCTCGAGACCGTCAACACCTACGAGGGCGCGCACGACATCCACGCGCTGATCCTCGGCCGCGCGATCACCGGATTGCAGGCGTTTTTCTGAGGGCGGCGCTCTAAAGGCTCAATGCGCTTCTGACCGAGGCCGGCCATTGCGCGGCGTCGGTTCCGTGCGTCGCGAACAGCGCGACCGCGAGACGGTCCATGCCGAAAGCGACGCAGGCGGTGTGGGCGGGTTCGCCGTTTTCCAAGCGCATCGACCAGGTCTGGCCGAAATGGTCGCGATGATAGTTGAAGCTCATGCAGGCGGTCGGGCTCTCGGCGGAGCGGACGGGGATCAGCAGTTCGAATTTGAGCTGCTGCTCGACCTGGAAACGGCCGACCATCGCGCCCTCGCGCCCGAAGAATGGATCGCTCGCCGCCTCGATGCGCCAGTTCAGCCCGAGCGAGTCGGCCAAGCCCGCGGCGCGCCCCTTCCAGCTTTGACGGAAAGCCGTCGCCTGATCGGGCGCGCCGATGGCGACGAATTCGCGCATGCGGAAGGACTGCAGCCGATCGATTTCGCGCGAGGGCTCGCGGCGGAAGCAGTCGCAGGCGACGTCGAACAGCAAACCTTCGCCAGGGACGGGGCCGCGCGCGGCGGCCATGGGATAGACGGGATAGCAGGCCGCCGGCGCCAGCACGAGCTCGCTCGTCTCCAGCGCGTCGGTCCAGCTCTCGCCCGCTTCGAACCGCGCCACCGCCGCGCCGATGCGCTTGTCGCCGCCGCCGAGCGCGCAGACGCAGCCCAAGAGATGCGGAAAGCTCTTGAGATAGCCGGATCGTTCGATCAGCGCGCGGCTGACCACGGGCGGAAAACGAACGACCTCGGCCCTCCCGTCGCGTTCGCGCCCGACGAGCGCGCCGAGCGCTTCGACGATCGCCTCATAAGCGCCCGAGCGGCCGTAGACGCCGTCGGTCCCCATCGGGCGGAACAGGGCCTTGAAAATCTCCTCGGGCGAAGCGGCGGGCTTGCCGAGGCGACGGCGCGCGATCGTCATGGCGGGTCGCCTTCGCGCTCAGAGGCTGAGCGCGAGCGGGGCCTCGCTCATCAGCACCGCAGGCTCGACGCTGGCGAGAACGCGGTCGTTGGTGATCATGATCGGCGCCGAGAGAATGTCCCGGAGATAGCGCCCCATCGCGAATTCGCTGTCGTTGCGATAGCCGGAGAGCCCGCACGCGCGCATCGCATTCAGCACCGTCGTCGCGGCGAGCTCGGAGGCTTCGACCTTGAGGAGCGTGAGGGCGAGCTGCGCATCGGTCGTGGTGAGGCCGCCCGGATCGGCCGCGTGGCGCTCGAAGGTGGCGATTCCGGCCTGGATGACGCTGCGCAGGGTTTCGAGCGAGACGCGGGCGCGCGTCAGTTGCGACGCCGCCGGCGGCATCCGTCCGCCCGAGGATCGCGCCGCCTGGCGCACGAACGCGCGTGCGCGCCGGACCGCGCCGGCGGCGACGCCGCACCACGCCGAGCTCCAGAAGATGTGGGCGAAGGGCGCCATGGTCTGGTTGTGGATGCGCTCATAGGCCTCGGGAAGCACCTGATCGGCTTCGCCCTCGGCGCGCACGATGAATCCGGTGCTGCAGGTGCCGCGCATGCCGAGCGTGTCCCATGTCAGCGTCGGCTCGAGGCTGTAGTCCTCGCGCAGGAAGACGACGAGAACCTGGTCGGAACTCGCCGCCGAGTCCGAACGCCGCGCCGTCGTCACCAGGCCGTCGGCGTCGAGTCCATAGGAAATGCACGAGGCGTCGCGTTGCAGCGCGACGCGTCCGTCGGCGATGCGCACCGCGGCCTCGCTCGATCGGATGTTGCCGCCGTTGGCGCCTTCGGTGGTCGAGGACGACAGCAGCATTTGGCGCTCGGCGATGCGGCGCTGCAAACCGAGTTGCCAGGAGTTGCCGCGGGCGTGGCGCACCAGGCAGGCGACCTTGACGTGATGCATGGCGAAAATCATGGCGGTCGAGCCGCAGGCCTGGCCGAGCACAGCGCAAACGTCCGCGACGTCGGCCGCGCGCGCGCCTTCGCCGCCGAGTTCGACAGGAATCAGCATGCCCAGCAGCTTGTGCTCGCGGATCGCCGCGAACGCCTCGGCGGGAAAGCGCGCGTCGCGATCGACCTCGTCGGCGTAACGCTCCGCGATCGCGGCGACCGCCTCGGCGCGGGCGATAAAATCGCGGGCGTCGGACGTTTCGCCCTTCCTGGCGCGAAGATTGCCTTGCGAAAGCGGACTGACATTGGCGGACATGGTTAGGACTCCGGTAAGTCGTGCACTCGGAAAGAAAAATTACGCCGGCGACAGCCTGCGCGAATTCAACGCCACAACGGCGGTCGCCGATAACGCTAGTCGTGCTCAGTCGATACACCTTGAACATAAGAGAATCGACAAATGATATATTTAAACCTTAACGCGCGATGAATCGTTATGCGCACATTTGTCGCAGTTTGTTAGAATCGATTAGGAACTACAATTTACAAGAAGCCTAGAATTCGACTTGAATGCGAAATGGCGGGTTGCGCCGTTTTGCGACAGGAAAGCCGCCCATGCCCGACAGCGCACTCGCTAACCGCTCGATTGCCGAGCTCGCGCGCGAATTCGCGCCGGGCCTGCCGTCGGACCCGGCGAGCGCGTGGGACGCCAACCTGCAGGACGCCGGCCTGACTTCGATGGCGAGCGTGAAGCTGATGCTGGCGATCGAAGCAGCCTTCGACATCGCGATCCCCGACGAGGATCTGACGCCGGAAAATTTCCGTTCGATCGCCTCGGTCGAGGCGCTGGTCGCGCGGCTGCGCGGCGGATGAAATGAGCCTCGATCGCCGGGCGCGCCGATTCCTCAATTTGCTCGACGCGAGCGCGCGCGAGCGTGCCGGCGCGCCCGATCTGAACACGTTACGGCGGGCGACTATCGGCATGGCGGCGTTCGCGGGGCGAGCGCCCGAAGTCGAACGGCGCGACGGACTCTTACCCGACCACGCGCCGCCGCTTGCGCTGCGCCACTATTGTCCACCAGGGCGAACCGACGACGAACTCCCGGCCCTGGTCTATTTTCATGGCGGCGGCTGGATTTCCGGCGGCCTCGACACGCACGACGCGCTGTGCGCAACGCTGGCGGTGAGGGGAGGTTGCCGCGTCGTCGCGGTCGACTATCGCCTCGCGCCCGAGCATCGCTTTCCCGCCGCCATCGAGGACGGCGTCGCGGTCGTGCACGCGATCAGCGCCGATCCCGGGAGCTTCGGCGTCGACCCGCGGCGCCTCGGAATCGCCGGCGATTCCGCGGGCGCCAATCTCGCCGTGGTCGTCGCGCACGCTTTGCGCGCGCAACTTGCTTTGCAGGTTTTGCTCTGCCCGGTGATGGAGCCGCTCGGCCGCACGCGCTCGCGCGAAGAGCTGGCGAGCGGCTATCTCATCGACGAGGCGACGATGGGTCGCTATTGGGACTACTACCGCGTTGAAGGCCTCGCGCCCGACGATCCGCGGGTCGCCCCCGTGCGCGCCGACAGCTTCGCCGACTCGCCGCCGGCGCTGATCCATGTCGCCGAATTCGATCCGTTGCGCGACGAAGGCGAACTCTACGCCGCCGCGCTTGCGCGCGATGGGGTTCGCGCCCGGCTGACGACCCACGCCGGGCTGATCCATCACTTCTATGGCCTCGGCGCGATCATTCCCGCCGCGCAAGCCGCGCTGGAGCGTATCGGCGACGAAGTGCGCGAGGCGTTCGCAGGGATCGCTGGCTAAAACCGCATCGCCCCGCGCTGAATCGCCGCGAAGCGCGCCGCGTCGAGCGCGACATAGGCCTGGGCGTCGGCGTCGTAAACATAGAGCGGATCGCCGCCGACGCGGGCGGGATCGAAGCCTTCATCGGCCATTTCGCGCCGCTTCGGCTTGAAGGTCGCGGTCATTTCGAGTGAGCGCTTCATACGTAAAAACAGCGGCCGGGCGTAACGCGGCAGCGTTTCGAGCGCCCGAGCGATATCTCTACGGTCGGGCGCTGCCTCTGCGGCGATCGACGCCATGCCGGCGCGCCCTTCGGCGCCGGGAACGGCGACGCCGTAAACGACGGCCTCGACGATGCCGGGGCAAGCAGCAAGCGCGGCGGCGACCTCCTGCGTCGCGACGTTTTCGCCCTTCCAGCGAAACGTGTCGCCGACCCGATCGACGAAATAGTAGAAACCCTCGGCGTCGCGGCGCATCAAATCGCCGGTGCGCATCCACGCATCGCCAGGGGCGAAGACGTCGCGCAGGATTTTCTTTTCGGTGTCCTCGCGTTGCGTATAGCCCTCGAAGCGCTGCGAAGGCCCGGCGCCGATTCGGCCCAGCGCCTCGCCGGTTTCGTCCACGGCGCAGCGCGCGCAAAATCCGTCGGGTCCGCGCCACGGCGCCTCGGCGTCGGCATCGAAGCGCGCGAGCGCGATTGTGTCGCGCATCGCCAGAAAGCTCGGCAGGCGGCCGATCGCGCCGACCTTGCCCTCGACGTTGTAGAGGGTGACGTTGCCTTCGGTCGAGGCGTAGAACTCCAGCACTTGCGGCGCGCCGAAGCGCGTGGTGAACGCCCGCCAGACCTCGGCGTTGAGGCCGTTGCCGCAGGCGAGGCGCAGCTTGTGGTTCTTTTCCTCGGGGCAGGTGGGCGCGGCGACGAGATAGCGGCAGAGCTCGCCGATATATTGGAACATCGTGCAATCCCAGCGCGCGACGTCGCGCCAGAAGCGGCTCGCCGAAAAGCGCTCCGCGATGACGACCGAACCGCCGTTGACCAGCGGCGCGCCGATCGCCGCGACGCCGCCGATGCTGTGATACATCGGCAGGCAATCGTACATGCGGTCCTCGGCGGTCATGTCGGCGAGGCCGGCGAACCAGTGGCTCCAGGCGACCACGCGATGGTGGCTGACCGCAGCCGCCTTGGGCAGCCCGGTGGTGCCCGAGGTGTAGATCAGCAGCGCGCGGTCGGCGAGCGTCACCGCGCGTCGTTCATCGTCGCCGAGGTCGCTTCCGTCGAGGGCGTCGACGGCGATATCGATGCGACGCGGGTCGAAGGCCTCGCCGCCGTGGCGCCAGACTTCGAGCGTGGGCGAGAATTCTGCGATCGCCTCCTCGCAGTATTGAGCGAATTCGCCGCTTACGATCAGCCGTCGCGCCGAGGCGACCCTGAGGCAATGAGCGAGCGCCTCGCCACGGAGATTGACGTTGACGAGCGCGACGACGGCGCCGATCTGGGTCAGGCCGAGCCAGACGGCGAAATACTCCGGACGATTGGCCATCATCAGGGCGATCGTCTCGCCCGGCGCGAGGCCGGCGCGCAAAGCCCAGCGCGAGTATTGGTTCATGCGTCGCGCGAGAGTGCGATAATTAAGACTTTCGCGCTCGCTCAGGAGCGCCGGCCTGTCGCCGTAACGGCGCGCCCATTCGCCGACTGCGCGCGGCAGGATGCGCTCAGGATCGCGGGTCGCGGCGGCGGTCGTCTCCAAGGCGCGCCGCCAGCATTGCGCCGGTGTCGAGGCCTGCGGCCGTGACGCTTGCGCCGGCGGACCCGCGTTCACTCCAGCGTCTCGTAACGGCTGCGCCAATGGACGAGCGCAGGGCCGTGGCCGCGGCGCACGGCGACCGCGGCGCCGACGACGATGGCGTGGCTGTGGCGCTCGACGACGTCCTCGACGCGGCAGTCTATACCGACGAGCGCGTCGGCGAGCAGCGGCGCGCCGGTGACGAGCGTCACCCAGTCGCCGTGGGAAAAGCGAGCGGCGCCCCCGACGCCGCCGCGTCCGGCGAAACGAT
Source organism: Roseiarcus sp. (assembly GCA_050013275.1). Taxonomy (GTDB): domain Bacteria; phylum Pseudomonadota; class Alphaproteobacteria; order Rhizobiales; family Beijerinckiaceae; genus Roseiarcus. The sequence goes on along the minus strand of JBEKFO010000063.1, from coordinate 426 downwards.
CGGCCAGGGAGCGATGCTGGGCGCCGAGAATGTTGACGGCGAAGGCGCCGCGCTCGCGCAGGCGCGTGAGCGTCGCGGCGGAACGGTTGAGGCAGACGACAAGCGAAGGCGGGCTCAGCGAAAGCGAGGCCATCGCCGTAACCGTGCATCCGGCGCGCGATTCGCCCTCGCCGCAGGCGACGATCGCGACGCCGGAGGCGAATTCGCGCATCGCCAGCCGAAAGGCCGCGCCATCGGCGTCGGCTGGCGCGGCGCTCATCCCAATGGCTTCGTCATTGCGTTGCGGGCTTTCCAGACAGTCCATGATTTCGCCCTTCTAGCCGCCCCATCGCGCCACGGCAAACGACGGCGCGCTTCGCGCCGCCTTGCGGCGAGCGATGAGCGCGAGCCAATTGCCGAACAGCCGCACGCCCGTCGCCCGCCAGG
>JBEKFO010000062.1:0-13394 GCA_050013275.1 Roseiarcus sp. | reverse complement strand
GTCGTCAACAACCTGAAAGGAGGTGATCCAGTGTCTCATTGTCAATCGCCATGCGAGTTTCGCGAGGCCTGGAACATTGTCCGTGCGCAGGATTCTCGCGCATAGCAGACGCTAGGCAATCCGGACCTTATGCGATCTATGCGTGGTCGCGACAATGGAAGGGCCGCTCCCGAAGGGGGCGGTCCTTCTCATTTGGAGGAAGCCTTGCGCCATGGCGTCGCGCAGCGCCGTTTCGGGCTTGTCAGGCGCCTCGCGGACAGGCAACATCGTCGCGTGCGCCGGCCTCGATGGCGAAGCGCCGGCCCACGGGAGCGTACGATGGGACTTCTCGACAGCTTAGGCGGCGGGTTGAAGAGCGCTTTGGAGCAATTCGGCGTGCAGGAGATGCAAACCCTGCTGCCGGCGGCCCTGGCCAAGACGAACCTCGGCGATCTCTCGGGGCTCGTGACGCAATTGCAGCAGGGCGGTCTGGGCGCGCAGGTGCAGTCCTGGCTCGCCAACGGCAATGTCTCGGTAACGCCGCAGCAGATCGAGGCGGCGTTGGGAAGCGATCAGGTCAAGCAGCTCGCGCAGCATTTCGGCGTCGACCCCGACGCGGCCCTCAAGCTGCTGGCCCAGCATCTGCCGGCGCTCGTGGGCCAGAGCGGCGCGGCGCAGTCATAGCGTTGAAGTGGAGCGTCCCCCCTTCTCCCCCTTTGGGAGAAGGCGTCGCCCCGCAGGGGCGACGGACGAGGGGTCGCGCCGCGAGACGCGTTCGAAACGACGTCGAACGGAGACGGGCTTTCTCTTTGAAAGGGTTACGGGGTTACGGTGATGGTGCGGGCACCGTCCACACCATCACCGTAACCCCTGAGGGGACGTGATACGCAACGCCATGTTTGTCCGCTTCAGTCGAAAAATCGACCGAGGGCTCCTCTTGAATGTTTTGCGTTGCGCATCCCGTCGCCGTAGCCTTCTTCCGGTCAATTAGGCGGGGAGACCGTTTTGCTTTCTCAGGCTCTTGTCGAACGCCGATTCAGGAACGAAGCGGCGTAGGAAACTGATCTGCCGCGCTATTTTGCCTGCGGGATAGCGGTGCTTCGGCGTGCGAGCGGTCGCCGCTTTCAGGACCGTATCTGCAACGAGTTGCGGCATGTCGCCGGTTTCCATGGCCTTGCGTATCACCGTGCCCATGCTGGCGCGACCCTGGTTATAGATTTCGAGCGCCTGATTCGCCTTGGCGAGATTGTCTTCAAAGGATGTCCGGGTATAGGCCGGCTCGACCAGGACGACACGAATGCCCTGCGTGCGCACTTCGTGATCCAGCGATTCCGAATAGCCCTCAACGGCATGCTTGCTTGCCGCATAGAGCGCGGTAAACGGCGCCGGTATCAGACCCAGCACCGAACTCATGTTGACGATCCTGCCGCTCTTTTGACGCCGCATGATCGGCAGCACTGCATTGGTTACGCGAAGTATGCCGAAGAAGTTGATGTTGAAAAGCTGTTGTGCCTGGGAAATCGAGGATTCTTCCGCCCCTCCCATGAGGCCGACGCCGGCATTGTTGACCAACAGATCAATGCGACCGGCCTCGGCGGCGATGTCGGCGACCAGCTTTGACACCGATGCGTCGTCGCTCACGTCGCAGGCCAGCATCGTCACGCCGGCGAGGCCACCGGATGCGGGCTTCCGACTGGTGCCGAAGACACGAAAACCGGCCTTCGCCAGAGTGATGGCGGTTGCGCGCCCGATGCCGGTGGATGCGCCTGTTACAAGGGCGACGCCGCGATTGGCACTGCTCATTCTGAATTTCCTTCCGTACGAGCGTAGAACTGGTTCGGAAAGGGTGATACTATTGTTTCGATACGAAGTCACTAGCGAAATGATATGAACCTCAAAAAAATCTCTCAACCCACATGCCCGATAGCCAGAGGCGTCGCTTGTGTCGGCGATGCCTGGAGCATTTTGATCCTTCGGGACGCCGCCATGGGCATCAGTCGATTTGACGAGTTCCGAAAAAACCTCGGGATTGCGCCGACCATGTTGACCAAGCGTCTCGCGACTCTGACGGACGATGGCCTGCTCGAAAAGCGCCGCTACTCAGAGCGGCCGCCACGCGACGAGTATGTCCTGACCGACGCCGGGCGGGATTTCCTGCCGGTTCTGGTCATGATTGGCGCGTGGGGACAGAAATATCGCGGTGGGGGCCGGATCGCGCGATATGTGGACGCTGAGACGGGAAGGGATGTTCGCGCGAAGGTGGTCGATATCGAGACCGGCGCGGAGATCGGCACAAGGCCGTTCAGGATCGTCGAACCCGATTGAGAGCGATTCCTGGCCGGGGTCGGATACTCGCGACCAACTGAGGCGGTGGCTGTGTCTCCGGACCGTTAGAGGAGAATTACGGTCACACCCCTTTTTACTCTCCTTATCGCCCCGCCCCCGCGCCCACGCGGCGGAAAAGCGCCCCGCAAGCTCTTGAAATCAGGGCCGCGCGCCGAGAAACGGCGCCGCGGCCCCGCCTCGTTCACGCCGCCCGCGCCTTCGCCGCCGCCTTGCCGTAGAACGTCTCGCCCTTGGCCGCCATCTCCTTCAAGCCGGCGCTCGGCGCGAAGCGCGGGCCGTATTGGGCCGCGAGCTCCTCGGCGCGCGCGACGAACGCCTTGGCGCCCATGCCGTCGATCAACGACAGCACGCCGCCGGTGAAAGGGGCGAAGCCGAAGCCGAGGATCGAGCCGACGTCGGCCTCGCGCGGATCGGTGACGACGTTCTCCTCCATGCAGCGCGCCGCCTCCAGCGCCTGGACGAACAGGATGCGGTCCTTCAGATCGCGCACGCTGATCGTATCCGGGTCGAGCGCCTTGCCGGCGATCTTGGCGAGGCCCGGCCACAGGGTTTTGGGCGCATTGGCGGGATAGTCGTAGAAGCCCTTGCCGTTCTTGCGGCCGAACCGCTGCTCCTTGACGACCATCGCCTCGAGCAGCTTTTCCTGCGCCGGATCGACGGCCTCGGCGCCGAGATCCTTCTTGGTCGCCTGGAGGATCTTCCAGCCGAGGTCGATCGCAACCTCGTCGTTGAGGGTGAGCGGCCCGACCGGCATGCCGGCCATCCTGGCGGCGTTCTCGATCATCGCCGGCGGCACGCCTTCCATCACCATGAGATGGCCTTCGCGGATGTAATTGCCGACGCAACGGTTGGCGAAGAAGCCGCGGCAGTCGTTGACGACGATCGGCGTCTTCTTGATCGCGCGCACGAAGTCGATCGCGGTCGCAAGCGCCTTGCCCCCCGTCTTCGCGCCCATGATGATCTCGACCAGCATCATCCGGTCGACCGGCGAAAAGAAGTGGATGCCGATGAAGTTCTCGGCCTTTTGCGACGTCTCGGCCAGCGAGCCGATCGGCAACGTCGAGGTGTTGCTGGCGAAGATCACGTCCGGGCCGACGACGGCCTGCGCCTTCTCGGTCGCCTCCCTCTTGACGGCGCGGTCCTCGAACACCGCCTCGACGACGAGGTCGCAGCCCTTCAGATCGGCGTAGTCGGCGCTCGGGTGGATGCGCGCGAGCAGCGCGTCGCGGTCGGCGCTCTTGGCGCGGCCCTTGGCGATCTGGTTGGAGATCAGCTTCTCCGAATGCGCCTTGCCCTTGTCGGCCGATTCCTGGTCGCGGTCGATCAGCACCACTTCGAGCCCGGCGCTCGCCGAGACATAGGCCACCCCGGCGCCCATGAAGCCGGCGCCGATGACGCCGACCTTGCGCAGCTTCGTCGCCGGGACGTCCTGCGGCCGGCGCGCGCCTTTGTTGAGCTCGCCCATCGAGACGAACAGCGAGCGGATCATCGCCGCCGCTTCCTTCGAACGCAGAATTTTGGCGAAGTACCGGCTCTCCACCGCCAGCGCGAGGTCCATCGGCAATTGCAGGCCCTCGAACACGCTCGACAGGATCGCCTTGGCGGCGGGGTAATTGTCGTAGGTTTCGCGGCGGTAGATCGCATTGGCGGGCGGCCAGATCATCATGCCCTGGGGCGAAAAGACCTTGCCCGACGGCGGCTTGAATTTCTCGATGTCCCACGGCGCCTTGGCGTTGGGATTGGCCTTCACCCAGTCCTTGGCGCGCGCGACGATCTCGCCCAAGGGCGCGACGTCGTGGACGAGCCCCATTCGCTTGGCCGCCGCGGGCTTGAGCTGTTCGCCCTTGAACAGCATCTGCAACGCGTCGGGGGTCGCCATCAGCCGCGCGACGCGCTGCGTGCCGCCGGCGCCGGGGAACAGGCCGACCTTGATCTCGGGCAGGCCGACGCGCGCCTTGTCGGAATCGGCGACGACGCGATGGTGGCAGGCAAGCGCGAGCTCGAACGCGCCGCCCATGCACACGCCGTTGATCGCGGCGGCGAAGGGTTTGCCGCAGGTCTCCAGCTTGCGGAAGATGAGCGAAAGCTGGCGCGAGCGGTCGAAGAAGAAGCGCATCGCCGCCTCTTCGCCCTCGGCCTTGGCGACGCGCGCGTATTCCTTGCCCATGCCTTGCAGCATGGTCAGGTCCGCGCCGCCCGAGAATCCCTCCTTGCCGGAGGTGACGACGGCGCCTTTGATCGCCGCGTCGGCGGCGACCTTGTCGACGAGGCCGTTCAGTTCCTCGATCACTTCGGGCGTCAGCACGTTCATCGAACGGCCGGGCATGTCCCAGGTGATCAGCGCGACGCCGTCGGCGTCGGCCTCAAAACGGAAATTCGTGGTGGTCATGACGTTCGGCTCCGTTCGATCAGACGCGTTCGATGATGGTGGCGGTGCCCATGCCGCCGCCGATGCAGAGGGTGATGAGCGCGACGCTCTTGCCGGTCCGCTCGAGTTCGTCGAGCGCCGTGCCGAGGATCATCGCGCCGGTCGCGCCGAGCGGATGGCCCATCGCGATCGCGCCGCCGTTGGGGTTGACCTTGGCCGCGTCGATGTCGAAGGCCTGGCAGAAGCGCAGCACCACCGAGGCGAAGGCCTCGTTGACCTCGAAGAGGTCGATGTCGGAGATCTTCATCCCCGAGCGCGCGAGAACCTTCTTGGTCACGTCGACCGGGCCGGTCAGCATGATCGCCGGCTCCGAGCCGATGTTGGCGAAGGCGCGGATCCGTCCGCGTGGCTTGAGGCCCTTCCTGGCGCCCGCCTCTTTCGAGCCGAGCAGCACCGCCGCCGCCCCGTCGACGATCCCCGAGGAGTTGCCGGCGTGATGGACGTGGTTGATGCGTTCGACCTCAGGGTGCGCCTGAACCGCGACCGCGTCGAAGCCGCCCTGTTCGCCCATCATCACGAAGGACGGCTTCAGCGCCGCGAGCGACTGCATGTCGGTCGACGGGCGCATGTGCTCGTCGCGGTCGAGCAGGGTGAGGCCGTTGACGTCGCGGACCGGGACGATCGACTTGCCGAAACGCCCGGCCTGCCAGGCCGCGGCGGTGCGCTTCTGCGACTCGACGGCGAGGGCGTCGACGTCGTCGCGCGAGAAGCCGTACTTGGTGGCGATGAGGTCGGCCGAGATTCCCTGCGGCATGAAATAGGCGGGAATCGCCAGGGAAGGATCGACCGGCCAGGCGCCGCCCGAGGCGCCGATGCCGACGCGGCTCATCGATTCGACGCCGCCGCCGATCGTCAGCTCGTGCTGCCCGGCCATGATCTGCGCCGAGGCGAAATTGACCGAATCGAGGCCCGAAGCGCAGAAGCGGTTGATCTGCACGCCGGGAACGCCGTCGCCGAGGCCCGCCGCCAGCGCGCCCATGCGCGCGATGTCGCCGCCCGCTTCGCCGACCGGATCGACGCAGCCCATCACCACGTCGTCGATCTCGCCGGCGTCGAGGTGGTTGCGCTGCTTGATCGCCTTGAGGGCGGTCGCGGCGAGGTGAAGCGTCGAAGCGCTGTGCAGCGCGCCGTCGGGCTTGCCGCGTCCGCGCGGCGTGCGCACGTGATCGTAGATGAAGGCGTCAGCCATGGTCTGGTCTCCCTTGCGGCGCTCAGGGCCGCGCTGCGTTCAGGTTTCGTGGTCGGGATGCTGGCGATTGCCGAGGGCGGCTGGATCGATCCAATCGTTGAGGTCGCGGGTCGGCAGCGCGAGGACGCCGTCGAGCCAGGCGATTTTCGATTCGACGCCGAACTGTATGGTCGGCGCGACGGCGGCCGGATGGTCGAGCGAAGCGATCGTCACCCCGATCTCCTCGCGGTCGAGCGGCCGATAGGTGAGCGGCGTGCCGCAATCGGCGCAAAAGCCGCGCTCGGCGATCGCCGAACTGACGAAGGTCTTAGGGGCGCCGCGCGTCCAATGGAGCGCCGCCAGCGGCAGGTCGGCAAAGGCCATGAACGGCGCGCCGCCCGCCTTCTGGCACATGCGGCAATGGCAGACGTTGGCGCGGCTCGGCGCGGCTTCGAGCCGGTAGCGCACGGCGCCGCATTGGCAACCGCCGGTCAGGCCAGCGCGCGCTTCATCGGCGTCCATTGGCTTGTCCCTCCCCGGCGCCGCCGTCGCCTGCGCTTCAGAACGCCGCCGCCGGCAGCGCCATCAGCGTTTCGGCGCCGCTCGAGATGCGCGCGAGATGCGCGCCGGCCTCGGGCAGAATACGCGCGTTGAAGAACTTGGCGAGCGCGAGCTTGGAGTCAAGCGCCTCGTTGCTCGTCCCTTTGGCCTGCCGCGCGAGCACCGCCTTGGCGATGCGCGCCCACATATAGCCGAGCGCCGTCAAGCCGAACAGATGCATGTAGTCGGTCGAGGCGGCGCCGGCGTTCTCCGGATTCTTCATCGCGTTCTGCATCAGCCACATCGTCGCCTGCTGCAATTGCCCGATGGCGGTCTTGAGCGGCGCCAGATAGGGCGCGAGCGCGGCGTCGTTCTTGTTCTCGCCGAGAAAACCGGAGACTTCGCCGAAGAAGGCGGTCACCGCGCGCCCGCCGTCCTTGGGCAGTTTGCGGCCGACGAGGTCGAGCGCCTGCACGCCGTTGGCGCCCTCGTAGATCATGGTGATGCGCGCGTCGCGCACGAACTGCTCCATGCCCGATTCGGCGATGTAGCCGTGGCCGCCGAGCACCTGCTGCGCCTTCACCGCATTGGCGAAGCCGAGATCGGTGAACACGCCCTTGATGACGGGGGTCAGCAAGCCGATGCGGTCGTCGGCCGTGCGCCTGGCGGCGGGGTCGGGCGATTCCAGCGCCTCGTCGGCGGAGAGCCCCACCCACAGCATCAGCGCGCGCGCGGCCTCGTTGAAGGCGCGGATTTCCATCAGCATGCGCCGGACGTCGGGATGGACGAGCAGCGGATCGGCCGGCTTGCCCGGCTCCTTGGGGCCGGTCAGCGCGCGCCCCTGCAGGCGCTCCTTGGCGTAGGCGGCGGCGTTCTGATAGGCGACCTCGGACAAGCCGAGGCCCTGCACGGCGACGCCGAGCCGCGCCGCGTTCATCATCACGAACATCGCGTTGAGGCCGCGATTCTCCTCGCCGACCAGCCAGCCCTTGGCGCCGTCGTAATTGAGCACCGCGGTCGAATTGCCGTGAATGCCCATCTTGTGCTCGAGCGAGCCGCAGACCACCGCATTGCGCGCGCCCAGCGATCCGTCGTCGTTGACGAGCATCTTCGGCACGAGAAAGAGCGAAATGCCCTTGGTGCCCGCCGGCGCGCCTTCGATGCGCGCGAGCACGAGATGGATGATGTTCTCGGTCAGATCGTGCTCGCCGGCGGAGATGAAGATCTTCTGGCCGGTGACGGCGAAGGAGCCGTCGCCCTGGCGGACCGCCTTGGTCTTGATGAGGCCGAGGTCGGTGCCGCAATGCGGCTCGGTCAAGTTCATCGTGCCGGTCCACTCGCCGGTGGTCATTTTCGGCAGATAGACAGCCTTCAGCGCGTCGCCGCCGTGGAACTCCAACGCGGCCGCCGCGCCGTTGGTGAGGCCGGGGTACATGGCGAAAGAAAGATTGGCCGCGATCACGTATTCGCTGAGCGCGACGGCGAGGAAGTGCGGCAGGCCCTGGCCGCCGTAGGCGGGATTGCCGGCGAGGCCGACCCAGCCGCCTTCGACATAGGCCTTGTAGGCTTCCTTGAAACCCTTGGGCGTCGCGACGTTGCCGTCCGCGTCGCGCGTGCAGCCTTCCTCGTCGCCCGAAAGATTGAGCGGCTGCAGCACCTTCTCGGCGAATTTGCCGGCCTCGCTCAGCACCGCCTCGACGACGTCGATGTGCGCCTCGGCGAAGCGCGGCAGATTGCCGTAGCGATCGAAATCGAAAACGTCCTTGAGCAGAAACAGCGTGTCATCGACCGGCGCTTTGTAGCTGGGCATTTCGAGATCCACAGGTAAGGGAAAAGCCGATCCGCGGCGGGCGCTGAAACGCCCGTCGCGGAACATGGTTCATATATGAACTATATCCGGGCGCGACGCAAGCGAAAATTCTCGATCGCGGCCGCGGTTGGATCGCGGCGCGAAGCTTGACGAGTTCGCATCGCGTTCGTGTCCCGCGTTGTCGCATGGCTTTCGGTTGAAAATTCTCGAAAGCGCCGACGCTGATCCTCCTTGTGACGGAGGCGGGGAGGCCCGCGGTTAAGAAGGGGCGAAAGAACGGGCAAAGCGGGCGAGCGAAGGGCGGCTTGGCCTATTGCGCGTCGCCATCCCCCTCGTCCGCCTCGATCTCCGCCAACGCCGCCTTCCCCTCGTGGAATGTCACGATTGAATCCGGCATCCCGAGCAAGACCAGCGGACAGGGATTGCCGACGCCGCGGTGAACGCGATCTTCGAGTTTGCGCCAGTGGGTTGTGGCCTCCCCAAATTTGTCGCCGACAAACTTATCCGTGAAGGCTTCGTGGAACGTCAGGGGATTGTGCTCGCGTTGCACGCGCCTGTTGATGGCGTTGCGTTGCCGCGAAGTTGGCTCGTAGCCCCATTGCTTGAGATCTTCGAGTCCCTGAATCTGCTTCTCTTCGAGAAAACGCCGGACGAGGCCGCGCATGTTGTCGTGGAGCGACTTGCCGCGCGTGACGATCACTCCGATGGAAATGGCGCCGTCAGCATGCAGCCGTTTGAAATTCTCAAGATCGCGATCGAAGAACGGATCCTTGTTGTTCCACTCGATTTCGAGCGCGATTCGCGAACCGTCGGCGAAGGTGCGCACATGATCGACCTCGTGCGACTGGCTCTCTTTGGGAACATCATTGATACGCTTTTCGATGACGAACGTCGTCTTCAGCCAATTCTTGTCGGACAGCGCGTGACGCAGTCGCTGCGTTCCTTTGGCCTCGCCGCCGCCGCCCGCGATGATTTCCTCAATGGGAATGGTCGTCGCCATCAATGCGGATTCGAGTTCGGTCGCCGCGTCGGGAAAGTCGCTGGCTAAGATCGCCTTCGCATGCGCGACATATTCAACCTGAAAGCCCCTTTGCGTCAGCGCATCGAACATGCGTTTCTTTCCATCGGCTTCCGGGGTCGTTTCTATTCGGCGGCGATTGCGGTCCGCCGATCCGTCGCGGAATTGTGGGAGTAGGTGTCCCACGTCGGCGCGTACGTCTCATCCGCCTGATTGCCCCATACCGTCCACTTCGGGCGGGTTCCACGCGCGAACATTTCAAGGTATGGGCCGGGGGAACAAGCCTCGATGATCTCGTATTGCTCGTCGGGCTTGCGGCTATGTTCGCGCTTGCGGGTCGAAAACAGATTCACTTGCCGTCGCCCGGGCGCGAGCGTGCGAGCGTTCTTGCCTCTGACGCCGAACAGCACGACTTCGGTCACGTTGCGGAAATAGAATCCGACGCCACGACCGTCCGAGCCGCCGTCCTTGCGCACCTTATGCCAGATGATGTTGGACTTGTACTGAAAGCCCCACGCCCGCAGCACTTCGATCCCTTCGGGCAGCAGCGCGTTCGGCACCCACAAATAGAGATGCGCCGTATCGGCTGCGACGCGGGACACCGGGAGTTCCTTAATCGCCTCGAGCTTCATCGTGCCGTAGCGGTTCAGCCGCCTGTGTTCGGGCGCGACCTTGCCGGTGCTGTTCTGAAACTGCCAGGGCGGATCCGCCAGTATCGTGCGGAAGTTCCGACCGTTAGCTAGCGCGAGGAGGTCGTCGGACGCTGACATCAGTCTTGATCCCCCAAAACGAATCGCCGACGGAACGATATTGAAGCACGAATTCATTGCTACATTGCAATAGTGGAACAAAATAGGAACGTTTGCAAGACGACATTCGTTCTCCACCGCTTTACCGCCGACGCGCGTCCGACGCGCCGATACGGGACGACCCAGGGACAAATCCAAACTTGGCGCCGAAATCCAAAATGCCGGCGCCGCCTCGGCGGGACGGCCTGCCGATTCGACGCTTACGTCCCAACCGTCCATGGCGCCGACCCGGCGGCGAAGCGGCGCGCGAGAAAATCGAGGAGAACGCGGGTGCGGACCGCGCGCGGTCCGCCGGCGGGAGTGACGAGGGCGAGCGCCAACGGGGGCGAGGTCCAGTCCGCGAGGACGCGCACGAGGCGACCCTCGCGAACGGCGGCCCAGGCGATGAAGTCGGGCTGCAATGCGACGCCTTCGCCCGCTTCCAGCGTCGCGCACAGGGCTTCGGCGTTGTTGGCGCTGAGCCGTCCGAGAACAGAAATCGATTCTTGTCCGCCGGCCGCGTCCTTGAACCGCCAGAGCTCGCCGCTCGACAGATCGCTGTAGGCGAGACACGCATGGTTCTCGAGGTCGCGCGGTCGCCGGGGCGTTCCGCAACGAGCGAAATAGCCCGGCGTTCCCACCACCCAGCGATGAACCGGACAAAGGCGACGCGCCATCAGGCTCGAATCCGGCATGTCGGCGTTGCGCAGCGCGACGTCGATTCCGCTGGCGACGAGGTCGATCATCCGGTCGTCGAGCCGCAGGTCGACCGAGACCTCCGGGTAGGCTTTCAGGAACTCCGGCAGGATCGGCGCCACATGGCGCAGGCCGAACGACATCGGCGCGGCGAGGCGGATGCGCCCCCGCGGCGCAGCCGAGGTGGCCTGCGCCTCGGCTTCGACCGCCTCGCCTTCGGCGAGGATCTGGGCCGCCCGCACCGCCAGAACGCGGCCCGTCTCTGTCAATGCGAATCGCCGCGAGGTCCGATGGATCAGTTTCTCGCCAAACCGCGCTTCCAGCCGCCGCAGCGATTTCGACACCGTGGGGCCGGAAAGGCCGAGTTCCGCCGCCGCCCGGGCGAACGAGCCGGTTTCGGCGATCTTGGCGAAGATAGCCCAGGCTTCGAGATCGGGGAGCGCCATGATGCCGCCTAAAGAATTGGAAACGATATCATTCCATCCTTTCTATTTTCGCTGCGGTTGTCGAGCCCCATGTTGCGAACCGAAACCGGGGCCACCCCCGATCGCATTTGAGGAGTTGACGCGATGATCGAACGCAGACCTTTCGCCGCCTTGGGCGGGGCAGACCATGGCTGGCTCAAGGCCAAGCACCATTTCTCTTTCGCCGAATATTACGATCCGCAACGGATGAGCTGGGGCGATCTCAGGGTGTGGAACGACGACGAGATCGCCGCCGGGACAGGCTTTCCGCCTCACCCGCACGCAGACATGGAAATCATCACCTATGTCCGGGACGGCGCGATCACCCATAAGGACTCGATGGGCAACACCGGCCGCACCGCGGCCGGCGACGTCCAGGTGATGTCGGCCGGCTCGGGCGTGCGCCATTCCGAATACAATCTGGAAGACGAGGCGACCCGAATCTTCCAAATCTGGATCCTGCCGACGCAGCACGGCGGAAAGCCGTCCTGGGGCGCCCGGCCCTTCCCCAAGGCCGAGCGTTCCGGGCGCTTCGTCACATTGGCGAGCGGCTCCGCCGAGGACGGCGCGCTGCCGATCCGGGCCGACGCGCGGGTCATGGGCGCGACCCTAAAGGCGGGCGAGCGCGTGGCGCTCGATCTCGACCCGAAGCGGCACGTTTATCTCGTGCCGGCCAAAGGCGCGATCGAAGTCGACGGCGTGCGCATCGAGGCGCGCGACGGCGCGGCGATCACAGGCCAGAGCGCGGTCACGATCGTCGGGGTCGAGGACGCCGAGGTCGTTCTGGTCGACGCCGCGTGAACGAGCGCGGCGGCGTCGTCGCGCCCCGGCGCCATCACGCCGGCATTCGCCCCGCGCGCGCAACGCCGATCGATGTCGGTTCGGCCGCGGCGGCGCGGAGCAGCGGCGGGAAGACTCGGTTTCGTCCGGCCGCCTTGGCGGCGTAGAGCGCGGCGTCCGCCGCGGCGACGAGTTCGTCGGCGCTGACGGCGCTGATCGGCGCCGCGGCGGCGCCGAAGCTCGCGGTCACGATGTGATTCGCGCCGGCCAGTTCGTGAGGAATGCCTAGCGCCTCGATGCTTCGCCGGATCCGTTCGGCGACCGCGACCGCCGTGGCGATTGTCGCGTCGGGCAGGACCAGAAGCAGTTCTTCGCCGCCGTAACGCGCCGCCAGGTCCTGCGCGCCTCTGAGTTCCGCCAAGGCGCAGGAGGTGACGCGTTTGATGCAGGCGTCGCCGGCCGGATGGCCGTAACGGTCGTTGAACGCCTTGAAGTGATCGATGTCGAGCATGACGATCGCGACCGACTCGGGGCGATCGGCCCCGCCCGCCCACAGCTCGGCGAATTTGGCGCGCAGGCGATGGCGGTTCGCCAGGCCCGTCAGGGCGTCGGTGGTGGCCTCGATCTCGGTGCGTTCGTGGATCAGCCGGTCGCGCAACGCCTGCAGGAAGCTGCGGCGCTCGTCGCGTTCGAGCAGGCGGTTGGACCACAGGGTGGTGTAGGCGCTGGCGGCGATCATGGCGGAAGCCAACAGCGCGGCCTCCGCGGGCAGTTGCCGGCTGAAAGCGACGCAGGCGGCATGGCATACAAATATGACGATCGAGACCGCGACGGCGGCGCGGTAGGGCAATCTCAGAATCGCGTTGGCGTACATGACCACCATCAGAACCAGGTATTGATAATGGGCGGCGCCGGGCGAGCGGCTCAACAAGAAGATCGTCAGGATCTGCGCCGCCACCACGATCGGCAGGCTGCACGCCGCCGCTTCGCGGAGGCCCCGGTTCGGCGCCTTGGCGAACAACAACGCGACGAACACCATCCAGGGGGTGACGACGAAAAAGTGCAACGTAGCCGCGAAGGCCAGCGTGTCCCGCGTCAGCAGCCAATCGGCGGCAAGAAAGAGGTTGTAGGCGACGATCAGTTCCCAGGCGTTCGCCGCAAGCCGCTTCGATCGGCGCTCTCTCTTGCCCGCTTCGTGGATTTGTTCGAGCCAGTCGGGGAAGGCGAGCCGCTGGTGGCGAGCCGCCATGAAGGCCTCGACTGCTTCGAGCGTGACGGCGGTTGTCGGCATCCTCGGGGCCATTCGTGCGCTGGATGGAAGTCGAACCGTAAGGGGCGAGTCTTTAGAATCCCTTTCGAATTCCTTTTGACGCCAAG
>JBEKFO010000061.1:0-13454 GCA_050013275.1 Roseiarcus sp. | reverse complement strand
GATCGTTCTGCACGCGCGCGAGCGTCGCGTCGATCGCGGCCAGGCGCGGATCGCCGGCCTCGCGCATCGCCACGCGCGCCAGGCCGATCGCGCAATTGGTCTCGTCGACTTCGCCGTAGGCGGCGACGCGCGCGTCGAATTTTGGCCGCCGCTCGCCGTCGCCGAGCCCGGTCGTGCCGTCGTCGCCGGTGCGAGTGTAGATTCGATTGAGGCGCACCATCGTTTCGCTCCTAGCGCATTCGCGGCGCCAGCATGACGATAATAATGACAATCCCGAGGAACAGCAGTCCCACCCGCCATCGCAGCAGCCAGTGCGACGTATCGCGCGACCCGTCGCGCAACCGGTTGGCGAGTCCGAAAGTCAACACGACGGCGACTATGACAATCGCGATCGTGACGTCGGCGTTCGCGATCGACGGCATCAGCGGCCTCCCACGCGATGGAGCCAAGTCGCTTATAAGCGGGGCGGCGCTCTCGGCCAAGCCGAGCGGAATTGGCGGCTCGCGGTCGTCGAAGGGCCCGGACGCGCTCGCCTATCTCGCCGGACGCGCCAAGGACAAAGGCGCGTCCCTCGACGTTCTCGTCAATCAGCGTCTCGAAAAGGACATCGCACTCGTCAAGATCGAGACCTGAGAACGGGCGCGGAAAGGTCGCCCCGCCCCCGCCCCGCCCCTTCAGGCGTTGCCCTGGGTCTCGAACATCGCCAGGTCCATCGCCTCGCGGGCGCTGCGGCCGGCCCAGAGGACGAATTGAAACGCCTGGAAGTAGTTTTCGCAGGCCGCGAGCGCGGCGTTGACGATGGTGCGGCATTGCGCGTCGCTCGGCTGGGCGCCGCCCGACAGGCAATGGGCGTGGCGGAACATCACGATGTCGTCGCGGCTCCACAGGTCGAAATGGCCGAGCCACAACTGTTCGTTGATCAACTGGACGAGAGCGGTGATTTCGGCGCGCCGGCGCGCCGGGATCTTCAGATCGAAGGAACAACTGACGTGCAGCGATTCGATCTCCGGCAGCCAGGTGAAGGCGACTTCGTATTGCGCCCACACGCCGGCGACGAGCATCGAGATTTCATCTTCGTCGGCGCGGTCGAACGCCCATTCGTTGAGCGAGGCGAGCCGCTCGACGACATCCACGGGGTGTTCGCGCCGCTCGACGGGCTGATTTTCATTGGCGATCATCGACGAGCTTTCGAGATGACGGTGGCGGGACTGGGCGAAACGCAACGCACATGTTGGCGGTCGGCGTCGAATTAACGCCCCGAATCGCTTGCGCCGGCCTTACTTCGCCGGCGCGCCGCTCAGACGCCGTCAAACTCGATGATTCGCGGTGCGCCGTAAACCGAGCATTGCCGCTCGTCCACAGAATCAATGAGGCGAATCAAGCCCGTGGCGACGATTCGGCGCTCCCGAGAATCGCGAGCCAAGTATCTGCGACGACGCTGAAATCGGCTTCAAGCCTTGGGTTGGGCGAGCTTGGCTTCGAGAGCGGCGACGCGCGCTTCCAGCTTCTCGTTCTCGGCCCGGGCGAGCGCCGCCATTTCGCGCACGGCGTCGAATTCCTCGCGCGAAACGACATCCATGCCCGCCATCAGGCGCTCGAGCTGGCTCTTGGCGAGCGTCTCGACTTCGCGCCGCGCCCCCTCGGCGAGGCCGGCCGCATCGGTCATCAAGCGCGAGAAGTCGTCGAACAGGCGGCTGCGGGTCTGAGGCATCGCGGGACTCCGAAAGGAAGAGAAAAGCGCCGGGCGAAAACCTATGTGGCGCGGCGCACGTCCGGGCGCAAGCGAACGGCGCGTGCTCCTGCCGGCGGTCAGTTCGTCAGCAGCCCCTTCACGATCGCGCTCGCCTTGGCGAAATCCATCTGGCCCGGGTAGCTTTCCTTGAGGGCGGCGACGACCTTGCCCATCTCCTTGAGGCTGGTCGCGCCGGCAGCGGCGACAGCGGCCTTGGCCGCCGCGGTCACTTCCGCCTCGTCCATCTGCTTGGGCAGGAATTCGCCGATGACGGCGATTTCCGCGCTCTCCTGCGCCGCGAGATCGGCGCGGCCGGCCTGCTGGTAAATGGCGAGCGACTCCTGGCGCGATTTGACCATCTTGGTCAGCAGCGCCAATTCGTCGGCGCGGCTGACGATCTTGCCGGCGCCGCGCGCCTCGATTTCGCGTTCTTTCAGCGCCGCCATCATCAGGCGCAGCGCGCCGACGCGGACCTTGTCGCCGGACTTCATCGCCTCTTTCATTTGCGCCGCCACCGTGTCGCGCATTGCAATCGTTTCGGCCATGGGTCCTCTAGTGGGGTTGGCGGCGGTCCCGTTCGGCTTGACGCGCAGCGCCGCGGGCGCTTAAGCACAGGCTCATGTCAGGCGCAACAACTCTTAGTCAAACGGTGGGGCCGGTTCAAGGCGAGGCCGGCGAGGGATGGCGCGCGCAGCGGCCGACCGCGCTGCTGATCCTCGCCAACGGCGCGACGATCGAAGGTTTCGGCGTCGGCGCGACCGGCTCGGCGGTCGGCGAAGTGTGCTTCAACACCGCGATGACCGGCTACGAGGAGATCCTCACCGACCCCTCCTACGCCGGGCAGATCATCACCTTCACCTTCCCGCACATCGGCGTCGTCGGCGCCAACGACGAGGACATCGAGACCGTCAATCTGGCGGCCTCCGCCGGCGCACGCGGCGCGATCTTCCGCGCCGAGATCGGCGAGGCCTCGAACTACCGCGCCAAGCAGCGCCTCGACGATTGGCTCAAGGCGCGCGGCGTCATCGGCCTGACCGGCGTCGACACGCGCGCCCTGACCGCGATGATCCGCCAGTCCGGCATGCCCAACGCCGTCATCGCGCACAGTCCCGACGGCCAGTTCGATCGCGCCGCCCTCGCCGCCGAGGCGGCGGCCTGGCCGGGCATCGACGGCATGGACCTCGTGCCCTCCGTAACCTCGGCGCAGCGCTACGATTGGGACCAGACGAGCTGGACGCTCGAGCGCGGCTACGGAACGCGCGAGCGCGCCGACTACCACGTCGTCGCCGTCGACTACGGCATCAAGCGCAACATCCTGAGATTGCTCAGCGATTGCGGCTGCGCGGTGACGGTCGTGCCGGCGACGGCTTCGGCCGAGGAAATTCTCGCGCTCAAGCCCGACGGCGTCTTCCTGTCGAACGGTCCGGGCGATCCGGCCGAAACCGGCAAGTACGCCGTGCCGACGATCCGAGCGCTGCTCGAGACGCATATTCCGGTGTTCGGAATTTGTCTCGGCCACCAGATGCTGGGATTGGCGGTCGGCGCGCGCACCATCAAAATGCCGCAGGGCCACCACGGCGCCAATCACCCGGTGAAGGATTTCACCACCAACAAGGTCGAGATCGTGTCGATGAACCACGGTTTCGCAATCGACGCCGAGAGCCTGCCCGCCAACGCCCGGCAGACCCACGTCTCGCTGTTCGACGGCTCGAATTGCGGCATCGCGCTCGGCGATCGGCCGGCCTTCTCGGTGCAATACCACCCCGAGGCTTCGCCGGGGCCGCGCGACAGCCATTATCTCTTCCGCCGTTTCGTCGAGGCGATGGCGGACGCGAAAGGGACGGCGGCCTCAGCGCGCTAGCTCGTCCGCCAATCCGCGCATGAAGGCGACGCAAGCCGAAAGCTGCGAGGCGGCGAGGAATTCGTCGGGCTTGTGGGCCTGATCGATCGAGCCGGGGCCGCAGACGACGGTCTGTAGGCCGGCGCGCTGGAAATGGCCGGCTTCGGTGGCGAAGGAGACCGCGACCGGATGGTTGTTGGATCGGGTCAGCCGCATCGTCAGGCTCGCCGCCCGATCGTTGTCCCTGGCCGCCAGTCCGGGCACGTCGACTTCCATGACCGTCTGGATGCTCGGCCCGCTGACGAAGCGTGTCAGGCGCGGCAGCGCGATTTCGTCGACATAGGCCTGCACCAACCCCGCCGCCGTCGCCGTGGCGACGCCCGGCAGACCGCGGAACTCCCAATGGAACATGCATTCGCGCGCGAGGATGTTGCGCGCGGTCCCGCCGTGGATGATGCCGACGTGCAACGTCGAATAGGGTGGGTCGAAGCGCGGATCGAGCTTCTCGGGCGCCTCGAACGCGCGCGCCAGACGGCCGATCTCGCTGACGATGTCGCAGGCGATTTGCACCGCATTGGCGCCGAGCGCGGGCTTGGCCGAATGGGCCTCGAAGCCGGTGACCACGGTGCGAAACGTCGCCACGCCCTTGTGGGCGTCGGCGACCGTCATCATCGTCGGCTCGCCGACGATCGCCAACGCCGGACGCGGCGTCTCCCGCCCGAATTTCGCGATGGCGTCGAGCGAGCCGAGGCAGCTCGTTTCTTCGTCGTAGCTGAGCAGGATGTGGATCGGACGCTTGAGGCCGGCCGCCTGAAATGCGGGGACCATCGCCAGCGCGACGGCGTCGAAACCCTTCATGTCGCAGGCGCCGCGCCCATAGAGGCGGCCGTCGATTTCGCGCAAGCCGAACGGATCGCCGCTCCAGATCTGCCCCTCGACCGGCACGACGTCGGTGTGGCCGGAGAGGACGACGCCGCCTTCGGCCATCGGCCCGATCGTCGCCAGCAGCGCCGCCTTGTCGCCGCTCGCGTTGGGGGCGCGCCAAGTCGGCACGCCGAGATCGCGAAAATATCCCTCGACGTAATCGACGAGCGCGAGGTTGGAGCGGTCGCTCACGGTGTCGAACGCGATCAGGCGTTGCAGGATCGCCCGGGCGCGGGCTTCGATTTCGGCGCTCATGAATTCGGGGCTCCCGTGGCGTTCGTCCGCCGCTCGATCATAGAGGCCGGTTTCGACGAGTCGAGGCGGTCGATCGGGGCCCCTGCGCTCGCGATTCTCGTGCTGCGAGCGCACCCCGCCGCGAACTCGCGACGCGACCCGAATCGGGCGAAAACTCGCCTCAGAGCGCACGAACCTTGAAGGCGACGGCCTCCGAAAGAGCGTAGCCGCGCTGATCTTCGACGATCGCGTTATGCCCAAGCGCGTTGCTTAGACTTTCCCTCAATTTCTCCATATCTTTGGCCAAAAGCAGCGCCGTATCGCCTTCATGAAGTATGCCATACACGGCGTCGCCGAGCCACTCGGCGGCGACGAATTCGCCCCTCCTCGCGACGAGATTGAGAAAAATGGCGAATTCCTTCTGAGTGAGACTGATCTCGCGGCCGCTCACATACAAAGAAAACATTCTCTTTCGTACGAAGAATTCAATGGCGAGCGGAGCACCGTCAATCGCAACGGCGGCGTCATCTCTATTCGGCGTCGACATTACAAACCTTTCCTATTGTTGCCTGTTATTGTCTGCGACTCGACGCTGCTCGACAAACAAAGGCCCTCGACCGCCGGAGGCGGAGATCGCCGAGCGGGCCGCTTGCCGCGCGCTCAACGGCGCTGCGAAAAACGCGCCAGACTCGCCTGTCCCCGAGCGAACGAGAACGTCGGCGAAATGCGAGCCTTGCCTTGCCCACGCACGAAATTGGCGAGACCTGCGCTCGCCGCGCCGCGCGAAACGGCATGTTACAGCCGCCGTTATTTTCGCGCTGCGTTACGCCACGTCTCGCCCCGCGCGTTTACGCGCCGGCGAACGGATCCCGCCGCGTAAATATCATACAAATACCAAGCCGCCGACAAGATCAACCATATTTGTTAACTATAGGCAAATCAATGATACAATTCACGAATTTTGAAAGTGAACGCCAGGCGGCCGCAAACGCGACGGCAGGCCGCGCCGCGAACGCCCAGACGCGAACCCCAATACGGCCTAGCGAGCGCCTCTTTGCGGCAAGTGGAAGCCTCCGATTCGACGTGCGCCACGGCGCGCGCGGCATTGCTCTTTCTCGTCTGTGCGCCGGCCAGCGGCGACGACTCGGACTTTTCCGGCGAGTGGAGCGCGAGCGGCCACATGGTCAGCGGAAACATGTGTGCGCTGGTCAGTCCGGTCCGCGACTTCCGCCAATCCGGCGATCAGCCGACCGGCGCAGGCGTCGGGCCTCGCGAACGGAAAGGGCGTGAGCCGGCAATGGCATATGGCCCCACCGCCAAGATCGGCTTGGCGGGGATTTCCTCGTTCAACGGCAAGCTCGGTCCCGACAACGCCGTCAGGGGATCGTGGACGTTTTCGGGCCAGCCGGGAGTCGGCGGGGCGAATCACCGCGCAAAGGCCGTAGCGCCGGGATATTCGCGCGTCACGCGCGCTTCCGCGCGCCCGGCTCGTCACATCTCCCCCTCGACGACGACGCGGTTGCGGCCTCCGGACTTCGCCCGGTAGAGCGCTTCGTCGGCGCGCTTGAACAATTCGGCCGGCTCTTCGCCGCCGCGCGACCGCGCGACGCCGAACGAGGCGGTAACCGTCCCCAGCACGACGCCGCTCGAACCCACCTTCCACTTCTTGGTCTCGAGCTGCTTGCGGATCTGCTCGGCGACGGTCGCCGCGTCGGCGGGCCGCGTATCGGGGAAGATGATCGCGAACTCCTCGCCGCCGACGCGCGCGACGGTATCGTGGCCCTTGACGTTGTTCGACAGGATCTCGCCGAACATCTTCAGCACCATATCGCCGACGGGATGGCCAAACTTGTCGTTGATCGTCTTGAAGCGATCGAGGTCGCACATCACCAGGCAGAGCCCTCCCGCCTCGGGCGCGTCGACGAGCGCTTCTTCGAGCTTCTGGTCGAAGAAGCGGCGGTTGCCGAGCGCGGTCAACGGATCGCGCAAGGCCTTGTCGTTGGCCTCCGCGAGGTTGGAGCGCAGCTTTTCGATCTTGGCCACCGAGTCGTCCAAACTGCGCGACAGTTCGCCCATCCTGCCCTGAATATTGCGATTTTCTTCGATCAGCGAAAGCACGACCGCACGGATTTGCTCGGGCTTGTCCAGCGACGGAAGGTCCTTGTTGACGCGAGCGAGCGAATCCGAATAGCTCGAATTGGCGGTCAGATACGACTTGAGCAACCGCCCGATCAGCGCCAGATCGGCGGCGAAACGCTGCTCCGCCACGCTCGGCTTTTGATCGGAGATGGCGGCGCCGGAGAAAAGGGACGGCGAAGCGGCGGCCGAATCCTTGATTTCGCTGGCGCCGACGCCGATGACGCCCAGAGCGATCAAGCCGAAGACGCAGCCTTCGACAAACGAATTATCGGTCGACTGCCTCCAGATCAGCGCGCCGAGAACGACGATGCCGATCATCGCCCCGAATTGGAGCGTGCGCTTGATGAACGAACCCACGGTCAGCCCCCCGCCTAAAAAAGAATGAGGTTCGGGAACACGGAGCTCAGAGGAACACGGCTCACTCATTCCGGCGACTCTTCGGCGCGGCCCCTCGCCTCGCCTTCGCTCCGCCGAACGCCCCCCGACGCCCCCAACGCCTTGGTGAAAATATCCTGGGCGATCGCCGCCCGGCCGGGATTTCCGGTTCAGTCGACGCGACATTGGCTTCGACGCGCCTGCCATGCCTCAGCCCCCTGCAAAAAACAATTGATAATTTGTCACGCCCGTCTGTCGCGGGCCGCGACCGCGCCAACCACCGTCATAAGATGTGCTTTTTGTCGGGCGCATATTGAGCCGGATGCGAGAGCTTCGAGAAACCGGCCGTCCGAACCGATGGCGGCCCGGCGGCGCGTTGACGCTCGAATCCGTTATGTATAGACTTAAAAATACGCTGGTGGCGTCGGGGCGGGCCGCGAATTAGGATTGCGCCGAAGCCGAGGCGCTGTGCGGCGCCGCGGCGGCGGCGCTATCGTTTCGTGAAAAGTGGGAGGTTTGCGATGAGGAAATTCGAAACGTTCGACCTGACGCGGCGCGAGGCGCTGAAGGCGACGATCGCCGCCGCGGCGACCGTCGGCGGCCTCTTCGGCGCGATGCGCGGCGCCTACGCCCAAGACACGCTCGCCGAAATCAAGAAGCGCGGCGAACTGGTCGTCGCCACCGAAATGCAGTTCCCGCCTTTCGACATCTCCGACAACGGCGTCTACAAGGGCGTCGATCGCGAGCTGATCGACGCGGTCGCCAAGGAGATGGGCGTCAAGGTCTCCTATCTCGACCTGCCCTGGACCAGCGTGCTGCCCGGCCTCGACGCCAAGAAGTTCGATCTCTGCATCGCGCCGGTCACGATCACCAAGGAGCGCATGAAGCGCTACCTCTTCACCGTGCCGATCGCCGACGCCACTGCGGCGCTGATGAAGCGCGCGGACGACAAGAGCATCATGAAGCCCGAGGACATCGCCGGCAAGACGGTCGGCGGCCAGAAGGGCACTTCGCAGCTCGAACAGCTCAAGGCCTTCGGGGCCAAATTGCCCAAGCCAGTCGAAGTCAAGGAATACGTCGACAACAACCAGTCCTACGCCGATCTGGCGGCCGGGCGCATCGACGCGGCGGTCAATTCGCTGCCCAACCTCGCCTACGCCGCGGCGCAGCGCTCGGACGCGTTCGCGGTGGTGCTGCCCGCGTTCGGCCAGCCAACCTATTTCTCCTGGGTCGGTCGGCTCGACGACGCGACGCTGGTCAACGCGGTCAACGCCGCGATCGTCAAGGTCGAGGGCGACGGGACGATGGCGACGATCCAGAAGAAGTGGTTCGGCCAGACGATGGATCTGCCCAAGACCGTTCCCGAGCCTTCGATCTGACCCTACGCTTCACAAGGGGCGGCGCGCGCGCCGCCCCTTCAAAAGCCGCCCGATGCACCCGCAGGTCATCCTCCATTCCTTCGGCTATCTCACGCAGGCGGCGGGGACGACGCTGGCGATTTCGCTCGCCGGCATCGCGCTCGGCTTCGTCATCGGCGCGGCGGTGTGCATCGCCCGGCTTTCGCGCAAAGCTTGGCTCGCGCGGATCGGCGGCGTCTACGTCAGCGTGTTTCGCGGCGTGCCGCTGCTGGTGCTGCTGCTGTTCATCTATTATTTCCTCGCCAAGTTCG
Source organism: Roseiarcus sp. (assembly GCA_050013275.1). GTDB lineage: Bacteria > Pseudomonadota > Alphaproteobacteria > Rhizobiales > Beijerinckiaceae > Roseiarcus. The sequence continues at coordinate 4,541 of JBEKFO010000061.1, read as the reverse complement.
GCGTCGACGTGCCGGCGCTCGCCGCGGCGATCGGCGGGCTCGCGCTGTCCTCGGGCGCCTATCAGTCGGAAATCCTGCGCGGCGCGCTCGCCGCGACGCCGCCCGGCCAGGCCGAGGCTGCGGTCGCGCTCGGCTTCTCGGGCGTCGAGGTCTGGCGGCGCATCCTGCTGCCGCAAGCGCTGCGCATTTCGATCCCGCCGCTGATAAACGAATTCATCCTGCTCCTGAAAGCTTCGTCGCTGGTCTCGGTGGTCGGCATCGCCGAGCTGACGCGGGTGAGCATGAACATCGCCTCGCTCACCTATCGGCCGCTCGAGGCCTATGTCGGCGGCGCCTCGTTCTATCTCGCGATCAACCTCGGACTGGCGGCGCTCGGCGCGCTCACCGAGCGGCGGCTGGCGGGGGAGCGCGCCTAAATGGACTTCGAAGTCCTCTGGCGCTACGCGCCTTCGCTCCTCAGCGGCTTCGGCGTCACGGTCATGTGCTGGGGCGCCGGCGGCGCGCTCGGCGTCGTTCTCGGCTTCGTCATCGCGCTCATCTATCGACTGCGCCTGCCGCCGCTGCGCTGGCTGCTGCGCGTCTTCATCGAGGTCTTTCGCGGCACGCCGTTCCTGGTGCAGCTTTTCCTTATCTACGCCGGCGGGCCCTATATCGGCCTGAGGCTGGAGGCGACGACCGCCGGAATCCTCGGCCTCGGCCTCTATTCCTCGGCCTATTTCGCCGAAATCTTCCGCGGCGGTTTCGCGGCCGTGCCGGTCGGCCAGATCGAGGCGGCGATGTGTGTCGGCATGAAGCCCATCGACGTGCTCTTGCGCGTCACCCTGCCCGCGGCGCTGATCGCCGCCGTGCCGCCGATCGTCAACATGCTGATCGTGCTATCGAAGGAGACCGTCGTCCTGTCGATCATCACCGTGCCCGAACTGATGTACCAGATGCAGACCATGGCCGCCGAAACCTTCACCGCCTTCGACGCCATCTTCGCCATGGCCGCGTTCTATTGGCTGCTGGTCGAAGGCGTCTCGCGCCTGGGGCGGCGCTTGGAGGCGCGCGTCACCGCCTTCATGGCCGAGGAAGCGAGGCCGGCGTGAGCGAGGCGATGATCGAAATCCGGGCCTTGCACAAGCGCTTCGGCGCGCACGAGGTGCTGTGCGGCGTCGACTTGACCGTCCGCCATTCCGAGGTCGTCTGCCTGATCGGGCCGAGCGGCTCGGGCAAGAGCACGCTGCTGCGCTGCGTGAACTTTCTAGAATCCTACGACGCGGGCGACGTGCGTATCGCGGGAAAGCTGATCGGCTACGAGGACGCCCCCGACGGAAAGCGCCGGCCGATGGGCGCGCGCGCTTTGCGCGAAATGCGGCGCGAGATCGGCATGGTGTTCCAGCACTTCAATCTGTGGCCGCACATGAGCGCGTTCAACAACGTCGCCGAGCCGTTACGCCGCGTGCGCGGCCTGTCGGCGAGCGAAGCGGGGGAGCGCGCGAAGGCGATGTTGACCCGCGTCGGCCTCGCCGCCAAGGCCGACGCGTACCCATCGCGCCTGTCGGGCGGCCAGCAGCAGCGCGTCGCCATCGCTCGCGCCCTCGCCATGCAGCCGCGCCTGATGCTGTTCGACGAGCCGACCTCGGCGCTCGATCCGGAGCTCGTCGGCGAAGTGCTGGAAGTGATGAAGAGCCTGGCGGCCGAGGGCATGACGATGCTGATCGTCACCCACGAAATGGGCTTCGCCGCCCACGTCGCCGACCGCATCGCCTTCATCGACGCCGGCCGCATCGTCGAACAGGGCCCGCCGCGGCGCGTGTTCCACGAAAGCGCCGAGCCGCGGCTGCGGCAGTTTTTGCAGACGTATCACGATAGGAATAGCTTTTAGAGCTGCGGGCGGTGAGCGATTCGTCGGCGGGCCTCATTACAGGTGGTTGGGGGTGAAAACTTGACGCTTAGCTCGCGCACCAATCGGTGACGCTCGTTCTGGGGCGAACTATCCATGAACGATAATATCCAGGGTACGAAAACTTGACGGATTCAAGACGTCTGCACTCCTTGGAAACACCGGCGATACGCGGTGAAAATCCACAGGGTGGCCTTCGTACGGATGAGCGAGGAAGGGACAGCACGAGCAAATTGCGTTTGACCAACAGGAATTAGCAGCATGAGCTGGGCAACGTGTTTTGGCGATATGCGACAGTGTGACTAGCCGAGGATGCACTGACATGTTATGGCTTAATGGTTTTACTCAGAACTCGGATTGCTCGCGTTAGATGACCAAGCAAACCACTGCGTCCCCTGCGCAGAAACATCCGCTGTGTTTCGTGATTGGACCTATCGGGAAAGAGGGAACTGATGTGCGAAGGCACGCAGACCTTCTTCTTCACGCAGTGATTAAGCACGTCATGGAATCCGATGAGTTCGGTTACCGGGTGAAACGTGCAGACGAAGACGCCGATCCTGGAATGATAGGCGACCGTGTTGTGGCGGATATACTGCATTCGGATCTTGTTCTCGCGGACTTAACAGACTTGAATCCAAATGCGCTTTATGAACTGGGAATTCGACACGCGACGCTAAAACCAACGGTGCATGTCGCGAAAGCCGGCACGATCCTTCCATTTGATAATATTAGCCATCGAACGATTTTTGTGGATTTATCTGATTGGCACAGCATTGAGGCGGGCAGGAAGCGGCTTTCGGAATCAGTGCGTGCAATTAGAGAGCCTGAATTTCAAGTCAGCAATCCGATCACTCAGGCCAATGCCAGTTTCAAGATGCGCGAAAGCGCTGATCCCTTGGGTCAAAGTATTTTGCAATTGCAAGAACGTTTGGTCGGGATAGAAACGCGACTAACCGGCTCCCAGGAAATAGGAAACAAGTTCGTCACGACCAACAGAAAACACATAAGCGAACCCGATGATGATATTTTATTTGTGGATACAATACCAATATTCGGTAGAAACAGCGATGTATTTAGGTTACAGTACAGTAGATATAACACATTTCAGGACTTATTGAATGTAATATACAGTAGGTTAAACACAATTGACAATAGAATTAAGGAGCGCGCGTATGACAAACAATGGACGCTTGAGGGCAAGGGCGGCAAGAAATATCCGAAGCGCACCGCGAATTCAGACGATACAGCGCGCACGTTAGCGGAAATCGGGATATTTCCAGGCGACACGCTACAAGTAAAGCCGCTCAGTAGAGATTGGGCGACAATGTGAGATCTTATTTAGTTGTGGTATCATAGCGTTTTGTTGATTGATCGACCCTCACCTGTACGTTCAAACCACCCTGCGCTTCCCTCACTCCCCCAGACTCGGCAAATCCAGCCCCTTCTCCCGCGCGCATTCCACCGCCGCCTCGTAGCCCGCATCCGCATGCCGCATCACGCCGCTCGCGGGGTCGTTCCACAGCACGCGGGCGATGCGCCGCGCCGCTTCGGGCGTGCCGTCGCACACCACCACCATGCCGGCGTGCTGCGAGTAGCCCATGCCGACGCCGCCGCCGTGGTGCAGCGACACCCAGGTCGCGCCGGACGCGCAATTGAGCAGCGCGTTGAGGAGCGGCCAGTCGGAGACCGCGTCGGAGCCGTCCTTCATAGCCTCGGTCTCGCGGTTGGGCGAGGCGACCGAGCCGGAATCGAGATGGTCGCGGCCGATGACGATCGGGGCCTTCACCTCCCCCGAGGCGACCATTTCGTTGAACGCGAGGCCGAGACGGTGGCGGTCGCCTAAGCCCACCCAGCAGATGCGCGCGGGCAGGCCCTGGAAGCGAATGCGCTCGCGCGCCATGTCGAGCCAATTGTGCAGGTGCGCGTCGCCGGGCATCAGCTCTTTGACCTTGGCGTCGGTCCGGTAAATGTCCTCCGGATCGCCCGACAGCGCCGCCCAGCGGAACGGCCCGACGCCGCGGCAGAACAGCGGCCTGATGTAGGCGGGCACAAAGCCGGGAAAGTCGAACGCGTCGCTGACCCCTTCTTCGAGCGCCATCTGGCGGATGTTGTTGCCGTAGTCGACGGTGGGAACGCCCGCGTGGCAGTAGTGCAGCATCGCGCGCACGTGCTCGGCCATCGACGCCTTCGCGGCGCGCTCGACGCCTTTGGGATCGCTCGACCGCCGCTCTTCCCACTGCTGCAGCGTCCAGCCCTTGGGCAGATAGCCGTTGACGGAATCGTGCGCGGAGGTCTGGTCGGTGACGATGTCGGGCCTGACGCCGCGGCGCACGACCTCGGGCATGACCTCGGCCGCGTTGCCGAGAAGCGCGACCGAGACCGCTTTGCGCTCCTTCGTCGCCCGCTCGACGATCGCGAGCGCGTCGTCGAGGTCCTTGGCGGCGATGTCGACGTAGCCGGTGCGCAGGCGGAACTCGATCGCCGAAGGTCGGCATTCGACCGCGAGCAGCGAAGCCCCGGCCATCGTCGCCGCGAGCGGCTGCGCGCCGCCCATGCCCCCTAAGCCGGCGGTCAGGATCCACTTGCCCTTGAGATCGCCGGCGTAATGCTGGCGGCCCATTTCGGCGAAGGTCTCGTAGGTGCCCTGCACGATGCC
>JBEKFO010000060.1:0-13612 GCA_050013275.1 Roseiarcus sp. | reverse complement strand
GCGCTGCGCAGCGCCCTGGCCGACGTGCTCGCCAAGCTGCCGCAAACGCTGCTTTCCGATCCGCAGGTGCAGAGACTCCGCGCGGTGAGCCAGCGTGGCCCGCTGTCGCTGATCCGTCTGGTCAATCGGCACGACACGGCGTCGTCCGATTTCAAGGACTACGAATTTTCGCGGGCCACGGTCGACGATCTTTGGCAGGGCGGCCGGTATGACGTCCAGAGAGTGCTGAAGCATCCTGAAACCTGTCGCCTCACCGACTACGGGAACGGCGTACGTCTCTTCGATCTCTAGATTCGAGGCGATGACAAGGAGTTTTGCGTGGACGAGACCGAAGTCAGGAAGCGCGCTTTCGCAATGCCGCTCACCAGCCCCGCGTTTCCGCCCGGACCGTACCGGTTCATCGATCGTGAATTCTTGATCGTCACGTATCGTACCGACCCGGACGCGTTGAGGGCGGTGATTCCGGCTCCGCTCGAGATGACGGATCCGATTGTCAAGTACGAGTTCATCCGCATGCCCGACTCGACGGGCTTCGGCGACTACACGGAAAGCGGCCAAGTCATTCCGGTGAGCTTTCGCGGCGAGCGCGGCGGGTACGTCCACGCGATGTACCTGAACGATCATCCGCCGATCGCCGGCGGGCGCGAGCTCTGGGGCTTTCCAAAGAAACTGGCTTGGCCGGAGTTGCGGGTCGAGAAGGACACTCTGGGCGGCGTGTTGAGATACGGCCCCGTCCCAGTCGCCGTCGCGACGATGGGCTACAAGCATCGAACGCTTCCGCACGGAGCGATCTTGGAATCGCTGGCGGCGCCGAACTTTCTCCTGAAGATCATTCCGCACGTCGACGGCAGTCCGCGCATCTGCGAGATCGTCCGCTATTTCATGGAGGATATTACGGTGAAGGGCGCCTGGGAGGGCCCGGCGGCGCTGGAGCTGTTCCATCACGCCCTGGCGCCGGTCGCGTCGCTGCCCGTGCGTGAGGTTATCGGCGGCGTGCACATCCTGGCCGACATGACCCTGGGACTGGGACAAGTCGTTTACGACTATCTCGCGACACGAAGGGACCCGACATGAAGCTCAAGGGCAAGTCCGCGATCGTGACCGGCGCAGCTAGCGGCATCGGCAAAGAAATCGCGCTCACCTTTGCGCGCGAAGGCGCAAAGGTCGCTATCGCCGACCTGAATAGGGCGGCGGCGGACGCTACGGCCGCCGAGATGCGCGGGCGCGGCGCGGAGGCGATCGGGATTGCGATGGATGTGTGCGACGAAGAGGCCGTCAATGCCGGCGTCGCGGCGGCGGTCGCCGCTTTCGGCGGCGTGGACATCCTCGTCAGCAACGCCGGCATTCAGATCGTTCATCCGTTGGAGCAGTTCAGTTACGCGGACTGGAAGAAGATGCTCGCGATCCATCTGGACGGCGCCTTCCTGACGACGCGGGCCTGCCTGCCGCACATGTACAAATCCGGTCGCGGCGGAAGCGTCATCTACATGGGCTCCGTGCATTCGAAGGAGGCCTCGAAGCTCAAGGCGCCGTATGTGACGGCCAAACACGGTTTGCTCGGTCTCGCGCGCGTCGTTGCGAAGGAAGGGGCCGAATATGGCGTGCACGCCAATGTGATCTGCCCCGGGTTCGTCCGCACGCCGCTCGTCGACAAGCAGATCCCCGAGCAGGCCAAGGAGTTCGGAATCAGCGAGGCCGAGGTGATCAAGAACGTGATGCTGAAAGATACGGTCGATGGTCAGTTCACGACGGCGCAGGATGTCGCCGAGGCGACGTTGTTTTTTGCGGCGTTTCCTAACAATGCGTTGACCGGTCAGTCGCTTGTCGTGAGCCACGGCTGGTTCATGGAGTGACCTCGAAGCCCTCGTCTTCCGGGCGTCGTTGCGGACAATGGCGATCGGGAATCGCTTTCAATCGAATCATCAATGCGGAGAGACCGAGATGAGCGAAACATGGCTGCGCATTGTCGAAAATCTCGGAGATCGCCTCGGCGGCCCAATTAGCTTCCGATTCATTTTGCAGCCGATCGTGGCCGCAATTTTCGCCATCGTCTCGGGCTGGCATGACGCAAAGAACGGCAGTTCCCCATATCTTTGGGCGATTTTCACTCAGCCCACGAACCGAGCCGCGCTGATCAAGGACGGTTGGAAGCGCGTCGTAAAAGTCGTCGCAGTCGCACTGGTCTTGGATCTTGTCTACCAGTTCCTCGTCACGGATGTGCATCCCGGCGAGGCGATCATCGTTGCGGTGCTCATTGTGATATTGCCCTACGTAGTCGTTCGCGGGGTAACTACCCGCCTCCTGACCTTGTTTGGAATCGGCAAGTGAGACCACGAGACTCGATTGTTGCGCGCTCCGCTGCGCGCCCTGTGGGAAGCTCAGAACGTGCGAAGAAGAAGTGGAGGGCGGTCTTTCGCCGAGAGTGCGCGTCGCCGGGATTCGAGATCGTGCGGCGAGTCCGATGAGTGGTCGCCCGCGACCGGCGCGGAGCTCATTCCAGGCAGCCGTCGCGACTAAGATCGGAGCGCGTCAATCGCAAATGAAATCGAGACGCTTACGTTGGATCTTGAGGGGGCAGGGCAATGGATGAAACCAAGCGGAACCTAAGCGACATTCTGGCGTTGGACCGAACCCGCATGGCGGCGGAGCGTACGCTTATGGGGTGGATCCGAACGTCGTTTTCGATGATCACCTTTGGCTTCACAATCTACAAGGTGTTGCAAGAGCTTCGCGATCGAACGGCGGCAGCGGGGGCGCAAGAGCAGGAACCCAGACATCTCGGGCTGCTGTTGGCGGCGATCGGCACCTTGGCGCTCATCGGCGCGTGCGTGCAGCACCGGATGTACACGAAACAACTCAGGCACGGAAATGAGCCTTGGGATTTGACTTTTCTGGTCGCATGTTTGGTCGCGGCCCTCGGCCTGCTGATTGTCGGCGGCTTGATGTTCAAACTCGGACCCTTCACCTGAAGCAACGCGCCGTGCGCGCCCTCGGCAGGCGCGGATACGCATCGGAGCCAGTGCGCCGCGCAGGCGCGGCTGAATTGCGGCGGATATGCAACGAGTTTGCGCAGGTCAAACCACCGATCGTGGTCGCGCCATAGTCTGCAAGAAGGCAGGAGGCTGGGAATGACCAAGCAGGCTGAGAAGGCATTCCGCCTTTCGTCGCGGGCCGCCGCAAATCAAGCGTCGCCTTCGAATTTTCGCTCGCCCGACGAAATGATGGCCGAGGGCAAGGCGCTGAGAGAAAAAGCGCCGAGGCCGACTCACGCCGAATGGAAGCGGCCGGCGGCTCGCATCGATCCGATTGAAAACCTGCGCGCGGCGGATTCGGAGCGGTTGCAGGAACTCCTGCCGGTGCGTTACGGACGCATGCTGGTCTCGCCGTTCGCGTTTTTCAGGGGTTCCGCCGGAGTCATGGCGGGCGACCTGGCCGCGACGCCTGCAACGGGGGTGCGGGTTCAGGCATGCGGGGACTGTCACCTGCTGAACTTCGGTGGCTTTGCGACCCCCGAGAGGAACATCATCTTCGACATGAACGATTTTGACGAGACGCTGCCAGCGCCCTGGGAATGGGACGTCAAACGGCTCGCTGCATCGTTTGTGCTCGCGGCGCGATCGATTGGTCTCAGCGACGACGACGGGCGCGGCGCTGCGGTGGCGACGACCCGGAGCTATCGCGAGCGGCTCGCTGACTATGCCCGGATGTCGCCTCTAGAGGTGTGGTATTCCCAGATTCGCAGTGACGACATTCTCGACCTCATTCCCAACGACGATCGTCAAAAGGTTCTTCGACGGAAAATTGCCAAGGCGGCGGAGCATTCCGCGGGCTCGGAATTGGATTATCCGCAACTCGCAGAACTCGTCGGGGGCCAGATCCACATCCGCGACGCGCCGCCATTGATCTTCCATCCCGAGGAGGCGCGGAGACCCGACTTCATGACTTCGCTCGAGGCTGTCCTCGCCGCCTATCGGCAGAGCCTGAGCGACGACAGGCGGGCGCTGTTTGACCGATACCGGCTGGTCGATGCGGCGATCAAAGTAGTCGGCATCGGCAGCGTCGGACGCCAGTGCTGGATTGCGCTGTTGATGTCAGCGAGCAACGACCCGCTGTTCTTGCAGTTCAAAGAGGCGCGTGTGTCGGTGCTGGAGCCGTATGCCGGCGCCAGCGTCTATCGACATTGCGGCCAGCGTGTGGTCGCGGGGCAGCGGCTGATGCAGCCGGCGTCAGATGTGTTCTTGGGCTGGGTCACGGGCGTCGAAGGCCGACACCTTTACGCCCGCCAGCTGCGGGACGCCAAGATCAAGCCAACGGTGGAAACCTTCGATGCCGAAACGCTGCGGCTTTACGGAGGAGCATGCGGCTGGGCGCTGGCGCGCGGTCACGCCAAGGCTGGCGACGCATGGACGATCAGCGGCTACCTCGGCGGAAAAGACGTCTTTGACGATGCGATTGGCCGCTTCGCCGTGGCCTATGCCGACCAGGCCGAAGCGGATCACGCAAAGCTGAAGGCTGCGGTGAGGGCCGGCAAAGTGCAGGCGCTGCGCGAGGCGTAACGACTATCGTTGCCCAGAGCGGGTTTGAAAACTGTTGCGAGCGCTCTGAAACGTTCGGAGATCAATGGAAGCGGCTCATGGCCAGTAATCGGTTAGTTGATCTTCCACTCCTGGTGTTCGTGGTGAGTTTTGTCCTTCAATGGGCGGCGGCGCGAGCAGGGGTTCGCCTGAGTTCGCAGAGAACGACCCAAGATAGGGCGGATCGCCATGATTTCGAAACCGCCAGAAATGTGGCGTTCACGCTGCTCGCCGTGATCGTTGGCTTCGCGCTGTCGATGTCGGTCAGCCGTTTCGATCAACGCAAGGGCTGCGAGGAAGCAGAGGCCAACGCCATCGGCACCGAGTTCTCGCGTATGGAACTCTTGCCGGCTGCGACGACGGCCGCCGGCCAAGCCGTGCTGCGTGACTATTTGCGCCTCCGCCTCGCCTTCTTCTCCGATCAGGATCTCGAAGCGTCGCAGCGGCTCGACGTCGAGACCGAAAAGGCGCAAACGAAACTATGGGAATTCGTCGCGCACGCCGCTGCGAGCGAGCCGACGCCTGTCGCCGCCCTCGCGGTCGCCGGCGCGAACGAAGTCATCGACACGCAGGGGCTCACGCTGGCCGCATGGCGAAATCGTCTCCCACTCGAAGTATGGGGACTGACGGTGTTCGTCGCGATTGGCGCGAATTTTCTGTTCGGATATGGCGCGTCGCGAAAATCGGCCGCCACGCTGTGGGTGCTGCCGCTCTCGATCGCGCTTGCCTTCCTGTTGATTGCTGAAATCGACAGCCCAGGCGCCGGGTTCATCAGCATCCAGCCGGAAAACCTGCTGAGCACGGCGAAATCGATCGGCGCCGGTTTGCAGTGACGTAATGGACTGCGCGTCGTCAAAATTGTCGCCTGGGTCGTCGAGATGAAAATGATGATTGGCGTTCCCTTGGCTACATCGTGTCCCGCGCAGGTTACTTTGCGATGTCCGCGCTTTGCGCAGCCGGAGGTCAAGGGACCGCTTAGTATGGGCCAGATGTCGAAATATGCTTGCGCGAAAGCCGCGACGAGGAGCACAAGACACCACTCAGGCCGCCGTTTTGACCGCGAGTACCGGCTATCGCATGAGAAGCTGTGATGGCGTTGATCGGGATTGCCGATCGCTCGGGTCGACGGATCTTGGGGCGCCGGGGAGAACTCCGGTTGCGTGCTCGGCGCCGCTGAGCTCGACCGCCTTTCGCGGCGGGCCGGGTCGAACTGTCGTACACCATCGCGAGAACGACTGGGCTGTCTGGATGGGTGGGGCGCCAAGATGATCCGAACACAACGACGCGGCCCCGACGGGCCGATCTCTTTCGTCGCGTCGCTATCGCGCCCCTCGGTCTTTTGCGCCTTTTTGGTCCTCCTCGCGCCGCTCATCGGATGCGCTTCCCGACCGGAGACTGGCTTTCTCAGCCCCGTTGCCGAGGGCGCCACAGGCGCCAGCAGTCACGACGTGCTGGTGGCGACGACCCGCGAGCGCGATTCACGAGAGGGCACGATGTTCAACGGTGAAAGAGCCCGCGCTCTCGACTTCGCCGAATTGACCGTTTCGGTCCCGCCGACGCACAAGCCCGGCAATATCGAATGGGCGTCAACTGCGCCCGGTAGCGCCGCGACCGATTTTGTCGTGCGGGACGAGACCTACCTCGACGGCGACAAGCAATTTCTCACGCGCCTCAACGCGCAATTGGCGACCCGGCCGCGCGGCAGCCGCAAGGTCCTGGTGTTCGTACACGGCTACAATACGATGTTCGCCGAGGGACTCTACCGGGGCGTTCAGGTAGTTGAGGATGCAAAGTCAGGCGCGGTTCCTGTCTTGTTTACTTGGGCGTCGCGCGGGCAGCTCACCGGCTATGTCTATGACAACAATAGCGCCACGGCGGCCCGCGACGATCTCGAGCGCACACTGCGACTCGTCTTCGCCAGCGATGCGGACCAGATCAACATCCTCGCCCATTCCATGGGCAATTGGGTGACCGTGGAAGCGCTGCGGCAGATCAAAATCTCGGGCCGTCTTCCTCCGATGCAAAAGCTTGGGAGCATCGTTCTCACTTCGCCCGACATCGACATCGATGTTTTCAAATCGCAGATGCGCCGTTTCGGCAAGCCGCAGAAGCCGTTCTACATTGTGCTGTCCCGTGACGACAAAGCGCTCCAACTGTCAAAGTTCATCGCGGGCGGGCAGGATCGGCTTGGGGCCGAGGCAAACGTCGAGGAACTCGCCGCTTTGGGCGCCGTCGTTATCGATATGACGGAGGTCGCGGGCGCCGATTCGTCCAATCACGACAAATTTGCGCAACTCGCCGAAGTGGCGCCACAACTGGCCGCCGTGCTCCAAAATGGAGTGGGCGCCGTTCCTGGTTCCGCCTCGCAGAGCCAAGGAGCGCCTGCAGACGCTCTTGGATCCGTAGTCGCCCTGCCGTTCAGGCTGCTGGGCGGACCCATCAGAATCATCTCCGGCCAGTAAATGGGCTCTGCGGTGGCCTCCGACATTCATTGCGCCTGGGCGCCGCGGCTCGATCCGACTACCTCTTGGGTATGGCGTCGAAGATCACGAGGCCTTGGAGACACGGCCGTTCGCGTCGTATTTGCAGCCCGTTGACATTATGGATGGCGGTGTCGCGCCGCGTTTTGATACGGTCGTGATCGCCGGCGACGGATTACTCGACCCTGTCGGCTGCACAGTAGGCAGCGCCGGCCGTGCCTGGACGACCCGTGTGGATCGGCATCGACGACAGACCCACCGATTTCGTGCCGCTGTCGGTAGCGCTCGCCCCGGCGGAGCTGGTCGGAGTTGCGCAGCCGGGGCGAGTGCGGGTCCAGCGGGGGAGCGGTTGGCAGCGTTTAGATGCGATCTTGAGGCGCCAGCCTTCGTTGCCGCTCTCAACGATGTCGCAGTGGTGCGTGAGGCGGTCCAGCAACGCGGTGGTCATTTTCGGATCGCCGAAGACGCTCGGCTATTCGCCGAAAGCGAGATCGGTGGTGACGATGATCGAGGTGCGCTCGTAGAGACGGCTGGTCAAGTGGAGCAGAGCTGTCCCCCGGACTGCGCGAAAGGGAGGTAGCCAAGCTCGTCAAGGATGACGAAGTCGAGGCGCGTGAGATAATCGGCGACCCGCCCCTGACGGCCAGATCTCCCCTCGGCTTCGAGCCGGTTGACGAGATCGACGGTGTTGAAGAAGCGGTCCCGTGAACCCGCGCGGATACAGCTTCGCGCGATCGCGATCGCCAGGTGCGCGTCGAACACCATTTCGTGGGTCTCGCGCGGATAGGCGCGCATGAACATCATGCGGCTGCGTCATAGCCGGACATGCGCGGCCTTCAAGGTCACCGTGGCGCCGTCCAGCACCACAATCTCGTGGCTCCAGTCGAACAGGTAGGCTTCTCCCTGTGCAAACGACAAAGGGACGTAGGCGCTCGCCGTCTGGCTTGCGTGATCGCGGCTCCAGGTCTTGGCGTAGCGTCGAACGGCGTCGTAGCCGCCTTGGTAGCCCAGCGCCTGCAACTCTTCGAACAGCCGGATCATCGTCAAGCGCTCGCGCGTCGACGCTTCCGCGTTCTTCAGCAGGATCCGGTCGATGTCAGTCTCCCAGCGCCCCAGCTTGGGGCGGGGCTGAGTCTGTCGCTCATAGGAAAGCGCCGTCTCGTTCGAGCGAAGAATATTGCGAACCGTGTTGTGGGATATCCCCAGCTCGCGGGCGATTTCCCCGCGCGCCGCCTCCGGCCAATCGTCTCCACAATCAGCATCCCCCACCACCCGCGTCAGAAGCCGCGGGCAGTCGATCAGACCGAATGTGGAAAAGCGCCGAAGGTTGATCCGGTCAATGTGAAGCCAATCAGCAGGTTGCGATGCCGATCGGCGTTCGGACCCGAGGCCGATCGACAATCAGCCGAACTTGAACAGCACGCCGTAGCCGCCGCGGGGATAGTTCCACTCGACCTCGCCCGCCGGCTCGCACAGCACGCGGCACGTGCCGCATTCGAAGCAGCCGTCGGGCGCGACTTCCACTTGGCCGGCCTCGGTGAGCGTATAACATCCGGCCGGACACAGCGTCGTCATCGCCATCAGATTGGCGGACGGCTCGCCGCGTGCGACAACGCGGATATGGCTGCGGCCGCCGTCCACGACGTAGCGGTTCTGATAGAGTTTCTCTTCGACGCGCACTTCGACGGGCTTGCCCATTGGCTTCTCCTGCGTTTCAGCGCCAGGCGCGCGCGAGCTTGAACGCGTCGCCGAACAGACCGGTCCAGCCGCGCGCCTTGCGGAAGGCGGCGATCGTCGTCGCCTCCTTTTCGCGCTTGGGCGTGCCATCGACGCGTACGAAGCTTTCCATCGCCTTGGCCACGAGTTCGGGATAGGTGAGGAAGAAGTTGCGCGAATTGGTGTGCAACAACGCCGGCATGTCGCGGTATTTGCGTAAGTCTTTCATCACGAAGGAGTCTTGCAGCGCCTTGGGATAGCGCGAAAGATTGTCCTTGGTCATTTTTTCGCGGCGGCTCTTGATCTGAAAGACCGCCTCGGCGGCGAGGCGGCCGGAGGTCATCGCGAGGTTCGAGCCCTCGCGATGGATCGCGTTGTTGAGGTGCGCGGCGTCGCCGACCACGACCCAGCCGTCGCCGCAGAGCTGCGGCACCGTCTTGTAGCCGCCTTCGGGAATGAGATGGGCTGCGTATTCCTTCACTTCCGAGCCTTCGATGAGCGGCTTGACCGACGGATGCGCCTTGAACGCTTCGAGCAGCCCATAGGGCGTCTCGCCGCTGCGAGCGAAATCGGAGACGAGGCAGCCGATGCCGACCGAGAGGCATTCCTTGTTGGTGTAGATGAAGCCCATGCCGGTCATGCCGCGCGAGATCGCGCCCACCGCCTCGATGACGACGCCCTCGTCGCCTTTGACGTTGAAGCGCGCCTCGATCGTCTCGGCGGGAAGGAAATGCATTTCCTTGACGGCGAGCGCGACGTGATCGGCCTTGGGCGGCGCGCGAAGACCGGCGCGGCTGCCGAGCAATCCGTTGACGCCTTCGGCGAGGACGACGACGTCGGCGTGGACGACGCCGCCCTCGCGGTCGGTGCGCACGCCGACGCACGCGCCGTAGGCGTCGAAGATCAGCTCGAGCGCAGTCGTCTCGGTCAGCACCAGCGCGCCGGCCTCGCGCACCTTGCGCGAGAACCATTTGTCGAACTGCGAGCGCAGGATGGTGTAGCGGTTCGGCCTGGCCTCGTTGAAGGCGTCCGAGCGATAGTGCATGCCGGTGTGCGCGGCCTCGCTCATCATCCAGAAGCGCTGTTCGATCAGATGGCGCTCGAGCGGCGCATCCTCGCGAAAATCGGGGATGATCGCCTCGAGCATGTCGGCGTACATGATCGCGCCCTGCACATTCTTCGAGCCGGCGTATTCGCCGCGCTCGAGTTGCAGGACGGAGAGGCCGCGCTTGGCCAGGGTGTAGGCGGCGGCGTTGCCGGACATGCCCGCGCCGACGACGATGCAATCGAATTTTTCGACCATGGCGGTTCTCCTCAGCCGGCGAGCCGGTCGCGCGAATGCGCGGAAACGCGCGCGCGAAACGCTTCGGTCAGCGCCGGCAGAAAGCGGATGGCGTCGGTCGCCACCGCGAAATGCGCAAAGTCGAGGATGGGGGCGTTGCGGTCGGTGTTGATCGCGACGATGAGATCGGCGCCTTCGACGCCGACGCGGTGCTGGATCGCGCCGGAAATGCCCGCGGCGATATAGAGCTTCGGCCGAATCGTCTTGCCGGTCTGGCCGATCTGCCGCTCCGCCGGCGCCCAGCCCTTTTGCACGCAGGGGCGCGAACAGCCCCATTCGCCGCCCAGAACGCCGGCGAGCGCGCGCACCAATTGCAGGTTCTCGGCGCTTTGCAATCCGAGTCCGCCGGCGACGACGACATCGGCGAAAGCGAGGTTCGATTTTTGCGAGGCGCGATCGGGCAGGAACGACAGCACCTTGGTGACGATGCTTTCTTCCTTGAGATCGACCGCGTGTTCGACGACGCGGCCGGTTCGCCCCTCCTGGCGCGCGGGCGTCGCCATCACCCGCGGGCGCACGGTCGCCATCTGCGGCCGGGTGTTGAGCGTGTAGATCGTGCACAGGAGCGAGCCGCCGAAGGTCGGGCGGGTCGCGGCGAGCGACTTGTCGGCGTCGACCGCGAGTTCAGTGCAATCGGCGGTGAGGCCGGTGAGCAGCGTGGTGGCGACCGTGCCGGCGAGATCGCGCCCGAGGTTGGTGGCGCCGAGCAGCAGAATTTCCGGCTTATGGACATCGACGAGATCGGTGAGCGTCTTCGCATAAGGCTCGTTGCGATACTCGGCGAGGATCGGGTTCTCGACGACATAGGCGAGGTCGGCGCCGTAGACGAAGCTCTCAGCCGCGGCCTCGCGCGTTCCCGCGCCCGGCGCGCCGACGACGACCGCCGCGAGTTCGACGCCGAGTTTGTCGGCGAGCCTGCGGCCTTCGCCCATCAGCTCCCACGAGACGGGATGAACCTGACCGCGTTCGAGCTCGACCATGACCCAGACGTTCTTGTAGGCCTTGAAGCGCTCCGGCAGCTCTTTCTTCATCGCCGCGCGATTGGGCGCGGGCGCGGCGGGAGGGGGCGTATCGGACATCGCTTGTCTCCTCACAATCCCGCCGCGAGCCCTTCGAGGTCGGCGGCGAGCGCCGGCTTGGCCTCGAACAGCGCAGCGATCAGGTCTTCAGCGGTTTCCTTGGCGCGCGGCGTCGGCTCGATCGCCTTGGCCTTTTCGGCGCGCGGCGTCGGCGCGAACACGCGTTTGACCACGGTCGGCGAACCGCGCAGGCCGCATTTTTGCAAGTCCTCGATGCCCGCCGCCGCCGCGCTCCACGTGACGATCTCGGCGCGCGCGGCGCGTAAGGCGTCGGCGAAGGAGCCGCGCCGGATTTCCGCGGAGCCTTCGAGCATGGTGACGAGGCAGGGCAGCGTCGAGCGCAGGACCTGCGTTCCGCCTTCGGCGCGTCGTTCGAGTTCGATCGCGCGCGCGGCGGCGTCGAGTCCGACGATCTTGGAGATATAGGTGAGCTGGTTGAGGCCGAGCCGGCGCGCAACGCCCGGGCCGACCTGCGCGGTGTCGCCGTCGATCGTCTGCTTGCCGGCGAAGACGACGCTGGGCGCGCCCCAGGTCTCCGCGATCTTGCGGATCGCCTGGGCGAGCGCGTAGCTCGTCGCCAAAGTGTCGGAGCCCGCGAAGAAGCGATCGGTGAGCAGCACCGCGCGATCGGCGCCGAAGGTGAGCGCCTTGCGCAACGCGTCCTCCGCCGAGGGCGGACCCATCGTGAGGACCGTCACTTCGCCGCCTTGCTCGTCGCGCAGCCGCAACGCCGTTTCAAGCGCGAACAAATCATAGGGATTGATGATCGTCGGCACGCCTTGGCGCATGATCGTGTTGGTGACCGGGTGAACGCGGATCTGCGCCGAGTCCGGAACCTGCTTGATGCAAACGACGAAGTGCATGGGGCCTCCAAAGCGAAGACGTCGGACCCTCTCACGCACGCGCCGTGCCAAGTCGCATGCTCGCGGTCAAGGAACTGAAAATACTTGCGATTCTGAAGATCGGCCGCGACCGCGGGCCGCCACGCTACGCAGGGCTGTCGGGAACGCGACACGATGGCGTCGCGACAGCGCCCCGCTCAACGCGCAGGCGGAAGCGGCGCGATCTCGTCGAGCGCGACGAAGGCCGTGCTGGGCGAGACGGGGCGTTGCGGATCGTGATCCTTGAGCACCTGAAACACGCGCTCGGCGAGCGGCGAGGAGCGTTCGAAGTCGGCGTAGGCGCGTTGCAGCCTCGCCTGGGCGCGCGCGGCGACGACCGAGTCGGGCAAACCCTCCAGTTCGTCGCGCTCGAGGTATTGGCCCATGCGCTTGAGGATGTGCAGGCGCGCGACGCGCAGCACCGTCTCGTCGTAGGCGACGCCGAGCGCGGCGAAGAAGTCCTCTGCCGAGGATAGGCGCTTGAGCCTGTCGAGGAAATTCGTCGCGTCGATCGGACGTTCGTCGAGCGAACAGGTCATCGTTGCTCTCCTTGCGCTCAGCCGGCGGGCTGCGCGAATTGGGCCAGCGCCTCGGCCGCGGCCTCGTCGTGAAGGCGCACGAGTTCGTCGCTGGAAATCGAGGCCTTGCTCTGCGTCGCGCGCCGGCGCACCCGCGCCAGCAGGACCGGCGCCGTTTCCGCCGCCAAGCCGATTCCGCGCTCGCCGAGCGCGTGCGCGAGCGCCTTGGCGCCCGAATGCTTGCCGACGACGAAGCGATGGCGCCGGCCGAACAGCGCCGGATCGGGGCCGCGATAGCTCTCGGGATCGGCGAGCAGTCCGGCGACGTGAACGCCCGATTCATGGGAGAAGACATCGCGGCCGACGATCGCCTTGCCCGAGGGAACGCCGCGCTGCGCCGCCTCGGCGACCATCGCCGCCAATTCGGACAATTGCGCCAGATCGACGCCGGTCGCGGCGCCGTCCAGGCATTCGAGCGCCGCCGCGACCTCCTCGAGCGGCGCGTTGCCCGCGCGTTCGCCCAGGCCCCCCACCGTCACCGAGAGATGGGTCGCGCCGGCGCGCGCCGCGGCGAGCGTGTTGGCGGTCGCGAGGCCGTAGTCGTCGTGGCCGTGGAACTCGATCGCCAGATCGCTCGCGCCGACGACGCGCGCCAACAGCGCCTGCGTCGCGAACGGATCGAGCACACCGACGGTGTCGGCGAGACGCAGGCGGAAGGCGCCGGCCTCGGCCGCCGCGTCGGCGAGGCGAAGCAGGTGATCGATGTCGGCGCGCGAAGCGTCTTCCGCGCCGACGGCGACCTCGAGTCCAGCGTCGAGCGCGAGCGGAACGAGGCCGCGCACGCGCTGCAGCGCTTCGGCGCGGGTGAGGCCGAGCTTGGCGCGCAGCAATCGATCGGAGGCGGGAATCGACAGATTGACCGCGCCGACGCCGGCGCGGCGCGCGGCGTCGATATCGGCCTTGGTCATGCGGCACCACGCCAGAACTCTGACGCCGAGTTCGAGCCCGGCGATCGCGCGCAG
>JBEKFO010000059.1:0-13735 GCA_050013275.1 Roseiarcus sp. | reverse complement strand
CGAGCTTGTGACTGATGTAGAGAATGGAGCAGCCCTCGGACGCCAGCCGCCGCAACGTCTCGAACAGCTTTTCGACTTCCTGCGGCGTCAGCACCGAGGTCGGCTCGTCCATGATCAGCAACCGCGGACTTTGCAGCAGGCAGCGCACGATTTCGATGCGCTGACGCTCGCCGACCGAAAGATCGTGCACGGTCCGGTCCGGGCTCAGCGGCAAGCCATATTTTCGCGAGATCTCGACAATTCTTTCGCGCAGGTTCGCGCGGTCTCTTGGATCGTTCAACCCGAGGGCGATGTTTTCGACCACGCTCAGCGATTCGAACAGCGAGAAGTGCTGAAACACCATGCCGATGCCGAGACGACGGGCATGAGCCGGGCTTTGCATAGTCACGCTTTGCCCGCGCCAGACGATTTCGCCGGCGTCCGGCCGCATGACGCCATAGATGATCTTGACCAGCGTGCTCTTGCCGGCGCCGTTTTCCCCGAGCAGCGCGTGAATCTCGTTGCGTGCGACGCTGAGGTCGACGCGGTTGTTGGCGAGACACCCGGGAAACTGCTTGGTGATCCCGCGCAGCGACAAGTACGGGCCGTCCGCGACCGTCGTCTGGTTGAACATGGCGCCGAAAGCCTCCTCCGCATTCCGTCGCGGCGCACAATTCCCAGAGCGGCGCGCGCCTCTCGCCCGTCCGGCTTATCGCGCGCCATGCTCGCACGCCGGCTCGCGCCCGCCAACCCTGGGCGCAGGCATTGCTCGGATCGGAGCGCCCCCCTATCAAAGGGGTCGAAGAGGCGGAGGGGCTGGTGAGATCAATGCGCGACGGCGCACGTCTAGGACTTTCTCGGGCCGCGCTCATGCTAGGCCTCGTCGCCATTGCGATGTCGACCGAGGCGAGCCGAGCCGAGGACATACGTCTCGAAGCGCTGACGATTCCCGCCGTCGTCGCCGGATCGAGCGTCGCGCTGGAAGCGATCGTGCTGCGTCCCGACGATTCGCAGCCGCATCCGCTCGCCGTCATCAATCACGGCTCGCCGCGAAACGCCGCCGACCGCGCCACGATGTCGCCTTACGGCATGTCGGCGCAGGCGCGCGAGTTCGCCCGGCGCGGCTGGGTCGCGGTGGCCTTTCTGCGTCGCGGTTACGGACGCTCTGAGGGAGGCTGGGCGGAGACCTACGGCCCCTGCGCCAACCCCGATTATGCGGGTGCGGGGCTCGCCGGAGCGAGCGACATCGCCGCCGTCGCCAAATTCATGGCCTCGCAGCCCTATGTCAGCAGGGGCAAGTGGATCAGCGTCGGCGTATCGGCCGGCGCCTTCGCGACGGTGGCGCTAACCGCAAATCAGCCGCCCGGCTTGGCGGCGGCGATCAGTTTCGCCCCGGGACGGGGATCGACGAGTCCCGATACGGTGTGCGGCGAAGATCGGCTTGTCGCGGCGTTCGCTCAGTACGGCGCGACGTCGCGTGTTCCCCTGTTGTGGGTTTCCGCGGAGAACGATCGCTTTTTCGGGCCGCGGCTGGTCACCGTCGCGACCGGCGCGTTCTCGCGGGCGGGCGGCGCCGTCACCCTGGTCAGGACCCCGCCGTTCGGCGACGACGGGCATCAGCTCTTCAGCGTGAAGGGGATCCCCGTGTGGTCGCCGATCGTCGACCGCTTCCTGGCGACGAACGGGCTCGCGCCGCGCGGGGCCTCGATCGAAGCCGCCGCCGCCGCCGCGCCGCCGCCGCGCCTCGACGCCCGCGGCCGGGACGCCTTCAAGAGCTATCTCGACAGCGGCCCCAACAAGGCGTTCGCCGTCGGCGCGGGCACGCGTTTCGGCTGGGCGACCGGCCGCCGCACGATCGATCAAGCGAAGAAGGACGCGCTGGGGTTCTGCGCGGCTGACGGCTCGGGCGCGTGCACGATCGTCAACGTCAACGACAATGCGATCCGATGAACGCGCCCGCCGCCGAATCGGCGTCTTGCGCTAAGCGCCCGCTTCGATCTCGATCCAACGCCCCTCGCGGCTCGCTTGCGCGATCGCGTGAATCGCGCGCTCGATCGCCAAGCCGCCGTCGAAATCGATCGCGAGCGCCGGCTCGCCGGCGATGCGCGCGAGCAATTGCCGGCATTCGACGATCTTGAGATCGTTGAAGCCGAGCTGATGGCCGGGCGCGACGACGAACCGGTCGTAGGGCGGATGCGCCGGCCCCATCAGCACTCGGCGAAAACCCTGGTCTTCGGGCCGCCCGTCGGCGATATAGACCTCGACCTCGTTGAAACGCTCCTGATCGAACAGGATCGTTCCGCGCGAACCGAACAGCTGCAGTTGCAGCCGACCCTTGCGGCCCCAGGCGCAGCGGTTGACGTGGATGGCGCCGCCGGCGCCGCCGGCCATGCGCAATAGAGCGGTGGCGACGTCGAAGGTCTCCACCGGGCGACGCCCGGCGCCGTCTTGCCGGTCGGCGTAGGGCTTGGCCATTTCGCCGAAGACGCGCGTCGGGCGGCCGATGAGGGTCGTGATCAGGCTGAGGGGATGCACGGCGAAATCGTCGAGCGCGCCGTAGCCGGCAGCCGCCTCGCTGCGCCAGGAATAGGGCGCGTTCGGGTCGGCCATGAAGTCTTCGTCCATCTCGAGGCGAAAATGATTGACCGGCCCGATCGCGTTCTCGCTGAGCAGCGTAGCGATGTAGCGGACGGCGGGGCTCTGAATGTAATTGTAGCCGAGGACGGCGACGCGACCGAACCGGCGCGCCGCCTCGGCCATCGCGATCGCGTCGGCCAATCTCGGCGCCATCGGCTTTTCGCACCAAACGTGCTTGCCCGCTTCGAGCGCCCCGATCGCCATTGGCGCGTGCAACGGGTTGGGCGTCGTGATCGAGACGACGTCGACGGCCGGATCGCTGATGAGCACGCGCCAATCGGCCGTCGCGGTTTCGAAGCCGAACTCGTCGGCGCGCGCGCGGGCGAGCTCCGCGTCGACTTCGCACAGGGCGACGCGGCGAATGCGGGGCGTATCGCCAAAGACCGCTTGAACGCCGGTCCACGCCAATGCGTGGCATTTTCCCATGTAGCCCGTGCCGATCAGACCGACGCCGATCTCTCGCATCGCGAAACCCCCGTGCTTTTTCCCGTCGTGCGTCGACGCCCGAGTCGCCGTTTTGCAGCACAAACGTTCCTACGACTATCAACTATGGAATATTTGTTCTAGCTTGGCCGCCGGGAATCGCATTCGCCGAGCGGGCGCAGACGACGCGAAAACGAGCCGCGCGAGGCTTTCGCCCATTGGCGGGCAGGGGAGATCATGGACTCGCCGCAGGACTTTGACGCGCTCAAGCGTCGCCTCATCGACATCGAGCCGGAATTGCCCAAGCGCTTGCGCCAGACGGCGGCGTTCGCGCTCGAACACCCCGACGAGGTCGCGCTCGGCACCGCTTCGAGCGTCGCGAAGCGGGCGCAAGTGCAGGCCTCGACGCTGGTGCGTTTCGCCCAGACGCTGGGCTTCGCCGGCTTCTCCGAATTGCAGGGGGTCTTTCGCGCGCATTTACGCAACCGCTGGCCCGACTATTCCGAACGTCTGAAGGCGCTGCACGAGGGCGCCCTCGACAGCGGCGATCCATTGCGCCTGCTGTTCGGCTTCGCCGATTCGGCGGCCGCTTCGATCGCCAAGCTGCGCCGCATCGTTCACCGCGAGGAGCTGGACGAAGCGGTCGCGCTGCTCGCCCGCGCGCGCACGATCTATCTCCTGGGGCAACGGCGCTCGTTCTGCGTCTCCCATTATCTTGCCTACGCGCTCGCCCAGCTCGGCGTCGGCGCGGCGCTGATCGACGATGTCGGCGGCCTCGGGCGCGAACAGCTGGCGAGCGCCGGGGCGAAGGACGCGCTGATCGCGATCAGCTTTTCTCCTTATGCGCCGTTCACCATCGAACACGTCGAAGCCGCGCGAAAGAAGAAGACCCCGATCGTCGTGATCACCGACAGCGCGCTGAGCCCGCTGGCGGGAATGGCCGACGCGCGCTTCGAGATCGCCGAAAGCGATTTCGGCTCGTTCCGCTCCAACGCGGCGACGTTTTGCCTGGCGATGACACTCGCGGTGGCGGTCGCCGAAAAGCGCAACGGCGCGCCGGGCGGGAAAGGCGGATCGACGGCCCGCCGCAACGCCTGATCGCGCCGTTTCCCGGGTTCGCCGGCGGTGCGCGGTCAGGCGCCGTGCGAAAATATCATGCCTGCGCAAGCGCCGCCGGCCGGCCTGTTCGACAGGACCAGGCGGCCGTCGTGGGCCGCCATCGTCCGCTCGACGATGGAAAGACCAAGGCCCAGACCTTCGCCGTCCTTGGCGGCGCGCCGACGCGCCTCCTTGTCGAATCGGCCCTGCGGAAAGCCTGGCCCTTCGTCGAGAACTGCGATGGCCGGAGCGCCGCTCACTTGCACCGAGACGGTCGTATTTAAGGGAGCGTTGGCGATCGCGTTCTCGATCAGATTTCGCAACGCCCGGAAAATATAGTCGCGCGCGCCGGCGACGAAAATCGGGCGCTCGGCGCCGACGACTTCGATCGAGCGACCGCGCGCCACGGCCAAGGGGGCCATAAAAGCGGCGGCGCTGCGTGCGACCTCGCTGATGTCGACCTTGTCGTTGGGCTCGAAATGCAGCCCGCCGAGCCGCACACGATCCAAGAGCTGCAACACCAGCCGCTCCATCGCGGCGAAGTCGCTTCCCAGCGCGCGCGCGACCGGCGCGTCGGAAACGTCGATTTGCGCGCGGATGACCGCGAGCGGCGTTCGCAACTCGTGCGCGACTTCGCCGACGAAGGCGTCGAGCTCACGGTAACCCCCTTGCAGCCGATCCAACGCGCTGTTCACGGCCTGTACGAGAGCGTGCACGTCTTGCGGCAAATTCCCGCCGCTCAGGCGCACTGCGACGCCGTGCGGTCCGATCGCCTCGGCCTCGCGCGCGGCTATGCGCAAGGGTTTCAGCGCGTACCGCGCGACGATCAGATTGGTGGCGAGCAAGCCGAGCGCAAAGGGAACGGCGATCCAGCCGATGTCGCCGACGAACTCTTCGAGCACGGAATCGAAGACCACGGGACTGCCGGGAAAAGCCACCTGAACCATGACGGGAGGCGAAGAGTCGCGCACCGGCAGCGAGACGCCGTACATCGGCTCGCGCGGCGCGACCATCGGCAACAAAAAGTAGCGAAACCCGTCCTCGCCGACCGGGCCGAGCGGCGCGGACACCCCGCTCGAGGCGGCGAGCACCGCGCCGGCGGCGGAGACGATCGCGAAGCGTCCACCCGCTTCGTCGATGCGCTGCGCGATCGGCGCCAGCGACGCGGAATTGTCGACGCTCCAAGGAATTCGCGCCTCATGCGCAAGGCTCTCGGCGAAGCTGCGCAGGGTGTCTTCTCGAAATCTCGCGTCGATGGCGCGAAACTTCACATAGAGGTAGGCCGCGCACGCCCCCGCCGAAACGACGCTCACGACCACGAGACCGAGGGCGATCTGTCCAAAGAGCGTCGTGCGCAGCCGTCTCATGAGGCAGGCTTCGCCAAGAGGTAGCCGATGCCGCGAAGCGTGTGAATCTCCGCGCCTGCGCCCGCGCTCGTCAGCTTCTTGCGCAGGCGGTGGATCAACACCTCGACGGCGTTCGACGCCACTTCCTCGCCCTGGCCGTAGAGCGACTCTTCCATATCCGCTTTGGCGACGACCCGACCGTTGCGGCGAAGCAGAAGTTCGAGCGCGCCGAATTCGCGGCGGCTCAGTCCCACGCTCTGACCGTCGACGCTGACCGACCGCTGCGCGCAATCGAGCGCAATGTTTCCTTCGCATATGACGGCGTCGAGCATTTGGCGGGGTCGTCGCAGCAGCGCGCGAAGCCGCGCGACGAGTTCGTCCATCGCGAACGGCTTGTGCATGTAATCGTCGGCGCCGCCGTTCAAGCCATCGACCGTCTCCTGGGCGCCGTCGCGCGCGGTCAGAATCAGGATCGGCGTCGCCAGACCTCGCCGCCGCGCCAGCGACAACACGTTCAAGCCGTCGTCGTCCGGAAGGCCCAAGTCCAGCACGATCGCGTCGTAGGAAATCGAAACGACGGCCGTCTGGGCGTCCGCCGCAAAAGCCGCCGAGTCGACCGCGAAACCGTTCACCTTCAAAGCGTCGCCGATCAGCGCGCTCAGACGAGCGTTGTCTTCGACCAACAGAATTCGCATGGCGACCCTTCGGACGTCGGAGAACCGGCACTCACCACCGGATTGTGTCCGCGCTTTGGCCGCAACATTGCCTCGCTGCAATGTTGGCGGCGATCGATCGCCCCGAGGCTCGCCGCGCCCAAAATGACCTCGCAAATGACACGCATTCACCGCGGGCTTGTAACTCGCCTGTAAGCCAAGTCGGCCAAAGACTTGCGGGCAGCGGGCAAGGACAGCCGACGATGAAGACGATCATGATCGGGCGCACCGGTCCCAGACGCGAAGACGCGGAGGGGTTCATACGCAATGTTTATCGAGCGCGATACAACGCCGACGTAAGCGTATTCCCTGCGCACATTATCGCCCGCGTCGATCGCGGCGACGCCATCGTGTGCGCCGCTGGTTTGCGAACCGATCGCGACGGCTTCTTTTCTGAACGCTATCTCGACGCGCCGGTCGAAGCCGTCTTGACCGCTGTTTGCGGCGGCGAGGTCGCCAGGGAGCGGGTCTTCGAAGTCTCCAACCTCGCCAGCCGCGCGCCTCGAGCGACTGCCGCCTTCATCAATGAAATCGCCGCGCTCGGCAGGAGGAGCGGCTTCCAGTGGTCGTTCTTCACCCTGACCCGTCGTCTCGGCGTCATGGTCGAACGTCTCGGCGTCGACCTGACCTACCTCGCCGACGCCGATCGTCGTCGCATCGCCGACTTCGAGCGCTGGGGCGAATACTACGCCCATCAGCCGAGGGTGTACGCGGCGGCGAAGACGGCGATCGCCCGCCTCGCCGTTCCCGATGTCGCGGACGTTCGTCATGCGCACGCTGTTTGACGCGATCCGCCAAAACGCCCGGCGCGCGGGCGACGCCGTCGCGCTCAGCGATGGGCGCGAGACTTTGAATCGGCGCGACCTTCTTTCCCGGATCGTCGGTCTCGCCGACACGCTGCCGCCGCAAGCGCGGGTCGTCGGTCTGTTCGCACCCAACGGCGTCGACTGGGCGGTCGCACAACTCGCTTGCGCGCTTGCGGGCAAGATCGTCGTGCCGTTGCCGACGTTCTTCAGCGCGGCGCAGCTCGGGCATGTCGCGCGCGACTCCGGGGTCGAGCTGATCCTGGCGGCGGAGGCGACGGCGGCGCGCGCGCTCCAGTCCGGAGTGACGGTGCGTCTGATCGAAGATTGCCGCGCGGACGGCGAAGCGGCGCAGCCGGCCGCCGGCTTCGGTCAAATCATCTACACCTCGGGCACGACGGGACAGCCCAAAGGCGTGCGACACGAGAGCGGACAGGTCCTCTGGTCGGCCAACGCGCTCGCGGCGGCGACCGGGGCTCTGGAAAGCGACTTCTATCTCTCGGTTCTGCCCCTTCCGCTTCTGCTAGAGACGATTTGCGCCGTCTTCGCTCCGGCGCTGATGGGCGCGCGCGTCCATTTCGACGCCAAGCTCGCCGACGCCGTCGGTCGGGGCGAGGCTGCGGGCCTCGCCGATGCGTTCGACGCGCACAAGCCGACGACGAGCGTACTCGTTCCCGAATTGCTGAAAGGTTGGGTCGGCGAACTCGCGCTAAGCGGCCGGCGCGCGCCGGCGTCCTTGCGCTTCGTCGCCGTAGGCGGCGCGCCCGTCTCGACGCAAGCCGCGGAAGCGGCCTGGCGCCTCGGAATCCCCGCCTACGAAGGATACGGCCTTTCCGAATGCTGTTCGGTGGTCGCGGTCAACCGCATCGGTCAGCGCCATGCCGGCGCCGTCGGCCGGCCTCTCGACGGCCTTACCGTGTCTATCGACGGCGGCGAGATCGTCGTCGACGGGCCGACGATCACCGACGGCTATCTCGGTCAGGCGCCCGCGACGCGGCCATGGCGCACCGGCGATCTCGGCGCCATCGACGACGAAGGTTTCCTGCGGGTGCTCGGACGCAAGGACAACATGCTGGTCACGGCGTTCGGCAGAAACGTCAGTCCTGAATGGATCGAAACCATGCTGCTCGGCGACCCGCGCCTCGCGTTCTGCGCGGTGACGGGCCACGGCGAACCGCACCTGACGGCGCTGCTCGTTCCCTCTCGCGCCGGGTCCGACTGGTTCGCCGACGCCGGTCCTGACGACGTCGGCGATCTCGTGCGGGTTTGCTGCGCCGGCGCGCCCGACTACGCGACGCCGCGGGCCCATGTCGTCGTGTCGCTCGAAGACGCGGTGAAAGGGCGACTCCTCACCGCCAACGGCCGCATCCGCCGTTCTCAGGCGGCTGAATTCGCCAAGGCCGCGTCGGCGCCCGCTCTCGCGCCTTCCGCCTGACGTTTCCGCCAACCAACCAAGAGGCTTTCCCCATGTCGTTCTACGATCGAATTCTCTCTGAGACCGCGCGCGAGCGCGAGCAGTTTCTCGCAATACCGATCGTGCGGGAGGCGGTTCGCTCGGGAGCGACGCGCGCGCTTTATCGCGACTTCCTCACCCAGGCCTATCACCACGTGAAGCACACGTTCCCGCTCCTCGCCGTGGCCGCCTCGCGCACGCCCGACGAACGCTATCAGGACGCGCTGTTCGAATACATGCGCGAGGAGCGCGGCCACGAGAAATGGATCCTCGACGACATCCGCGCCATGGGCGGCGACGCCGACGCGATCCGGGACGGCGAGGGAGGAGCGGCCTGCCGCATCATGGTGGGCTATTCCTATTACGCGATCGAGCACGTCAGCCCCTACGCGTTGCTGGGCAGCGTCCATGTCCTGGAGGGCATGTCGGTGCTGCTCGCCGACCGCTTGGCGGACGCGTTGCAAGATTCGCTCGCGATCAAAGGCGACGCCGGATTCTCCTATCTGCGTTCGCATGGATCGCTCGACAAGAGCCACGTCGACTTCTTCCACACGCTCGTCGACGGCATTCACGATGAAGCGACGCAGCGGATCGTCATCGACAGCGCGCGCGTCTTCTACCGGCTCTACGGCGACATTTTCCGCGATCTCGGCGCGCGAGCGGAGCTTTCCCATGCCGCGTGAGCCGAAACGGGTTCTGATCACCGGCGCGGGCTCGGGCATCGGTCGCGCCTTGGCGATCGAAGCGGCGAGCCGCGGCATGATGGTCGCGCTTTGCGGACGACGCACGGAGGCGCTTTTCGCGACGGCCGCGGCGATCGCCGACCGTCATCAACCGCTCATCGTGCGCGCCGACGTCGCGCTCGCCGCCGACCGACGCCGCCTCGTTGCGCAAGTCGGCGAGGCTTGGGGCGCTCTCGACATCCTCGTCAACAACGCCGGGATCGTCGAGGGCGGGCCCTTGGAGCAAACGAATGACGAAGCGCTCGAGCGCGTCTTCCAGACCAACGTGATTGCCCCGATGGCGCTGGCGCGCGATTTCAAGCCGCTGCTCGTCGCGGCGAAGCCGTCGCGCGTCGTCAATATCGGCTCGGTGTTCGGCGACATCCCCTATCCCGGCTTCTCAGCCTATTCCGCTTCGAAGTTCGCCTTGCGCGGCTTCTCCACCGCGCTTCGGCGGGAGTGGGCCGATTGCGGCGTCGGCGTGACCTACGCCGCGCCGCGGGCGACCAGAACCGATGCGGCCGCCGCCTTCGCCGACCTCGTCGCCGCTTCGAAGATGTCGCTCGACCCGCCCGAACTGGTGGCTCGCCGAATTTGGCGCGCGGTCGAGAGCGGCGCCGACTCGGTCTACCCGAAAGGTCCGGAGAAGCTCTTCGTCCTCATCCAGCGCTTGTTTCCCCGCGTCATCGATCGCGCGCTGGCGCGACAGGCCGCGCCGAACGCCGCTTGACGCGCCACCTTCACACTTCGCCCAAAGGAAAGGCATCTCTCATGTTCACGACGACACGAAGAATTCTGATCTTGGCTCTGCTCGCAGCGGCGAGCCCGCTCGCGCAACCCGCGACGGCTGCGAACGATTCGTCGCTCGACGCGGCCATCCGCCATTTGCAGCTGGAGTGGGAGCGCATCAAGTTCGACGTTCCCGAGGGCGCCAAGCAGACCGAGGAAATGAACGCTCTCGGCGTCGAAGCGGACGCGACGGCGGCGCAGTTTCCCGACAAGGTCGAAGCGCAGATCTGGGACGGAATCATCACCAGCGAGAGAGCGGGCTTGGCCGGTCCGTTCTCCGCGCTCGGGCTCGCCAAGCGCGCTCGCGACGTTCTCGAGAAAGCCGACAAGATGGACGCGGCGGCGCTCGACGCCGGGGCGCCGACGAGCCTCGGCGTGCTCTATTACCGGGTTCCCGGGTTTCCCATCGGGTTCGGCGACAAGGACAAGGCGCGTCAACTGCTCGAGCAAGCCGTCCGCACCGCGCCGAACGGCCTCGACGCGTGGTACTTCTACGGCGATTTTCTCTTTTCGCAGAACGAGTTGGCGAAGGCGAACGCGGTCTTCAAGCACGCCCTGGAGATTCCGCCGCGCCCTGATCGTCCGCTCTGGGACAGCAATCGGCGGCTGGTCATTCAAGAGCTGCTCGACAAGATCCACGACAAGTCGTGAGCAGCGGGAGAGAAGAAGGCGCGCCTGTCCGGGGGCTGCTCGCCGACACGTATCGTTCGTGGGCTGAAGCCTTCGGCAGGCAACTGCGCTGCCCGACGGGCCGGGCGGGGGAGTTCATCGGCTGGCTGATGGGAATCGCCAACGCCAGGCCGTACGAAGTCGCGATCGACGCCCTCGACCCGCGTCCGGGAGAGTGGGTGTTGGAACTCGGCTTCGGCCCGGGGCACGGCCTGAAAGCGTTGGCGGCGCGCCTCGGCGACGGCCGGGTATTCGGCCTCGATCAGTCGGCGCCAATGGTCGAGCAAGCCGTTCGCCGCAACCGAGCGGCGATCGCGGCGGGCCGCATGCGACTCGCGCAAGGTCCGTTCAGTCGCTCGCCATGGCCCGACGGCGCCTTCGACGCGATCTTGCTCGTCAACGTCGTCTATTTCTTCGATTACCGCGGCCGCGACATTCGCGAAGTCTATCGCGTGCTGCGCGACGGCGGGCGCATCGCCGTCTATGCGACCGATCGTTCGACGATGGAGAAATGGCCGTTCGCCAGACCCGACACGCACCGAACCTTCGATCGCGCGGAATTGCTGCATTTCCTGGAAAGCGCCGGCTTCGACAAGGCCGATATCGAGATCGAGGCGCACAAGCTTCCGTTCGGCGTCACCGGACTGCTCGCGCTCGTGCACAAGCGAAGTACGCGCTAAAGCGGCGGCGGCGCCTCGCGCGCCGCGCCAAGCTCGTCGTTGATGCGGGCGAGGAAGTCGACGAGGTCGTCGGTGACGAAATCGACGTGGGCGGACCCGGACCCGTCGCGATCGAGCGCTTCGCGATGGTCCTCCTGTCCGGGCCTCGGCGCGATGAGGGTCGTCGTCATGCCGCGCGCCTTGGGCACGAGAAGGTTCTTGGCGAGATCTTCGAACATCGCCGCGCAGGCCGGGTCGACGTCGTACTTCGTGAGGAACGCCTCATAAGCAAGGTCGGCGGGCTTGGGAACAAGGCCCGCCGCGACGATGTCGAACGCATCCTCGAACAGGTCTTCGAGCCCGAGCTGCGCGACCGTGCGCAGAGCGTGATCGCGCGACCCGTTGGTGAAGATCAGCTTGCGTCCCGGCAGTCGCTCGACTTCGCGCGCCAGCGACGGATTGGGCGCAAGGCCCGAGCGGTCGATGTCGTGAACGAATTCGAGAAACTCGTGGGGCCTTACGACGCCCTCGTCGACGAGCCCGCGCAGGGTGGTGCCGTGACGATGGTAATAGTATTTCTGCATCGCCCGGGCGGACTGGCCGTCGAGCCCCGACAGGGCCATAAGGAAAAGCGTGACCCGCTCATTGATCGCCGGCCACAGGCCGCAGTCGGGCGGATAGAGCGTATTGTCGAGATCGAACACCCACGCGGAGACGTGGCCAAACTTGCCGAGCAAATCCGGTTCGAAGGTCAGCGGCGGCGCGATCAAGGTCATGGAATAGAGCGGTCCGGTGCATGCCGCGGCGTCAGCCCGGCTGTGGAATAATGACAATTGGGGGCGATCGCGGGTCGGATCAAGTTGTCGGCTTAACCATTCCTTGCGGCGCGCCGCAACTCTTTTGGGCGAAACGGACGCTCGGCACGCGGTTTGCGTCGCTCGTTGCCGAACGGCGCTCGAAGCCCGCTCGCGAGGAAATCCGTCCAGCAATGAGACACGCCCGGGTCAAAATCGACGGCGCGCCGCGGCGAGGCAGGCGACCGATTGCGCGCGCAGCCGTCGCACGGCCGCTGTCCCGGCGGCAGGGGCGATGGCGCGCGATCGAGGATTTCGCGCCGATCGGTTTCGCCTATCTGGCGGGCCTCCTCGACGCCCTGGCGATCTTAAGCGCCGCGGCGGCGTCGAGCGCGCTCTATCGGATCGTGACGTTCGGGCGCATGCCGCCGGTCGAATCGGCCACGACGGTCGGCGTCATCGTCGGCGCGATCGTGATCGCGGCGGGCGTCCAGAACGGCGAGTACGGCCTCGAGGGCTACAGCGAGCGCGCCGGCCAATTCGCCCGCAGTTTTTCCGCCTGGAATTTCGCCTTTCTATGCGCGCTGGCGCTCGGCTTCGCGACCCGGACGTCGAGCGACTTCTCGCGCGGCGCCGTCGGCGTCTTCTACGTCGCCGGATTCGTCGCGATGTTCGCGACCCGCCTGGCCCTGGTCGAGGCGGTGGGGCGCACGCAGCGCGCCGGCCTGATCCGGCCGCGGCGGGTCGTCGTCGTCGGGTTCGAGGATGCGCTGGCTCAACTCGCGCCGCGGTTCAACCCGGCCGTCGACCGCATGGAGATCGCCTCGATGATCGCGCTGCGCGACAATCAGGCGTATCTGACCGACGATCTCGCGCTCGCCGCCGCCGCCGTGCGCATGCTGCGCGCCGACGACATCTACATCGCGATTCCGTGGTCACGCACGGAGGTGATCGAGGCCTGCGTCGACGTCTTCCTGCGCACGCCGGCCGAAATCCACCTCGGCTCCGAGGCGATCCTCGATCGCTTCAAAGAGGCCCGCGTCGTCCAATTCGGCCCCACCGCCGGGCTCGGCCTGACTCGCCCGCCGCTGACTCGTCTGCAACGAGCGGAAAAGAGAGCTTTCGACGTTCTCGCGGCGACGCTTGGCCTGATCGCGCTGGCGCCGCTGTTCGCCCTCGTCGCGCTCTGCATCCGCCTAGAGGGACCGGGACCGATCCTGTTCCGGCAGACCCGCTACGGCTTCAACCAGGAGCCTTTCCGCATCTTCAAGTTCCGCACCATGAGCACAATGGAGGACGGCGCGGACGTCAAGGCGGCGACGCGCGCCGACCCGAGGGTCACGCGCGTCGGCGCGGTATTGCGGCGTTTCAGCATCGACGAACTGCCGCAGCTCCTCAACGTCCTGATGGGCGAAATGTCGATCGTCGGGCCGCGCCCGCACGCGCTCGCCCACGATCAGCGCTACGTCGCGCGCATCTCGCGCTACGCGCGCCGCCACAACGTCAAGCCCGGCATCACCGGCTGGGCGCAGGTCTGCGGCCATCGCGGCGAAATCCGCGATGACGAGGACATGCAGGCGCGCATCGAGCACGATCTTTATTACGTCGACAATTGGTCGCTGTGGCTCGACATCAAGATCGTCCTCAGGA
>JBEKFO010000058.1:0-13738 GCA_050013275.1 Roseiarcus sp. | reverse complement strand
ATTCCAGTTGCCGGCGGTCTCGATGCCGATCGAATCGAAGTTCCAGCACGAGCAATGCGTGCCGCGAACGCGCAGGTCCGAGAAGCCGGCGATGTCGTCGGGGCCGATGAAGAGATGCGGCCCGTGCTGCCAGTGCAGGCTCTGCTCGTAATAGCGCTGCAGGTTGGCGACGCGCTGCGCTTCGGGGTAGGCTTCCCATTCCTTCAGCGTCGGCGCGCCGGTCGCGTGCATGACGACGAACTTGGCGTAAGGGCCGATCGTCAGCGAGGCGACGTGCGCGGCGAATTGCTCGCGGCTGTAGAGCGTGCCGTCGAATCCAGGCCACATTTCGCCGCGCTCCGTTTCCTCAGGGAAAGGCCGCGAAGCGGCCTGCGCATGAAGGATTAGGGAAGCGGCGATCCCGAAAGCAGGGTGAAACCTTTCACCCAACGCCGGCGTTCGGCGGCAAAAGGGGCTCTCTTGTTAGCGCCGCGCGAGCGGTTTGCAAAGCGGGGCGAGGAGATCGGGCGCGCCGTCGCGCTCTTTCATCTTGGCCTTGTTGATGAACACGGCGCGCCGCGTCACCTCGGTCATGCGGGCGATTTCGTTGGCCGAAAGCGCGCCCTCGCGCAAGGCTTCGCGGATGCGCCTCACCCGCGCGTTCTGGCCCTGGCCGGAGACCGGGTCGGCGGGCAGGTCGATCAGCTCGCCGCCGTAGAGATCGCACAGCAGCGCCGCGCCCTTCTCGCCCATCGCTTGCGCGAGCCAGGGCGCGGCGCGCGGGTTGCGCGGCACCGAAATGCGTAAGCCGCCGCGCGCCCTGGCGAGGCCGAGCGCCGCTTCTAAGCCCGCGCCCTCGGCGATCTCGCGATAGAGATTGGCGAGCCAGACGTATTTCATCGCCGGATCATCCGCCGCGACGGGCTTGCGTCGTCGGGCATGACGGTGACGACGACGCCGGCCGAGACGAGATAGGCGAGGCCGTCGGCCTTGACGGTGAACTCGGCGACCCCTAACGCCGCCGCCGCGTCGGCCGCGCGCGCGAGCGAGGCGGTGAGGCGCGCCCGCAGCGCCTCGACGTCGAGGCCGCCGGCGCGTTCGAGGAAGCGCACCAGCGCGTGATCGGAGACGGAGAGAATCACGACGCGAACTCCATGCGGGTCTGCTCGCGCGAGGCCTTCTTGAGGATCGACGGCGCGATCCAGCCGGGGACGCAGCGCAGCCCCAGCGCGGCGTCGGACGGGCGCGTCAGCCGGTCGGCGCGACCGGGCGGGATGAGGCGGACGGGGATATTGTCCGATCGCGAGAACAGCCAGCGGCCGCCGATGCGCTGCCAGACGAACCACGCATACATGGTCGCGGTCGACAGAGCCGGGTCCCAGCCGCCCTCGCACATCGGCACGCGCTCGACGAACGTCGCAATGAACGTCGGCGCGCGAAAGGCATAGACGCCGTTGAAGCGGCCGCCCCCTTCGAGCCATTGCATGCGCAACAGAAACGCGATGCCTTCGTGGGCCGCCGTGAAGGCGGAATCGAGCATTCGCTCCGCCGCCCCGAAAGGGGGATTGGTGATCACCCAGTCGACCTTGGGCGCACGCGCGACCTCGACGATGTCGAGGAAGTCGAAGCGCTCGACGCCGAGCAATTCGCCGTCGCGGCCGTCGTCGGTCGGATAGTTATAGACGTCCGTTGCGCGCACCTCAGGAAAGAACTCGCCGAGCGGCATGGACATATGGCCGAGGCCGGCGCACGGCTCCCAGACCGAATTTCCGATCGACGCGTGGCGCAGCGGATGGCGAAACAGCGCCCGCGTCGCCCAGGGCGGCGTCGGGAAGAATTCGAGCCGCTCCCACGGCTTCGGCTCTTTGAGCTTCGGCCGCCTCTGCGCCATCACGGCGGTGTGTCCTTTGGTCATGGCTCCCCCTCGATCTCCGCGATGAATTCTTCCGGCAGGCGGTCGCGCCAGGTCTCGGTCAGGCGCAGCGCCCGCGCGACGGCGCGCATCGCGGCATGGCGCGAGCGCATCCCCTGCACCTCGGCGAGCGGCCGCTTGGAATGGCCGGCGAGGATCGCCCGCTCCAGGTTGGCGGCGTGATCCTCGCGCTCGCGTGAAATGAGCTGCGCCTCGTCGGCGAGATCGGCGATCCTCATGACGCCTCCCCGCAGCGGATCGTCAGCCGCGCGGCGCGGCGCGCCCGCTCGGCGGCGAGCTTCAGGCGGCGGTAGATCGTGAACGCGGTGCGCGCCGAGCCGTGCAGCGCCTTGCAGCGCTCGAACGCGTCGTGGCCGGCCGCGGTGCCGATCGCCTCGCGCGCCAGGCGGGCGTAACGCGCGCTCTCTTCGGCGACGAGGTCGTAGTCCGCCTTGGCGCGCGCCGCCTTGGCCTCCAGCGCCTCGGCCTGCGCCATGGCGCGTTCCGCCGGCGAATGCCGCCGCGCCAGCGCCAGCAGCGCCTCGCGACCCATTTCGTCGACGGTGGGCATTTCAGCTCCTCCTCAGCCGGCCGATCATCGTCTCGGCGCAGCGCCTGGCGCGCTTGAGCGTGCGCGCGCCTTCGTTGAAGAACCGGCCGTCCGGCGTGTGGACCCAGACCGTCCAGCCGTGCGGGCAGCGGCACCCGATCTCGACGACGAAGCCGTCGGCGGCCCTGCCGCCGCGGTCGCCCCACACGATTTCCGGGGCCGCGCTCACGGCCGGCCCCGCGGCGTGACGGCGAGGGCGGCGAGGCGTGTCATTTGACGAACCCTCCTTTACGCAGCTTCGCCACCGCGGCCGCGGCGACGTGAGACAGGAGGTCGAGATCGTCGGCGATCACGTTGAAATCGCTCGTGCCCAGGCGTTGGCAGGCCTCAAGCACACGCGCCGTGACGCTTCCCGGCTCCGGCGGCCGCGACCGGTCGATCGCGCGCCGCTTCTTTGTCACGGCCGGCGCCGTCGCTGCGTCGGGCGTCGAAACCGCTTTCATCGCTTCCCCCTCTTCTTGGCCAGCGCCGCGCGCAGGCGGCCGCCCAGCCAGCCGGCGAGGCGGTTCCAGTTGTCGGCGCTGTAATGGGTGAAATCGGCGGGAAGGCCGCGCATGTGCGCATAGGCGCGCACGTCCTCCGGCCAAACCGAAGCGCCGGCGAAGGTCGGGTGGAATGCGCCGAGCTCCTGGAGGCGGACCGCGCAGGCGTGCGCGACCGCGCGCTTTCTCAGCCAGGCGATCTCGCGGCCCTCGCGGTCGGCGTCGCGCTGGTCTGGCCAGAC
Source organism: Roseiarcus sp. (assembly GCA_050013275.1). GTDB lineage: Bacteria > Pseudomonadota > Alphaproteobacteria > Rhizobiales > Beijerinckiaceae > Roseiarcus. The sequence goes on along the minus strand of JBEKFO010000058.1, from coordinate 10,513 downwards.
GATCTTGGCTTCGCGCGCCAGCCACGCCTTCATGCCCTCGATCGCGCGCGTCGCCTCCGCTGGGTCGCGCAGGAAGCGCGTGTGCGGCAGGCCGGTCTGGCGCTCGACGAACGCCAGCATCGCCGCGTCGTCCTTCTCCCTGACGACGCCGAGGTGCCAGCCGGCGATCCAGAACGCCTGCAGCACCTTGGCGTAGCGCCCGCTCGCGGTCCTCGCCGGCGAGCGGCCGGGCGCTCGGCCCGGCTCGGCGAGGCCCTTCATTTCCTCGATCAGCGCGCCGGCCTGGCCGGCGTCGAGATCGCAAGAGGAAACGACCTTGAAACGGGCTTTCAAGAGGCCGCGATAGTCGGCCTCCGTCATGCCGAGGTTGCGTTTCAGCGCATGGATGGCGCGGCTCTGGGCGGCGGCGATCATCGCGGCCACTCCCCGTCCATGCGTCCTTTCGCGGCGCCGAGCGCGTTGACGACTTCGAGCACCTCGTCGGCGGCCCGCGTCGCGATTTCGCGATCGTGTTCGCGCAGCAGCGCGACGGCGACGACGACGAGAACGAGCGCGCCGATCGGGCCCCAATGCGGGCTCCACGCCAGCAGCGCGCCGGCGGCGACGAGGAATCCGATCGCCGAGAGAAGCGGCAGGAGAGCCTTCATGGCGTCCCTCCCGCCAGTTCGGCTTCGAACGGTTCGACGGCGAAGTACTCGCCGGCCGAGCCGACGCTGACGCCGGGCACCAGCCGGGCGCGAGCGGGGTCGGCGAGCATCGCCTCCTTGTCGATTTCCTCCTTGACGCGCAGGAACGGCAGGCCGAGGCGCTTGATCGCCTCGATCGCCGCCTCGACGCCCTTGATCGTCGCCTTCGGCGGCGCGAAGCGCCATTCGATCTTGCCGGTGCCGAGATCGGCCGACTTGCGTTTTCCCCCGTCGGTGAGCGCGGCGCGGTTGGCCTCGCACCACGCGCGCAGCCCTTCGGTGAGCGCGCGCATTTCCTCGCCGAGCGGCGTCGCCGCGGTCTCGGCCGCGTCTTTGAGCGCCGCGATTGCGTCGTTCATGTCGGCTTCGATCCGCGCGACGGCGCGGTTCGCCTCGCCGATGCGGCGGACGTAGGACGCCGCCTCTTCACGGCTCTGCGGCGCCGGCGCGCCGGCCTTGGTCTTAGCTTTCCGTTGCGTCGCCATTTTCGATCCCCAGCAGTGAAAGAAGAGCGTCGAACGCGCGGCGGCGCGCGAGCGCGGCGCCCCGTTCGCCCGCGGTGAAGCGCGCCGCCTCGGCGGCGGCGCACGCGGCCTCGTAGGCCGCCGCCGCCCGCATCAGCGGCGACAGCGCCGCCTGGGCCGGCGCGCGCGTCGCCTCGAGATAGGCGGCGCCGAGCTCGGCGATGTCGCCGAACGAAACGAGGGCCGCTTGGCGCGGGCTCGTCGCCAGGCGCCGCGCGGTCGGCCCCGGCCGCGACGCCTTCGGCAGCGACCGCGGCAGCCGCAGCTTGACGTCGATCTCGAAGAACGGGATTTCCCTCATTGGATCACCTCGACACAGCGCGGGGTCGAGCAGGCGAGGCGAAGATGACCGTTGCTCCGCGCGCGCGCCCACCTGACGCGGCCGCCGCAAACCGGGCACGCGAACTCGCCCGTCTCGCCCTGCCCGGGAACGAGCGCCACCGCCGCGATCGCGCGTTCGAGCGCTTTCCCGAACGCGGCGTCCTGCGCCTCCGTCTCTTCTCGCGTCCATTCCGCGCGAGAGGGGCACGGCGCGGCCTTTCGCGCGCTGGCGCTTGAAAGGCATTCAAGGGGCCTCCCTCGTAATTGAGGTCGATCCCGAGCGCGCATTGCGGCCCTTCGTTCGGCTGCAGCGTCTTCGTGCGCCGCGGGAACGTCGGCCGCACGTAGTCGTAATGCCGGCAGAGGCCGGCGCGCGGAAAGCCGGTCATGCGCCGCCTCCCCGCGTCGGGAAGGCGACGACTTCGGCCGAGCGCAGCCGCGTCGTCGTCGCCTCCAGGCGCCTGGCCATCGCGCCGAGCGCCTTCGCCTCGCCCGAGACGGCGGCGCAGAGTTCGTCGAAGGTCCCGAGATCGGGAGGTCCGCCGCCTTCGAGAACTCTCGCCTGCGCCTGGAACGAGGCGAACAGCGCGTCGAGCGCCTCGACCGCCTCGCCGGTGAGGCCGACGCCGTCGTCGACGTAGCGGCCGAAAGAGCGGCGGAACGCGCCGATCTGGTCGGAGAGCAGCTCAGACATCGCCGCCCTCCTTCTTCAAGCGCGAATGCTCGCACCCGCCGCGGCAGGCGCGATAGAGCCGGGCGCGGTTGGCCGAGGTCGCGGAGTGGCGATGGGCCTGCTCGCCGATGCAGCGGTCGCGCTCGATTTCGCCGAGGATCGGGCAGTCGACGACGGCGCCCATGTAGGCGCCGCGCGCCTTGGCCTCGACTTTGTGGAGATCGCCCTTGTAGGAGCCGAGCACCACGCCGGAGATCACCGCGACGGAATAGTCGAGCCGCCGCGCCACTTCCGAGGCCGACGAACGGGCGCATTCCTCGGCGAGCCGGACGATCCAGTCCGGCGGCGTCTCGCCCCAGCCCTTGCGGGCGTTGGCGAGAAAGTCGGTCTTGCCGCCGGCGTTAACGTTAACGGCCGCGGGCGGCGAAAAAAGGGGAGCGTTCATGAGCGCGCCTCCGCGTTTCCGAGCGGCTTGCCGGTGTTGCGGTCGATCATGACCGCGACTTCGATCTGGCGCGGCGCCAGCGGGCCGGTGTTGGCGCTCTTCTTCAAGCGCCACATTCCCGAGTTGAGATTGTTGGCGCGCGTCTGACGCACGATCGTCAGCACGCCGACGCCGGCGAGGCGGCGCACATAGTCGGCGGCGCTGTGGCGCGAGACCGCGACCTCGTCGGTCGACGCGGCGGCGGCGAGCTCGGCGACGGTGAACGTCGTGAGGTTGCGCATCGCCGTCCACATCTGCCGCTGCACGCGGCCGTGCCTGACCTCGGGATCGATCGGCGCATTGCGCGTCGGGCGCGCGACGGCGTAGACGAGTTGGCCGCGCGGCTTGACGTCGCGCCGCTCGATGACGACGAGCAGCCCGCGCTCGACCATTTCCCTAATCCAGATGCGCACGGTGGTGCGGGAAACGCCGTTGGTGCAGCCGAGCAGTTCGCGCGCGGTGAAGCCGTTCGGCCCGAAGTCGCAAGCCGCCTTCCAATAGTGCTCCGGCCCGCGCGGCAGGTTCGTCCTGAGGAGAAGCGCGCTCATGCCGCCCTCCCGCTCTGCAGCTTGCCCGAGCGGGCGCGCGGCGCTTCGCCGGTGAAGACGGCGCCCGAATAGCTCTTGGCGTCGATCTCCTTGACGCCGGAATTGCGCGCCCAGTCGCACATGCCCGAAAGCGTGACGACGATGCGGCGCGCGCGGCCTTCGCCCTTGATGCGCACCGTTTCGAGCAGCGCGTCGTCGATCTTGACGCCGGCGAGGAAGATCGCGGCGAGCAGCTTGCAGTCGGCGAGATCGCAAGGCTCGGCGCCGTACCAGTCGAGCACGCGGTTGTGGACGCGCTCGACCCGCGCGAGCTTCTGAGGAAGAAGCTCTTCGCCGATCAGCAGGACGGGAACCTGGCTCGCCTCGGAGATCTCGCGCACGATCTCGATCAGGCCCTTGTCGACGAGCTTGTCGGCCTCGTCGACGATCAGCGGCCTATTCGGCTCGTCGCCCAGCAGGCCGATCGCCTCGGCGGTGAGATCGGCGGTCGCGCCCTTCGGGTTGGCGACGCCGCATTCGAGCAGGATCGAGCGGACGAAGGTCTTGCGGTTCCAGCTTTCGCCGACCTCGACCCGGATCGCGCGCGTCTTGTTCTGCGCATAGATCGAAGCGTAGCTCTTCCCCAGCCCGGAATGCCCGTACATCACGCCGAGGTTCGGCAGATGCGGCCCGCGCCGCTGCAGCTTGGTCACCAGGGTCATGAAGCCGGCGACGTTCTTCAACGGCGCCAGCGAGCCCGGTTTGACGATTTGCCCATTGTCTGTCATTGTTTAGCCCTTCGTTATTTCTCGGCCGCCTTCGGGCGGCCTTTTTTTTCGTCGACGCTTTGAAGAACGCCCCCGGCGCGTGACGCCACGCGGCGCCGGGGTTTCGAGAGACGCCGCACGCCGCTACCTCAGCGCCGCCTCCCCGAAATCCGCGACCAGTCCGGCCGTCGTTTCGTATTCGCCGCCGGCGCGGTAGTGATCGAGCCAGCGATCCTCGTAAGGAAACAGCGCCTCGTTGGTCGCTCGGATCGCGAGCAGGAACTGCACGTGCCGATAGCGCTCGGACGGCGTCGTCATCGCGCCGATGAATTCGGGATCGCGGCGGAACGAAGCGTGCCAGCTCATGTCGGCGCTGGAGAGAACGCCGCCGGTGCGATCGAGCGCGTCGAGTTCGCGGAACAACGCCATGCGTTGCGGCGCCGTCGCGCGCGCTCTGAGCGCAACGACGTCGGCGCCGCTCGCGGCCTGCGCGCCGGCGAGCTCGCGCTCGACCTTCGCGACGTTGGCGTCGTGCAACTCCTCGAACGCCGCCCTCGTGGCGCGAACGTCGTCCGGCGAGGGCAGCGCCGGCGCCGGCGGCGGCAGCCGCAGCGCCTCGCCGGCGGCGTCCAGCGCCGGCGTCGCGTAAGTCTCGTGGCCGCGCGGGAAGGCGAGGATCTTCGCCGCCTTTTCCTCGGCGCGGCCGAGCACCGCCTCGGCGACGTCGCGTGGGCGTATCTTGCGCATGTCGGCGCGCAATTCCTTGGCGCCGGTTTCGAGCAGCTTCTTCTGCTCGGCGCGCGCCCGCGCCACCGCCTCGGCCGGATCGACGCCGGCGAGCTCGGGGCAGACCGCCTCGCCGAGATAGGTTTCGCCGTCGGGCTGGAACACGAATGCGCGGCCCATGTCGGCGGGGTCCATGCGCACGAACACCGGCGTGCCCGGCATCGCGCTCGCGAAGATGTAGTGCGAATGATCGATGCGCAGGCCGGTCTTGCCGACGACGCGCAACCCGTCCTTGCCGGCGATCGGCGCGAGCAGCAGGTCGAGCGCGCGCACATCGTCGATCCGCTTCAACACGCCGGGATAGCCGGCCGCGGTCGCGTAGGGCGTCGCGCCCGAGAGCCCGTCGTGCGGCCGGTGGGCGTAGCGGTTGTCGGCCCATTCGTTGCAGAGGCGCTGCAGCTCGGCCGCCTTCAGTTCGACGCAGAACGCGTCGGCGTCGCTTTCGCCGAGGCGCGCCGAGAACGCCTTGCGCTCTTCGATGACCTTGCGGTCCTTGACGGAGTGGCCGATGAAACCGGGCAGAAGCGGCATCAGATCGCGCTGCAGCGTGCCGATCGCGCGCTCGACGTGGCCTTTCTGCTCGGGGCTGAACGGCGTCGACGCCTCGGTTTCGATGCGCAGCGACGCGAACAGCCGCTGCGTCGACTTCGCCTTGAAATCGGAGCCGTTGTCGGTCTTGACCCGCTCGGGCACGCCCCAGGCGAGGATGGCGCGGCGCATCAGCAGCGCGACGCTCTCGGCGCGCGGCGTGCGCGTCACCTGGACGGCGAGGCGGCGCGAGAAAATGTCGACGCAGACGTAGAGCGAATGGCGGCCGTCGACGCACAGCGCGTCGGCGGGCGAGGCGTCGATCTGCCACAGCTCGTTGACGCGCGAAACCGGATGCGAATTCGTGCCGGAGAGGCGGAACCGCGATTTAAACGCGTCGGGATTGGTAATTTTAGCGAGCAGCGCGCCCTGGCTCGTCTTAAGGCCTTTCAAGAAGTGTTGAAAGGTGCGCACCGGCGGCGGCGTGAACGCCGTGAACTTCGCCGCGACGCACTCGCGCACGTGGTCGGCCGAGAGGTGCGGCTGGTGGGCGACGAGGGCGAGGACGTACTTGCTCACTTCGCCGTTTTCCGCGGTGGCGAGCGCGCCTTTTCCCCGCCGCGCCGCGCCGCGGTCGACGCCGAGGCGCGCCGGCGAGCCGGATTTGAGCTGTTCGCGCCAGCGCGATAGCGAGCGCGGGGCGAGGCGCTTCACCGCTTGCCTAATCCACGGCTCGATGGCGAGCCGGTCGAGCGAATAGAGCGCGCAGAACGCCGCGTCGGCGGTGCGGCGCGAAAGCGAGGCGTTGCGGGCGAAGCGGTCGGCCGCGGCGATCAGCGCCAGCCGCGCGTCGCGCCCTTCCACCGCCGGAAGGGTCAGTTGCGCCGACTTGGGGTCGGCCGCGGCGGCGGCGAGATCGTCGCGCGGCAACTCGACCGCGCCGATCGCCCGCGCCGCGTAGGCGGCGAGCGCCGCCGCGGGCAGCAAGTCGACGTGATATTCGAGGCCGCCGCCGCGCCCCTTGCGCAGCCGCACCTTGTCCTTGGCGGAAAGCCACCCCTCGCGCTCGACGTATTCGTCCCAGCCCTGGCGCGTGCCCGGCAGGCCGGGCAGCGCGAGGTCGGCGAGGTCGGCGCAGGAGAGCCAGTCGCGCATCAGCCGCGCCCCTCCGAGCCGTTGCAGATCGCGCTGGAGAAGAGCCACAAAGCCGCTGTCAGGTTGGCGTGGCGGCTTTCGAGCCCCGCGCGCACCTCATGCGGCGCCCCCGCCATCTCCTGACCGAGACGACGCCGTTCCTCGCATATCGCGAGGAAGACGGCGTGAAGCGCGCCCCGCGGCAGCTTGACCGAAACGGGTTCGTCGGGGTCGGTGGCCATCGTCTCAGCCCTTCGCCTTGACGATCTCGGCGCCGATGTCCTTCAGGAACGCTCGGCGCGTCTTGGCGTCGGCCTTCTCCCAATTCGCCAGCAGCGCGGCGTAGGCGCGCCCCTGCGGGTCGTTGGCGACAGCCTTGTCGACGCCGATGACGACGCGCGCTTCGCGCACCGTCTTGGCGGCGCCCGACCCGATTTCCTTCGCCGCTGCGCGCTGCTGGGCGACCGGCAGATCGACGAGGGCCAGCAACTCGGCCTGGTTGCGCTCTATCCTGGTGCCGCGCAGCGCCTGCATCGCCTCGCGATCGAGCCCGGAGGCGATGCGCAGCGCGAGCTGGACCGTGCGCTCCGACAGGCCGACGCGCTCGGCGACGTCCTCGGTGAAGCGCGGCGAAAAATCCATTCGCAATGATTGCGCTTTGAATTTTTCCGACTTGCGGTCGCCCCCTTTCGACGCCACCCGGCGCTGCTCTTCGTAGAGCCGGCGGCGCTCGGCGAGAAACACCGCGCGGTCGAGCGCGTTGAGTTCGTGCCGCGCCAGGTTCTCGTCGATCTCGGAGATTTTGGCGTCGAGTTCGTCTTCCTCGCGCACCAGCACGTGCTTGCCGACCTCGAGTTCGGTCCAGCCGAGCGATTTGAGGGCGGCGAAGCGGTGCGCGCCGATCGTCAGCTTGTAACCGTCGCCGGCGGGGCGGACGACGATCGGTTGTTCGAGGCCGCGCTCCTCGATCGAGGCGGCGATCAAGGCGACGTGGTCGGGATCGACCGGCCGCAGGCGGCCGCTCGCGTCGATAGAGTCAATGCGAAGGGTCTTTGGCATGGCTTAAGCTGCCCTATTCGAGAGCGGGGACGCGGTGGGGCTCGACTCGGAAACGCGAGTCGTGGGAGAAGGGCTGCGCGGCGAAGGGGAGCGAGCGGGGATGCGTCGGCCGTCGGTGTCGAACCACGCGGGCCAAAGCTCGTGCGGCGAGACCTCCAGGAATTTCGCGATGGCCCGATTGGCCTTTTCGTGCGGGCGGATGAGCGCCCAGCTCATCGACTTCCGCGATAGGCCGACGCCGCGTGCGACCCCGGCCAGGGTCGAGCCCCGCTTGCGCACCGCCGCGACGATGTCGAAGCGGTTCCACCCGATTTCCAGCTCTTCCGTGTTGCCATTAAGAGGCACTTCGCCGTCTCCGAGCGCGGCGTGCTCAACTTTGGGCGCCGCAAATCAGCCTTGTCTGAAATGCGCTCAACATTGGGCACTTGTCAACGCCGAAGTGCTCAGAGTTGTGCAGTGAGCGACATTCCCCACATGCCGGCGCTCGACTTCCTCAGGTGGCGCATCGAAGAGGCGATCGGCGGCCGCGCGAAGGCGCTCGCGTTCTCGAAGGCGAGCGGCGGCCGGTTCCAGCGGATGACCTTGCAGCGCTGGATCGACGGCAAGACCTCGCCGGATTTCTCCGAGCTCGCCGCGCTGGCCGAGGCGACAGGCCGTCCTTTGGGCTATTTCCTGCCGCCCTCCGAACCGCGCCACGTGCCGGCGTCGATCCGGATTCCCGTGCTCGACGTCGCGGCGGCCGCCGGCGCCGGCCGCACTGCCGATGTCGCCAGGGCCGTCGACGAACTGGAGTTGCCCCTGTCCTATGTGCGGCGTTTCGCCGCGGCCGACGCCGATCTCTCCTGTCTGCGCTGCGCCGGCGACTCGATGGAGCCGACGATCCGCGACAACGCGATGCTGATCATAGATGAGCGCCAGAAGACGCCGCGCCGCTGGCGCGCGCCATCCCGCAAAGCGCCGCGCGAGCGGCAAAAGCCCGACGAAATCTTCGTCTTCAACCAGAGCGGCGACCTGCGCCTAAAGCGTTTGCGCGACCTTGGGGACGGCTTCCTCGCCATCCTCTCGGACAACCACGGCGACCACCCGGTCGAACTCTTTAAGCTCGGCCGCGACGGCGGGTTGTCCATCATCGGCAAGGTGATATGGTGGGACAACCGGTCGTGAGGGGCCTCATGCGTTCGCTCGCCAGTATTGTGCTAGGCGCGTGCTTGCTGGTCATCCCGGCGGCCGCTGCGGACGCTATATTCACTCCCGGCGATCATGCGGATTGTCGGGCGCTCGGCGAACGCCTCGCCGCCGCATCCGGGGCCTCGATCTCGGAAGACGTCGGCGTGAGGGTCGGCTTGAGTTTTCCGCCCGGTCACGTCTTCGCCCGAAACCACGTCGACGTGACGTGCCCGGTTGGGGCGTATGGCCCTTCTGTCATTGTCTTGGCCGAGGATCCAGGCCCCGACGCCGCCCTCCTCATGCTGACGCTCGCCGGCGCGCTCGGTCACATACTGACGGGGGATTCTGTGCAGGTGATTTTCGCCGGCGCGACGAAGTGCATCACTGAACGCCGCGACGGCACTTGGGACTTCGCGCCTATTCGACTTCCGGCTTCGGAACTCGTCTGCGGTCCGACCGGCCGCACCCCGATCTGGGTCGAGGTCGACAAGCTCGGCCTCGCGAGATAGGTCCGGCTTCAAAGCGATCGAAACGCGCGCTTTAAGCCGTTTTCATTTGCAGGTTCGCTTCCCGGTACGCTTTTGGACTTTTCGCGGTTTCGCCCGGTTTTCCGTGCATTTCCGCTCTATCGCCCGCGTTTTCGCGGTTATTCCGCCATTTGCATGTTCGGGCCGCCGCCCAAACCGCCCCTCTCGGGTTATCAACGACTTAGCCCGCCGCCCTTCGCCGCCGACCGCGCATCCGCTGCCATTTGATCTTGCGCGCCCGCCCCGCCGCATCGGCCCCAGCGACGCCCGCAACGCCCCGCTTTTTCAAGCCCTTTGCCCACCGCCGCCCGCCAAATCCCGCCCAATCCCGCCTATGTCATTTGATCTTGCGCGGCACAATTTGCCCCCGAGCCAGGTCGTATGCCGCCAGTGTCGCGTCGCCGTGAATGGTGATGTAGGAAGGCGGCATGGACCCTCTCCTCGAAGGCTACCGCCGTTTCCGCGCCGAAATCTGGCCCGCCGAGCGCGCGCGCTACGAAGCGCTGGCGCATTGGGGCCAGAGCCCCCAGACAATGGTCGTCGCGTGCTCGGATTCGCGCGTCGATCCGCAGACGGTGTTCGGCGCCGCGCCCGGCGAAATGTTCGTGCTGCGCAACGTCGCCGGCCTCGTGCCGCCTTATCAGCCGGACGCCGGCTATCACGGCGCCAGCGCGGCGATCGAGTTCGGCGTGCGCGTATTGAAGGTTTCACGGCTCGTCGTGCTCGGCCACGCGCAATGCGGCGGCGTTCGCGCCATGGCGCTGGGCGCGCCGCCTGAGGCGCGCGACTTCGTCGCCTCCTGGGTCGAGATCGCCAAGCCGGCGCTCAGCGCCGAGGGCGGCGACGAAGCGGGGCGGCTCGAAAACGCCGAGGTCGCGGTGGTGCGGCTCTCGCTCGCCAATCTCATGACCTTTCCCTGGGTCGCCGAAGCCGTGGCGGCGGGCCGCCTCGCTCTGCGCGGCTTCCGCTTCGACATCCACACCGGCGCGCTGTCGCGCGTCGAGGCCGACGGCGTTTGGCCGGTCGAATAGGCCGCCTCGCGCGGGATGCGCTGGCGCCGCCTCGTGCGGCGGCGTAGATTACGGCGATGAACGACGCCGCGCCCCCCTTGGAAACGCCGACCCGCCTGACGGCGCGCGCGCTCATCGTCGGCGAGCGCATCGACACCGCCGGGCTCGAGCGTCCCGACATGATCTCCTCGCTGCCGCTGGCCTTTCGCGTCGGCCATGGCGGCATGGTCGCGCTGTTCCGCTTCGGCGCGGCGGTCATGGTCGGCCTGACGCCGCTCGAAGAGGAGGACACGCTCGCCAAGCTGAAGGCGCGCGTCACC
>JBEKFO010000057.1:0-13843 GCA_050013275.1 Roseiarcus sp. | reverse complement strand
CTTCGCCCGTCCTCCTACGCGGCGGCGGCCGCGGCAAGAACGACAAGAATATGTCACACTACGCCCAATGACCTCGCCGCGACAACTGCCGATTGTCCCGCTCCGGCGCCGCGATCAGGCCTTTCGCCTCGTCTTGGCCGTCGCGGTCTTGGGCGTGGCGGCGGCGCGCTTGGATTTTGCGGCGGGCTTGGGCTTCGCGGCGGCGCGCTTGGCCCTGGCGGCGGGCTTCGCCTTCACGGCGGCGGCCTTGCCCTTGGCGGCGGCGGGCTTGGGCTTGGCCGTCTTGGCAAGCGGCGCCGGCACCGGGGCCGTCTTGGCGGCGCCCGCCTTCGCGACCGGCGCCTTGCCCTTCGCCTTGGCGCCGCCGCGGGCGCTCGACCGGGCCGGGCGGCCCTCGCGCGCCGCGATCAGCGCGATCGCTTCGTCGAGCGTGATTTTCTCGGGCGAAATCGACTTCGGGATCGTCGCGTTGACCTTGCCCCAATTGACGTAGGCGCCGAAGCGTCCGTCGCGCACCGTGATCGCGCCGCCGTCGGGATGATCGCCGAGCGCGCGGCCGCCGCCGCCGCCCGAGGCCTTGGCCGCGAGCATCGCCACCGCCTCTTCGAGCGTCAGCGAGGCGGGATCGCTCCCCTTAGGCAGCGTCGCGTTGATCTTGCCGTGATTGACGTAGGGGCCGAAGCGGCCCGGCTTGACCGTGACGGCGCCGCCGAGCGCCGGATGATCGCCGAGCGCGCGCGCCCCAGCGCCGGCGCCGAGGCCCCGCCCGGCGCCGCTCTCCTTGGCGACGATCAGGTCGATCGCGCGGTTGGCGCCGATCGCCAGCACGTCGTCGTTGCGGCTTAAGTTTGCGTAGGTCTTGCCGTGCTGCACGTAAGAGCCGTAGCGCCCGACGCCGGCCAGGATCGGCTCGCCGCTCTCCGGGTGCCTGGCGACCTCGCGCGGCAGCGACAACAGCGCGACGGCCGTCTCCAGCGTGACGTCGTCCGGCGCAAGGCCCTTGGGCAGCGAGCAGCGTTTCGGCTTGTCGCCCTCGCCCTGCTGCACGTAGTCGCCGAAGCGGCCGCTGCGCAGCGTGATCTCGTCGCCGTTCTCCGGGTCGACGCCGAGCGCGCGCACGCCTGGGCGTTCGCCCTCGCCGGCGCCGTTTTGTCCGTTCGGCGACAGAACGCGGGTGAACTTGCATTCGGGATAGTTCGAGCAGCCGATGAAGGCGCCGAACTTGCCGAGCTTGAGCGACAACTGGCCCTTGTTGCAGGACGGGCACAGCCGCGCGTCGGCGCCGTCGGCGCGCGCGGGGAAAATATGCGAGCCGAGCAGATCGTTGAGGCTGTCGAGCACCTGCGTGGTGCGCAGATCCTTGGTGCCGCCGAGCGCGCCGGAAAAATCGTTCCAGAAGTCGCGCAGCAGGTCTTTCCAGTCGACTTCGCTGTTGGAGACCTTGTCGAGCTTCTCCTCGAGGTCGGCGGTGAAGTCGTAGCCGACGTACTTGGCGAAGAAGGATTCGAGGAAGGCGGTGACCAGCCGGCCCTTGTCCTCGGGAATCAGCCGTTTCTTCTCCAGGCGCACGTAGTCGCGGTCGCGTAAGACCGCGAGCGTCGAAGCGTAGGTCGAGGGGCGGCCGATGCCGAGCTCCTCCATGCGCTTGACCAGCGTCGCTTCGGTGTAGCGCGGCGGCGGCTCGGTGAAATGCTGGCTCGCCTCGATGCGCTCCTTGGCCAGCTTTTCGCCCGCCTTCATCGGCGGCAGACGGGCCGAATCCTCGTCTTCGTCGTCGTCGCGCCCTTCCTGGTAGAGCGCGAGAAAGCCGGGAAAGCGCACCACCTGGCCGGTGGCGCGGAATTCGAGCTGGCGCTTGCCCGCTTCGGCGAGAATATCGACCGTGGTGCGCTCGAGCTCGGCGCTCTCCATCTGGCAGGCGAGGGTGCGGTTCCAGATCAGCTCGTAGAGCTTGGCCTGCTCGGGCTCGAGATGGCGCGCGACGTCGCGCGGGCGCAGCGTCATGTCGGTCGGGCGGATCGCCTCGTGCGCTTCCTGCGCGTTCTTGGCCTTGACCGTGTATTTGCGCGGCGCGCCGGGCACGTACTTGTCGCCGAAGTCCTTGGCGATGACCTTGCGCGCGCTCGTGACCGCCTCGGGCGCGAGGTCGACGCCGTCGGTGCGCATGTAGGTGATGAGGCCGACGGCGCCTTCGCCGATGTCGAGGCCCTCATAGAGGCGCTGGGCGATCTGCATGGTGCGCGCCGGCGCCAGGCCGAGCTTGCGCGAGGCTTCCTGCTGCAGCGTCGAGGTGGTGAAAGGCGGGTAGGGGTGGCGCTTGACGGGCTTGGCCTCGACTTCGACGACCTTGAACTTCGCCGTTTCCAGCGCCGCCTTGAAATCCTCCGCCTCCTTGCCCGAGCCGATGTCGAGCCGCGCGATCTTCTTGCCGTCGGCGCCGACGAGGCGCGCCGCGAAGGGGGCGTCGGCGTGCGTCTTCAAATGGGCGAGGATCGACCAATATTCGCGCTGGACGAATTTTTCGATTTCCAACTCGCGGTCGCAGACGATGCGTAGCGCCACCGATTGCACGCGGCCGGCCGAGCGCGCGCCCGGCAACTTGCGCCACAGCACCGGCGACAGGTTGAAGCCGACGAGGTAGTCGAGCGCGCGGCGGGCGCGATAGGCGTCAACCAGCGCCTCGTCGATCTCGCGCGGGTGACGCATCGCCTCGGCGACCGCGTCCTTGGTCACGGCGTTGAAGACGACGCGGTCGACGCGCTTGTCCTTGAGGACTTTCTTGGCCTTGAGGATTTCATAGACGTGCCACGAGATCGCCTCGCCTTCGCGGTCCGGGTCGGTCGCCAGAATGACGCGCTCGGCGCCTTTCACCGCGCCGGCAATGTCGGAGAGGCGCTTGGCCGCCTTGGCGTCGATCTCCCAGCGCATGGCGAAATCGGCGTCGGGATCGACCGAGCCGTCCTTGGCGGCGAGATCGCGCACGTGCCCGAACGACGCGTAGACGTCGTAGTCCTTGCCGAGATACTTGCCGATGGTTTTCACTTTGGTCGGCGACTCGACGATGACGACTTTCATTCGCAATGGCCCTCACAGGAACAGCGCTATGTGGCGCCGCTCCTGAAAATCTCAAGGCCCGAGGGGGCCGGGAAGCGCGCGGAAAATGGTCGAGAGGAGGCGGCGTGTCAAATGGCGTCGCTTCTCGCGCGCGACGCGGGCGTGCGAAGAGTCGCGCGCGCGTCGCCATCGCGTCGCGCGCGCGGGGGCGGCGCCGCCCTGCGCACGAAGGCGGCGGCGCGCGCGCTCGGCGTCCGTCGGGCCGCTTGCGTCAAGGGCCCCTGTGCACTCATACTGCGTCAGAATGGCGTCGGCTTGGTTCGCCGCCGGCGTCATCGGGTCTTGCAAGTCCAAAGGAAGCACAGCCGCCGTTACTCCCTCGACATCTCTATTGGTCAGGACGTGAAAATTCGCTCGCCGGTCTCGTCGCCCCGTCCCGCTGAATTCGGACTCGCCCTATGAGAATCCATCATATCGCCGGCCATGAACTCGACGATGACCTGACGAGGCGGTGGGCCGCGCTGCAACACGTCGAGCCGGTCTTCGAAAGCGCCTTCTTCCACCCGCAATTCTTCCGCGCCGTCGCCGCCGCAAAATCGAATGTCGAATTGGGGATCGTCGAGGACGGCGGCCGGGCGGTCGCCTTTTTTCCTTTCGAGCGCGTCTCGCGCCGCGTCGGCGTCCCCGTGGGCGGCATCCTGTCGGATTATCACGGCGTCGTTTTCGATCGCGATCTCGATCCCGATTTCAATCCCTTGGAGCTGCTGCGCGCGTGCCGTCTGAGTTGCTGGGATTTCGATCATCTGCCCGCCGCGCAATCGCTGATACCGAGCGACCCGCGTCGACAAATCGCCAGCCCGCAAATCGATCTTTCCGAGGGGTACGAAGGCTACGCCCAAAGGAAGCGCACGGCCGGTTCCCATCTCATCGCCCGCGCCGATTATCTCGAGCGGCGCCTCGCTCGGGAAGCGGGGCCGGTTCGCTTCGTCGCGCAGGACAGCGACGAGTCGGCTTTCGAACGTCTGCTGCAATGGAAGTCGGCTCAGTACGTCCGGACGCGAAAGGTCGATATCTTCGGCGCCCGGGCCGCGCGCGACGTGGTTCGGAATCTGCGCCAGACGCAGACGCCGGAATTCGCTGGAACGCTCTCGACGCTCTACGCCGGCGATCGGCCGGTCGCCGCTCATTTCGGCCTGCGCGCGGGCGGTTCCTTCCACTACTGGTTTCCCGCTTACGACGTCGATTTCGCCCGCTTTTCGCCGGGTCTCATTCTCATTCTCAAATTCGCCGCGCGGTGCGAAGCGCAAGGCGTTCGCTCGATCGATCTGGGCGCCGGCCTGCAGCCTTACAAATTGCGACTGGCCACCGGCGCAAACCAATTGTCCGCGGGAAGTTTCCACCTATCGAACTGGTTCAGCGTGACGCGAAACGTCCGGCGCGACTTGGTCCATTATGCGCGTCAAACGCCGTTCGCCGAATCCGGGCGCGCGCTTTTGCGAGCGACGCGCGCCTTGCGCGGTTAGCGTCATGGCCCCGCCGCGCTCTAGGGGCCGAGGATGGCGAGCTCGGTGAACGAAAGATCGCCCAGCGCCGGCGGGAAGGGGCCCTTGAAGTATTTTGGGTTCCGCTCGGGACGGTAGCGCCCGACGAGGCCGGCGATCGGGCCATTGGCGTCGACGACGCACACCGCCGCCCCCTGACGCAACAGCAATCGTCCGATCGAGCCCGCCCATTGCGCCAGTTCGGCGATCGAGCGGCAGTAGATGAGCTGACGGCCCGGCGCCAAGCCTTTCGCCATCCGACGCCGCACGAAGACGAACGGAAACGCGCAATTGTCGTCGACGCAGATCAGCGACTGGCAGCCGAGCGCGGCGTGCTCGCGAAGCAGTCGTCGCTCGTTAGGCGACAACAGCGCCGCCTCGCGGCTGCCCTCCGCATACTCGTGAACGGCGCCGCGACGTCGGAGCGGGCTGAGCGCCGGCGCGAAGAGGAACTGGCCGTTGCAGAATCGGCGAAACCCCAACGCTTCGATGGCGCTCCAGGTGCGAACGTCGGGCGATATGGTGGTGTAGGTGACGTCGGCGCGCGAGAGGGCGGATACGGCCATCTTCACTGCATAGCTTCGGTAGGCGGGGTCGACGCACCAGCTCGAAAGATTGCAGCGAATGCCCTCGACATTACCGTGGCGACAGCGCGAGAAGATTTCAAGCACCACGCCGACGATCTTGCCCGAGGTCGTCAGGATATGACCGTACCTCGGACAATCGTCGACTGTTCGACGGCTTGACAGGCGCTCGAGCGCTCGCACCCAATAGAGCCTGTCGCGAGAGGGAAAACCTCGGACGAGACAATCGATGACTTGGTCGAGATCGTTGTCGCAAATGGGCCGGCATTTTAGGTCAGAGCGCAGTCCGCCCAGCACCGCCATCCCCCGCATCTCCCTCTCGTCGACGAAATACTTGGCGTTTTAGTAAACTGCGTCGGTTCGTTCAACGAGGGCGCGCGGGAACCTCTCGGTTACGTTAACGCGCGCCGGGTCGGCGCCTCAACGCCCGAGGGGTCCGGGAACCGTCGATCCCGGTTGAGCGGCATCTGTGAAGGCGACGCCGACCGAGTCCGGGCTGGACCATACCCGCTTCACGAAGCGCGAGGCGAAGGCGCCAAATCCGTCATGGATCTGCAATTCGAATACGTCCGGCAGGCGGATCAATTCGCCGCCGGTCAATTTTGCGCCGGTCGAGGAAATGTTGCGCACGAACACGGTGAGACTCGAGCTGCCGTTGTTGAAAACGCAACGCCCTTCGCGCAGGCGCCCTGCGCGGGGCGCCCGCCGGTTGTCGTTGGGCGCGGCGGCGGTCGTCGGCGCCGGAAAAGTCATTTTGGCGCGACTCGCACGATGATAATGAGCATTACAATTAATTCGCGTTGTATGTGCCGATTGAATGCGGCGAAATCTTCCGATCGTCGCGGCCGACAAGCGGCTGCGCCTGATCGGCGCCCTCCGACGGCGGATCAACAAGAATGTCAGCGTTAAGGCATTGCGCAAGTGTGAATAGCGCTGCGAAGACCGGCCTTGCGGTCTCCTCGAAGCCTCACCGCGGCGCCGCGCGCTTGACGATTCCCTTGAGATCGAGCCCGCGCGGCAGGGCCCCCCAATTGTGCTGGCCCCGCGTCTCCAGCCGCGAACGGCAGAAAGCGTCGGCGTTGGCCGGCGGCGCGCTCTTGACCATCGTCGCCGCCATCAGGCCGAGCGCAAGGCGGTCGCAGAGGTCGCGGGCCCGGCTCTCGAAATCCGAGAGATCGCGCATGTCCTGCTTCAGCGCGGCGACATGGGCGTCGAGGGCCGGGTTCTCGCCGCGCGCGCTCATGGCTTCAGCGAAATAGGCCTCCAGCGTCTCCGGCGAGCGACGGATCGCGCGCAACACGTCGAGGCACTGCACGTTGCCGCTGCCCTCCCAGATCGCGTTGATCGGCGCCTCGCGATAGAGGCGCGGCATCGGCGAATCCTCCATTGCGCCGGAGCCGCCGATGCATTCCATCGCCTCGTAGGCGTGCGCGGGCGCGCGCTTGCAGATCCAGTACTTGCCGATCGGCGCGCCGAGGCGGATGAGCGCGTCTTCGTGAGGGTTCGCGCGATTGTCGAGCGCGCGCGCCATCCGCAGCGTCAGCGCGAGCGAGGCTTCCGCTTCGAGCGCGAGATCGGCGAGCACGTTCTGCATCGCCGGTTGGTCGATCAGCAGCGCGCCGAACGCCTTGCGCTGCCGGCAATGATCGATCGCCTGCGAGACGGCCATGCGCATGCCCGCGGACGAGCCGATCATGCAATCGAAGCGCGTCGTCGCCACCATTTCGATGATCGTGGCGACGCCGCGGCCTTCCGGCCCGACGCGCCAGGCGAGCGCGCCGCGCCACTCCGTCTCGCTCGACGCGTTGGAGACGTTGCCCATCTTGCGCTTGAGCCGGATGACCTGGATCGGGTTCTTGGTTCCGTCGGGCCGCCAGCGCGGCGCGAGGAAGCAGGTGAGCCCGCCGGGCGCCTGGGCGAGAACGAGAAAGGCGTCGCACATCGGCGCCGAAACGAAGAACTTGTGGCCGACGAGTTCGTATAGCTCGCCTTGCGCGTCGCGGCCGATCGCAATTGCGCGCGTGGTGTTGGCGCGCACGTCGGAGCCGCCCTGCTTTTCCGTCATCGCCATGCCGATCGTCAGGCCGTGCTTCTCGGCGGCCGGAACGTTGCGCGGATCGTAGACGCGGGCGTGAACCTTCGGCAGCCACTCGCGCGCGAGGTCGGGCTCGAGGCGCAGGCACGGCGTCGCGGCGAAGGTCATGGTGACGGGGCAGCCGTGGCCCGCCTCGACCTCGGCCTGCATGTAGTAACGCGCCGCCCGTGCGACGTGCGCGCCGGGCCGCGGATCGGTCCAGGGCGAAGAATGCAGCCCCAGCTCGATCGCGCCGCGCATCAGCGCATGATAGGCGGGATGGTAGCGCACCAGATCGACGCGCCGGCCGTAGCGGTCGTGGGTGTCGAGCTCGGGCTGGTTGCGATTGGCGAGCGCGCCGAGCTCCAGCGTTTCAGCCGCGCCGAGCCGGGCGCCAAGTTTTTCCAGCTCGACGCTCGCCCAGCCGGCGCCCTCGCGCGCGAGGCCCTGTTTCAGGGCGGCGTCGCCGGAGAAGAGATTGGTGTCGACGAGCTCGAACGGCTGGTTGAAGACTTCGTGCGTCGCGGCGCCGTAAGGATCGAGCGCAGGGCGCTCCTGTTCGGCTTCGATCGGCTCAGCGCGCTTCGGCATGATCGGCCTCCCTGGAGCAGCGTTCGCTCGACTGCGTGGCCCGGGTTTGGGTTGCATAGTCCGATATGAACCGGGCTTAATCGTGATCGAGCGCGGTTCAAAGAAACGTCGGTTGGCGTGCAGGGCTTTGCGTCGATTCTACGCGTCGATAAAGACGTGGTCAGGCGGCATGCCGGACTGGTGGCGATCGTGCACGACTTGATAAGCCGCTTCAATATGCCGGGTGAAGCGATCGATATCAAACAAGGGATGAGTGAGGCGATTGGCGGCCAATTTTCGCCCAATGCGCCGTAACATTTCCGGCCGCGTCGCCAATTGGATAGCCATCGATTCATATGATCGAGACGTTTCCGTTATCAATTCCGGCAGTCCTATGGCCGTTAAGACGCTTGCAGCGACTCGGCCGGCGAAAGTCTCGCCGATTTGCGTCAGCACGGGCAAACCAGACCATAAAGCGTCGCTCGCTGTTGTCCCCGCATTATACGGGAGTGTATCGAGAAACAGATCGGCGAGACGATAGCGCGCGAGATACTCCTCATTGGGCGCCCTATCGGCGAAAATCAAACGCTTCGGATCGAGGCCCCTCTGTTTCGCCTCCCTGGTCAGATTTCCTTTGGCGTCTTCGTTGTCAACGAACAGCCAAAGAACAGCGTGGGGGACCGACTCGAGTACGCGTATCCAGGAGTCAAATGTCTCGGGAGTCAGCTTGTAATTGTTGTTAAAGCAACAAAAAACGAAGGCCGCCTCAGGCAATCCGAACTCGGTCCTCGTAATCGGCCTATCGGAAATTCCGCGTTGCGTGTCGTTCGCCTGGTAACTCGGAAGATAAATGACTTTTTCTGTGTAATAATGACGAAGGTCGTTTGGAATAATAACGTCGTCGGCGATGATGTAATCCATATATTCGGCGCCCATTGTGCCCAAGTATCCAATATAGGAAATTTGTATCGGCGCCGCTCGAAACGCAAAGAGGCGTGTTCTCGAATTCTCGGTAAACCCGGCCAGGTCGATCGCGATATCGATTTCCTTTTCCCTGGCGAGTTTGGCGATATCTCTTTCGGAAAGAGCGTTGACATCGAAAAAATGATCGAATCCGTTTTGAAGCCGTCGATACATCGCGTCGTCAGTCTTCGGTCCGAAAGAGAACGCGATCACCTCAAATTTGCTCCTGTCGTGCTTTTCATAGAGTTCAGCAGTCAACGCGGAAACGGGATGATTGCGAAAGTCCATGGAAAAATAGCCAAGGCGAATTTTCTCGTGGCGCTTACGTAAAAAATTCTTGCGAGCGTCCGGATCTGCCGGATATTCGCTGTGAACGAATTCGACTGTGGCCTGTTTTTGCAGCGCTAAACTTAACGGCAAAGACAGCAATGGAAATGGTGTCGAAATTTTCTTTCCGTTCTGGATCCCCTCGGAGATCTTTCGACAGAAAACGTCAAAAGAGGACCAGTCGCAGAGTTTTTGCTTCACGTGAACCAAATCGCCCAGCAAATAGGCAAGTTCCGGATCTAACGCGAGGGCCTGCTTATAAGCGACAAACGTCTCATTGAAGCGTTTGAGTTTTCTGTACACTCCGGCACGGTTACGATATGCGTCAGCGAAATCCGGCTTCAGGGCGATGGCTTTGGCGTAGCTGGCGAGAGCTTCGTCAAGCCGCATGCGATTTTCGAGCGCATTGCCGCGATTGGAGTAAGCCTCCGCATAGTTGGGCTTCAGCGCGATCGCTTTGTCGTAACAGGAGAGGGCTTCGTCGACCCGCCCGAGGTTTTCGAGGGCGCCGCCTCGGACGTTGTAAGCCTCCGCAAAATTACTTTGCAACTCTATGGCGTGTGCGCTGCTCCGGGCCGCCTCTTCGAATCTCTTCAGCTTTGAACAAATCACCGCGCGCAAGACATGCGCTTCCGGGTTGTCTGGAATAATGGCGATATAGGATTCGATGGCGGGGAGCGCATCGTCGGGACAATGGGACCGATTCAGGACATGAGCCAGATTGAAATGAGCGAGGGGCCTATCCGGCTTGAGCGCGATGGCCCGTCTTAACTGTAAGATAGCGTTATGATGGTCTCCGAGCTCGCCAAATATGCTGCCAAGCAAGTATAACGCGCCATAATTGCCTTCGTCCGCCGCCAGGAGCGAAGCGCAAAGGGTGGCGGCGCCGTTCGGATCGCCGGATTCGTAAAGATCAAAGGCGGCGTCGAGTGTTGGAATTGCCTTCTCTGACGCGCTCGATATCATCTCTTCGCCCACGTTCTCCGGTTCGCGGCCCGCTGCAGACCAAGAGGTGCCACAGTTTCATGTTTGCGGCAAACTCGCGCGTTCGCGGTGAGTGTGGGGAACCGCCACGATCCCGCCAAGCGCGGAGACTTCGGAAATGGTCGTCGTTGCGGCGCTCGCCGCCCATCGCTCTTGGCGGGACGCATGACAGCCGAATTCCAAGCGCCATCGGCGCGACCGGCGGCGATGGCTGACGCGTTTCCCGCGCCGCGCAATGCGAAAGCGGGGGCCGCGCTCCGACCCCTGTACAATTGGCGGCCGAGGCGCGAGAAGGGGCGGCGCCGGGCTGCAAAGACGCAGCTTGACGGTCAACCGCGATTGCCGATCGCGCCGCAGGGGAGCGCATGCGAAATCCGGAAAAGGCGTCGGGCTATCGAAACGCTCGAGCGGCGCTGCTCGCTGCGCTGCTCGTTCTATGCGGCGGCTTCGTCGGGCGCGCCAACGATTCCACCGCGGAATTGACGACCGGGGGGCTCGTGCTCGCCAAGACCGCCGACATCGAGATGCGTTCCGAAGACCTCGCGATCTCCGAGCGGCAGGTCGTCGTCCGTTACGTCTTCTTCAATCATGCCGCGCAGGACGTGACGGCGACGGTTGCATTTCCGATGCCCGACATCGTCTGGGACGGACCCGACGCCAACATCGCCGTTCCTGTTCCCGATTCGCCCAATTTCCTCGATTTCCACACTTTCGTCGACGGGCGGGAAGTCGCGGCGCAGAACGAACAGAAGGCCTTCGCGGGCGGCGTCGAAGTCAGCGCGCGGCTCAATGCGCTCGGCGTGCCGCTCGCCCCACAGCGCGACGCGACGTGGAAGGCGCTCGACGGGCTCGAGCCCGGGGCCAAAGACGATCTGGTGAAGCAGGGGATCGCCATTCCCGACGACTACGACGCGGGCAAGGGTTGGGAGCATCATCTCGCGCCGAACTGGACGCTGAAGTCGAGCTTCTTCTGGAAGCAGACGTTCCCGGCGGGAAAAGAGGTCGCGGTCGAGCACCGCTACAAGCCGAGCGTCGGCGAGACCGTCGGCACGATGCTCGGCTCGCCGAACATCGCCCCGCAGGATATGAGCCGCTACGAGACCCTCTATTGCGTCGACAGGGACTACGTTGCGAGCGCGAAACGCGCGCAGGGAGTGAACGCGTCCGGTGACGCCGCGCACCCGTTTTTCGAGAAGCGGATCGCCTACGTCCTCAAGACCGGCGCCAACTGGGCTGGGCCGATCGGCGATTTCCATCTGACCGTCGACAAGGGCGCCCCGGATTCGCTGGTGAGCTTCTGCGCCGACGGCGTCAAGAAGACCGGTCCGACGCTGTTCGAAGTCCGCCACGCCAATTTCACGCCGACGCAGGACCTGCACATCCTGATCCTTTATCGGCCTACGAGCTGAATTCGTCGCCAGGAGACGCTGATGTCGTTTCGAGCCATACGCGCCGACAAGACGGAATCGGGACAGAACGTCCGCTTCGTCGAGATGGAGGAAACCGAGTTGATGGAGGGCGACGTGACGGTGCGCGTCACCCACTCCACCGTCAACTACAAGGACGGCCTCGCGCTGTCCGGCAAGTCGGCGATTCCTCGCCGCTTTCCGATGGTGCTCGGCATCGATCTCGCGGGAATCGTCGAGGCGTCCGGCCATCCCGGCTTTCGCCCCGGCGACGAGGTCGTGCTGAACGGCTACGGCCTCGGCGAAACGCATTTCGGCGGCTACGCCGAAAAGGCGCGCGTGAAGGGCGACTGGCTGGTCAAGCTGCCGCCGGGACTGACGCGCGCCGAGGCGATGGCGATCGGCACCGCCGGCTACACCGCGATGCTGTGCGTTCTCGCGCTCGAACGGCAGGGGATGACGCCCGCCATGGGGCCGGTCGTCGTCACCGGCGCGGCGGGCGGCGTCGGCTCGGTCGCGATCGCGTTGCTCGCCAAGGCCGGCTGGAGCGTCGTCGCTTCGACCGGGCGCGCCGCCGAGGCCGACTATCTCAGAGAATTGGGCGCGGCCGAGATCATCGAGCGCGCTTCGCTTTCCGCGCCCGGCAAGCCGCTGGGCAAGGAGCGCTGGGCGGCGGGCGTCGACAGCGTCGGGTCGCATACGCTGGCCAATGTCCTTGCGCAGACGCGCTACAGCGGCGCTGTGGCGGCGTGCGGGCTCGCCGGCGGCATGGACCTGCCGATGAGCGTCGCGCCGTTCATCCTGCGCGGCGTCAGGCTCGTTGGCGTCGACAGCGTCAATTGCCCGATGCCGACGCGGCTCGAGGCCTGGGCGCGGCTGGCGCGCGATCTCGATCGCGTCAAGCTGGCGCGCATGACCCGCACCGTCGCGTTCGAACAAACGTTCGATATCGGCGCGCGAATTCTCGCCGGCCAGGTGCGCGGGCGCGTCGTCGTCGCGATCGCCTGACGAATCGGGCCGCAAGTCGCCGCTGATGCGAATGTGATTTGATCATCGGCGAGAGCGCCGGCAAAAGAGGGCCCATGACCGACATTTCCTTGCCTGCCGCCGCCGGGGCCGGACTCCTGTCCTTCCTCAGTCCTTGTGTTCTGCCGCTCGCCCCACCGTATCTGTGCTATCTCGCGGGGACCTCGGTCGAGGCGCTGGTGGACGAAGGAGAGACGCGCGCGCGCCGCGACATCGTGATCGCGTCGCTGCTGTTCG
This sequence comes from Roseiarcus sp., assembly GCA_050013275.1. Taxonomy (GTDB): domain Bacteria; phylum Pseudomonadota; class Alphaproteobacteria; order Rhizobiales; family Beijerinckiaceae; genus Roseiarcus. The sequence continues at coordinate 1,077 of JBEKFO010000057.1, read as the reverse complement.
TGGCGGGATTTTCCACCGTGTTCGTCGCGCTCGGCGCAACCGCCTCGGTGTTCGGCGCGCTGCTCAGGCAATGGAGTCACGTGCTGTCGATCGTCGCCGGACTTGGCATCGTCGTGATGGGCGCGCATTTTCTCGGCGTCTTCAAACTCGGCCTGATGCACCGCGAGACGCGAATCGAAATCGCCAAGCCGCCGGGACTTTGGAGCGCCTACCTGATGGGATTGGCCTTCGCGTTCGGTTGGACGCCGTGCATCGGACCGATCCTGGCGGCGATCCTCGCCGTAGCGGGCGCGCAGGACACCGTCGCGCAAGGCGCCTTGCTGCTCGCCGCCTACGCGTTCGGGCTCGGCGTGCCCTTCGTCCTCGCGGCGATCGCGATGGAGACGTTCCTGGGGTTCGCGCGCGGCTTCCGCGGGCAATTCGCGCGGCTCGAGAAGGCGGTCGGCGCCCTTCTGGTGCTCACCGGCGTGGTCTTTTTGACCGGCGGTTTTCAGACCGCTTCCGAATGGCTGATCGAGACGTTTCCGACGCTCGGCCGGCTGGGCTGAACTTCAAATAAAAGAGCCCGCCGATCGCGCGGCGGGCTCCAGATTTTCAACCGGCGAACCCAAAGCGGGTCCGAGATCCCGATCACATCTGATGATAGGTGATCTTGCCGTCGGCGTCCTTCGCCCAGACGTACCAGACGTAGTCGGCGGTGGTGCGGTCGCCCTTCTTGTCGTAGGCGATGGGGCCGAGCACGGTGTTGAACGGCACGCCGGAATGCATGACTTCCGCGACCTTCTTGGGATCGAGGGACTTGGCTTTCTCCGCCGCTTCCTTGATGATCTGCATCGCGGCGTAGGAATAGAGCGTGTAGCCTTCCGGCTCGAAGCCCTTGGCCTTGATTTCCGCGACCACCGCCTTGGCGGCGGGGTTGTTGCGCGGCTCGGGGCCGAAGCTCATCAGCGTGCCTTCGACGCCGGGGCCGCCGATCGAGGCGAACTCGTTGTCGGTGATGCCGTCGCCGGAGATCATGATGGTCTTCATGCCCTGGTCGCGCATCTGGCGCACGATCAGGCCGCCTTCGGTGTGCAG
>JBEKFO010000056.1:0-14199 GCA_050013275.1 Roseiarcus sp. | reverse complement strand
GGTTGGTGCGTCGAGGCGACGAACAGCCGCGCGACGAAATCCTCCTCGCGCGTCGCCATGCCCGAACGGCCTTTGCCGCCGCGCCTTTGCGCGCGATAGGTCGAAAGCGGCACGCGCTTGATGTAGCCGCCGTGGCTCACCAGCACGACCATGTCCTCGCGCTGGATCAGATCCTCGTCGTCCATGTCGGCGTCGCTGTCGAGAATCTCGGTGCGGCGCGGATTGGCGAAGGCGACCTTCACCGCCGCCAGCTCGTCGCGGATGATGCCCATCAGGCGCGCGCGCGAGCTCAGGATGTCGAGATAGTCGGCGATCTCCGCCGCCAGCTTGTTCAACGCCTCGGCGATCTCGTCGCGCCCGAGCGCGGTGAGGCGCGCCAGGCGCAATTCCAGAATGGCGCGCGCCTGCGCGTCGGACAGATGCATCGTCCCGTCTTCGTCGAGCGTGTGGCGCGGATCGGCGATGAGAGCGATGAGCGGCGCCATGTCGCGCGCCGGCCAGGCGCGCTCCATCAACGCGGCGCGCGCCGCGCCCGTGTCCGGCGAAGTGCGGATCAGGCGGATAACCTCGTCGATGTTGGCCACCGCGATGGCGAGGCCGACCTGGACGTGCGCGTTGTCGCGCGCCTTGCCGAGCAGATGCTTGGTGCGCCGCGTCACCACGTCCTCGCGGAACTCGAGGAAGGCGACGAGCATGTCCTTGAGCGTCAGCATCTCCGGCCGGCCGCCGTTCAGCGCGATCATGTTGGCGCCGAAGCTCGACTGCATCGCGGTGAAGCGCCAGAGCTGGTTGAGCACGACGTCGGCGACGGCGTCGCGCCTGAGTTCGATGACGATGCGCATGCCGTCGCGATCGGACTCGTCGCGCAGATCGCTGATGCCCTCGATGCGCTTCTCGCGCACCAGCTCGGCGATCTTCTCGATCAGCGTCGCCTTGTTCACCTGGTAGGGGATCTCGGTGACGATCAGCGCCTCGCGGTCCTTGCGCAGCGACTCCACGCCGACCTTGGCGCGCATGATGATCGAACCGCGGCCGGTCGCGTAGGCCGAACGAATGCCGCCCCGCCCGAGGATCGCGGCCCCGGTGGGGAAATCCGGTCCGGGAATATGCTCCATCAATTCTTCGAGCGAGATGTCGGGCTTTTCCATCAGCGCGAGAACGCCGTCGATCGTCTCGCCCAGATTGTGCGGCGGGATGTTGGTCGCCATGCCGACCGCAATGCCGCCGGCGCCGTTGACCAGCAGATTGGGGAATCGCGCGGGCAGGACGACCGGCTCTTGCTCCTTCTCGTCGTAATTGGGGCGAAAATCGACGGTGTCGAGATCGAGATCGTCGAGCAGCGCCAACGCGATTTTTTCCAGGCGCGCCTCGGTGTAGCGCGAGGCCGCCGGCGGATCGCCGTCGACCGAGCCGAAATTGCCCTGCCCGTCGATGAGCGGCGCGCGCATCGAGAAATCCTGCGCCATGCGCACCAGCGCGTCGTAGATCGCCAGATCGCCGTGCGGATGGAACTTACCCATCGTCTCGCCGACCGTGCGCGCCGATTTGTTGTAGCCCTTGTCGGGGGTGAACTTGAGTTCGTGCATCGCATAGAGGATGCGCCGATGCACCGGCTTCAGGCCGTCGCGCACGTCGGGGAGCGCGCGGCTGACGATCACGCTCATCGCGTAATCGAGATAGCTGCGCTTCATTTCGTCGAGGATCGAAACAGGCTTGATGTCGGCGGGGCCGCCGGGCGCGGGCCGCTCGTTCTTTTCGTCGGTCAATTCAGGGGTATCCTGACGGAAAATTTGATTCTGTATTTTTAGCCGATTCCGCGGCGCCGCGCCACCTTTCCCGCGCTGCCGCGCGCATTGATTTCTTGCTTTCCGATCAAAGCGTTACGCGTATTTCGGCAAATCGCGCGCCGCGCGCCGTCACGGCCGGCCTTGACGCCCCGGCGCCGGGGGCGTCAATCGGCCCCCGAGGGGAGCCCGCCGATGCCGCTCGATTATTTGAAAACCGCGCTCGTCACGCTGCTGGTGACGCTCGATCCGCCGGGTCTGGCGCCGGTCTTCATCGGCCTGACGCTCGGCATGACCGACGCCGCCAAGCGAGAGGTCGCGTTGCGCGCGTGCCTCATCGCTTTCGCCATCCTGGCCGCCTTCGCCTTCGGCGGCCGGGCGGTGATGGACGCGCTCGGCATCTCGATTCCCGCCTTCCGCGTCGCCGGCGGCCTGCTGCTCTTCTACATCGCCTTCGACATGGTGTTCGCGCTGAAGGCCGAGCGCAAGAGCGAGCTGGCGAACGACGCCGTGTCGATCGACCATATCCGCAACATCGCAGCCTTTCCGCTCGCGATTCCCCTGATGGCGGGGCCCGGCTCGATCACCGCGACGATGTTGCTCGCTGGACGCGCCGGCGGCGACTGGCTCACGCTCGCCGGCCTGATGGCGACCGTCGCGCTGGTCATGGCGGTGTGCTTCGTCACCTTTTTCGCCGCCGAGCGCGTATCGCGCCTATTGGGAACGACCGGCAACATCGTGGCCACGCGCATGCTCGGCGTGGTGCTCGCGGCGCTGGCGGTGCAGTTCGTCATCGACGGCGCCTTGTCCGCCTCGCGCGCGGCCGGCGGCTGAACCCGCTCGGCGCTCGCGCCGGCGGCCGCCGCGCCGTCACATTGCGACCGCCTTGGCGCTGATGTGATTCCAGCGCCTTCATTGCAAAATTAACACCCGCATAACCTGAGCTTGCTAAGTTGCAATCGCCCAGATTGGAACGCCCGGCCTGCAGGCGTTCCAGACATGCCGTCGTTCTGGCGCGCCGGTCGCGATCCGGCATGTCCTCCGCTCCAGCCCAAGGACGACCGCAATGCGTCTCGCCAACGTACAGATCGCCCATAAGCTCGTCATCGGCTTTGCCTGCATTCTCGCGATCTTCGCCGCGGTGAGCGTAGCCGTCTTCGCGGCGTTGGCTCGTGTCGAGAGCGCGGAGGCGGCCAATGTTGCGGCGCACGCCATGCTCATCGACCTCGAGCAACTCGCCGCGGCGCGCTATGACCAGTCGCAAACGGCGCGCGGATACATTCTCATCCGGATCGAACGGCACGCCATTCTCTATGCGGCCGCGACCAAACTCTTCGATCAAACGCTCGCCAAGGCGCGCAGCGACGCGCTCGCCTCGCCCGACAGCGCGAGCGCCGTCGACGCCCTGACGAAGCTGGCGGACGCAGCCGCGAATTGGCAGCGCGAGGTCGGCGATCCGGAAGTTCAGCTGACGCGCGACCCCGCCACGGTCGACCAGGCGATCGAGGTCGCCAAGTCGCCGCACAGCAGCGTCCGGATGCAGGAATTCCGCGACGCGCTGCAAAACGCGCGGACGGTCGTCGGAACCTCCTTGAAGAACAGTCAGGACGCGCAGGCGACCGCCCTCGCCTTCATGAGGAACGCGCAAATCGTCGGCGGCGTCGTCGCAATGATCTGCTCCTTGCTGGTGGGCTGGGGCCTGTATCAGGCGATCGCCAGGCCGATATCCGGCATGACCGACGCCATGCGGAAATTGGCCGGAGGCGAAACCGATCTCGTCATCCCCGCCATCGGACAGGCCGACGAGTTGGGGCTGATGGCCGCCGCCGTCGAAAATTTCAAGACGGCGGCGATCGAAAAGCGTCGCGTCGACGCCGAAGCGGAAGCCGGCCGCTCTCAGCTCGAAGCGGAGCGGGCGTCGCGGGAAAGGCACGAGGCCGAACAACGCGCCAAGGCCGAACAGGCGGTCGCGTTGCTTGGCGCCGGTTTGGCCAAGGTTGCGGCGAAAGATCTGACCTATCGGATGTCGTCGGACATTCCCGACGCTTATCGCAAGCTCCAGAGCGACTTCAACACCGCGGTCGCTCAGCTCGAAGAGGCGATGGCGGGCGTGACCGGAAGAACCGACGCCATCCACTTGGGGACGCGGGAAATCTCGACCGCGGCCGACGACTTGGCGCGCCGCACCGAGCAACAGGCCGCGAGCCTTGAAGAGACGGCCGCCGCGCTCAACGAGATCACCGCGACGGTGCGGCAGGCGGCGACCGGCGCGATCCATGCGCGCGAGGTCGTGGATGCGGCCAGAAGCGACGCGGAAAAGAGCGGCGTCGTGGTGGCCAAGGCGGTCGCCGCCATGGGCGACATCGCCAAGTCCTCGCAACAGATCAGCCAGATCATCGGCGTCATCGACGAGATCGCGTTCCAGACCAATCTGCTCGCGCTCAACGCCGGGGTCGAGGCGGCGCGGGCGGGCGACGCCGGCCGCGGCTTCGCGGTGGTGGCCTCGGAAGTGCGCGCGCTCGCCCAGCGCTCGGCGCAGGCCGCCAAAGAAATCAAGGGGCTGATCTCGACCTCGGCGGCGCAGGTCGGTCAGGGCGTCCAGCTGGTGGCCGAAACCGGCAAGTCGCTCGAACGGATCATGGCGCAAGTGACCGAGATCAATCGGGTCGTCGGCGAGATCGCCGCCGGCGCCAAGGAGCAGTCGACCGGGCTCGACGAAGTCAACGTCGCGATCAACCAGATGGACCAGGTGACGCAGCAGAACGCGTCGATGGTCGAGGAGTCGACGGCGGCGAGCCATTCGATGTCCCAGGAGAGCGAGCAACTCGCCAGCCTGATCAGTCAATTCCAAGTCGGCCGGCGGTCGGCCTCCGGGGACGCGGGCAGAGCGCGCCCGAACGGCCCAACCGCGAACCGCGCCGCGGGCGAGCGGCGCGCGTTCGGCTAGCCGTGAAAGTCTGACGTCCGACGCGGGGACCCTCGCGTCGGCTATGGGCTAGGGCGCCGCCCTTCGACGACGCCTTGGGCAAAGCCGGCCAACGCCGGAGGAGACCTTCGGCGCCGTCAAGCCTTCAAAGTTTCAGGCCGCCCCATCGCCCGATCGTCCATCAATTGAATGCGATCCTCGGCGAGCTTGCGTTCGATCGCGATGCCGGCGATGCGCGTCGCGACGTCGATGAGGCGCAACTCGGCGTCGTTCGGTTCACGCACTTCCTTTGAATACATTGCGAAGGCGCCGAGAACAGCGCCCTGATGCGACAGGATCGGGGTCGACCAACAGGAACGAATCCCGTCCGCGGCGGCCAGGTCCCTGAAATTGGCCCCTAGCGGATCGGCGGTGAGGTCGGCGACGAAAACGGCCTCTCGACGATAAGCGGCCGCGCCGCTCGGACTCGCATTGGGACCGATGCGCAAGCCATCGACGGCTTTGACATAGGCCTCGGACAGGCTCGGCGCTGCGCCGTGCCTCAAGCGCTTCCCCGTTTCGTCAAGCAGCAGGACGGAGCCGATGATCCCCTTGAACTGGGATTCCATGAGATGAACAAGATCTTCGAGCACGTTTTCCAGCGGGGCGCTCATTGCGATCATCTCGAGGATTTCCGCCTGCCCTTCGCGCAAGGCGTCCGCCAGCTTGCGCTCGGTGATGTCGCGCGAAATTCCGGCCACGCCGAAGACTTCGCCGCCGTCGTTGTGCAGCGGCACTTTCGTCGTCAATATCCACGTCTTGCCGCCTGAGGCGTCGAAGACGTATTCCTCCATGTCGATCATCGGTTTTCCGGAACGGACGATGTTCTGTTCGTCCGCATAGAATTTGTAGGAAATCTCGGGGGGAAGAAGCTCGAGATCGGTCTTGCCGATCAGGTCTGCGGGCCCGGCCACGCCAATGCGGGTCGCCGTGACCTGGTTGGCGATGACGAAGCGGCTCTTGACGTCTTTGACCCAAAGGTTGTCGGGCAGGTTGTCGATCAAGGCTTGCAGCGAGAGGCGCTCATTCGCCTCGACCCGCGAGGCTTTGAGTTCGGTGATATCCTCGTGCGTCGAGACCCAGCCGCCGTTGGGGGTCGGCTGGTGGTGAATTTGAATGGTCCGCCCGTCCTTGAGCTCGGTGCTCCAGATTCTTGCTTCCCGTCTGGAATTGTTCGACGCGCAAAACGACAGGTAGTCGTCGGCCGCCATCGCACTGGTTCCGGCGGCGACGCGATGTTCGACGATTTCGCGCAGGGTGGCGCCGGGCGGAATTTGATCCAACGTGAGGCGATAGATGTCCGCAAAGCGGCGGTTGCCCAGGATCAGCCGCTCCTCGCCGTCGAAAAGGCAAACGCCCGTAGAAATATTGTCGAATGCCGTCTGGTAGCGTAGCGCTTCCGCTTCGAGCTTCGCGATCCGAGCCCGAAGTCCGCGCTCGACGACTTCAGCCGCGGACGTCGGCGAATTTGCGAGCGCGGCGGAGCTGGTCGCCTCGTCCGTCTCGGTAGCCCGTTTGTCTGATTTTGCGCGCAATGGCTGTCCTTCCGAATCGGTGAACATCGGAGAGGAGATGAGCGCCAACGCTCCAAGAATTCAAGAACGTTAATCGACGCGCGCCAATTTTGTGTGGACCGGCGTGAAATACTTACCGCTTCAATTTCGACATTCATGGATTGACGGAAGTGTAAAAATTGACATCGGACCAGCTTGGCCGACCGCAGAGTAAGGCAACGTCTATCGAGCAACTCCATTGTCCGAGCCGCCGAAGTCGAGCCTCGACACGCTTGCGATGTCTCGCATAGGGGTTGAACCCCATGATTTTGCGGCCGTCCGAGCCGTCGCGGCGCCGACCGGCGGGATAGTCCATTGAAATATCTGAATCTTCGAAGGAGCATCCGTCCGAGCTTGATTAGACGAGTCGTCTCGGGCGCCGACATTGAGCGTCACACGGTTTCCGCGTCGGAAGTTTGCCCCCTTCCTCCCGGAACGCGCGCAATCCATTCAGGCGCCCGCCATCGCGACCCCGCGTCGATCGGCTCGTTGACCGCAAGCCGGTTCACGCTCCATGAATGGACTTCTCGCCGCGATCGGTTTGGCGGCCGAAGGGGAACCGCTCACATTGCCTGGAAGGAAGAACCGAGCGTCGGCCCCTCCGAGCTGCCCGCCGCGCCGCCGCCTGCGAGCGTTGTAATTTCTCTACTGAATGGCGTTCGTTACATTTAGTCCCAACCCAAGATGAGTGTCACGCAGCCATCGGAGCCATAATCGTGATGCAATGGTTTCAAAAACTTCTGCCGCGCGAGGATAAATTCTTTGATTTATTCGAAAGTCATTCGAAAATATTAGTTATTGGCGCCGATGCGTTGCAAAAATTGCTCCAGGGTGGAGAGAGTGTCGCTCGTTATTGCCGCATTGTCATCGATAGCGAGCGGGACGCCGACGAGATCGCGCGCCAGGTCATGCTGTCGGTGCGCCGCACCTTCATTACCCCCTTCGGCCGTAGCGACATCCAGGATCTGATCCAATCCATGGACGACGCGATCGACCAAATGCATCAGACCGTTAAGACGATCACGCTCTTCGAGGTGCAGCAGTTCGATCCGCTCATGCGGGACATGGCGGCGCTGGCCGTCGAGGCGGCCGAACTGACGGTGAAGGCGGTCCCGCTGCTGCGCGAGATCGCCACACACGCCGGCGCCATCAACACTTATGCGGAACGCGTCACGCAGCTCGAAGACAGGGCGGACCAGTTGTATGACGACGGATTGCGGGATCTCTTTCATCGTCACAGGACCAGCGATCCCATGGCCTTCATAGTCGGCTCGCAAATCTACGAACACCTGGAAAAGGTGCTAGACCGATTCGAGGACGTCGCGAATCAGGTCAATGGAATCGTGATGGAACACATTTGAGGCGCCGGCATCGTGATCGCCCCCCTTGCCGCGCCGTTGCTCATCGGCTTGATCGCCACTGCGCTCGTCTTTGATTTCCTGAACGGCCTGCACGACGCGGCAAACTCGATCGCCACCATCGTTTCGACGCGCGTTCTTCGTCCGTCTCTCGCGGTTTTCTGGGCGGCGTTCTTCAACTTCATCGCCTTCCTCGTTTTCGGACTTACCGTCGCCGAAACGGTGGGAAAGGGCATAGTCCAGCCTGAAATCGTCACCGCGGGCGTAATCTTCGCCGCGCTCAGCGGCGCGATCGTCTGGAATGTCGTCACTTGGCTGCTGGGGATTCCGTCGAGCAGCTCGCACGCCTTGATCGGCGGACTTGTCGGAGCTGGCGTCGCGCGATCGGGATTCGAGGCCGTGGTGTGGTCGGGCTTTCTGAAGACGTCGGCCGCGATCGTCCTTTCTCCCTTGATCGGCTTTTTGCTGGCGCTGTTCTTCGTGGCGGCGGTGTCATGGATCTTTATTCGCTCGACGCCGCTGGCCGTCGACACGCTGTTCCGAACGCTCCAATTCGTCTCGGCGGCGCTCTATTCTCTCGGCCACGGCGGCAACGACGCCCAGAAGACGATGGGCATAATCTCCGTCCTCCTGTTCTCGCAGGGCTATATGCCAAACGGGTTCCATGTCCCGCTGTGGGTCGTGCTGTCCTGTCAAGCGGCGATGGCGCTCGGCACCTTGTTCGGCGGCTGGCGCATCGTGCACACAATGGGCTCGAAGATCACGCGGCTCTCGCCCATGCGAGGATTCTGCGCCGAGACCGGCGGCGCCATCACACTGTTCCTGGCGACCTGGTTGGGCGTTCCCGTCTCCACGACGCACACGATCACCGGCGCAATCGTCGGCGTCGGCGCGGCGCGGCGGACCTCGGCGGTGCGTTGGAACGTCGCCCAGAGCATCGTGGTCGCATGGGTGCTGACTTTGCCTGCGGCTGCGCTCATCGCCGCCGCTGTCTACACGTTGGTTCGAATTTTCGCATGACGTCTGGAAGCCCGTAACCGGCGTTTGACGGATTCGCGTTCGCTGACTCCGCCCCATCGGCGTAGCCTAGGCCCATCGGTTCCGCCGTCCCGCTGCGTCTCCCTTCGAGGCCGAACGGCGTGGGTTCGCCCGCTACTTCGCCGGCGCCGCCGCGCCGGCGTTGCGGCGCGTCCATTCTTCGCGCTCGTAATCCTCGAACGCCGCGATCATCGCGCGGTAGCTGCGTTCGGCGACGCTTTCGGCAAGGCCGTCTTCCCTCGCCATCGCCTTGACCTTGGCGATGATCGCCTCGACTCGCGCCGGCGCGCTGACCGCTGACGGGTCGGCCTTGAAGCGGCCGGCCTCGGCGACGTATTGGCCGCGCTCGGCCATCAAAGCGATGATCTGGCGATCGATCCGATCGATGTTGTCGCGCACGTCGGCGAGAGTTGCGCAGCACTTGCCGCCGTCGACCGAAGGCGCGCCCCAATAGGCCGGATGCGGCGGCGCGGCGTCGTCGCCGGCGCGCGCGGCGCCCAACGGGAAGACCATGAGGACGGCGAGAACGAACGGCCGGAAATTCATCGAGGCGCCTTGTCGAGAGAGGGTCTCGCGCGTGCGGCGCGAACCGACCCCGGAGGAGAACCCGCCAGGCGGGACCGCGCGACTATCGCAAGAACGTCGCCGCCCTGTCCATCGCGCCGCGCAAGTGCTATCGCCGCCGACGGCCAGCCGACAAGTCTGCCCGCCCTATTGACCCCAAGGAGCCTCCCATGACCGTCGCCTTCTGGTGCGTGCTCGTCGCCGCCCTGCTGCCCTATGTTCCCCGCGGGTTGGCCTCGAGCAAGCTCGATCCGCGCGCGCCGCGGGTCGGCGTCCCCGCGCTCGAAGGGCTCGCCGCGCGCGCCTACGGCGCCCATCTCAACAGCTTCGAGGCGTTCCCGTTCTTCGCCGCGGCGGTGATCGTTTCGCATATCGTCGAAGGCGCCGACGCGACCGTGGGCTGGCTCGCCGTCGCCTTCGTCGCCGCGCGGCTCGGCCACATGGCGGCCTATCTGATCGACCGGCAGCCGTTGCGCTCGGCGTTCTTCTTCGTCGCGATGGCGCTGACCATCGCCATCTTCGTCCACCCTGCGTTCCGCTGAGCGGACCCATCGTCCTTCGGCGCAAGAAAAGGGCGAGGCTCGCCTTCGAGCCCCGCCCCTACTCGCTGACGATGCGCTCACTTGCCGAGCGTGGGCGCCGGGGTCGTGTCGGTGCGCACCGGCAGGATCGGATACGCAACCGTCGGCGTTTGGCCGGTCAGCGAATCGAGGAAGGCGACGATGTCGTCCTCTTCCTTGTCGGTCAGCTTGGCGCCGAGCTGCGCTGCGCCCATGACGCCGACCGCCTGCTTGAGGTCCCATACTTGGCCGGAATGGAAGTAGGGCGCACGCAGCGCGACGTTGCGCAGCGGCGCGGCGCGGAACACGTATTCGTCGCTCGCCGTCTTGGTCACCGCGAAGCGGCCCTTGTCGCCGGGCGGCAGAATATCGGCGCCGGGCTTCTCGACGACGCCGAACGGGAAATAGGCCTCGCCGCCGACGTTGATCCCGTTGTGGCAGGACGCGCAGCCCTTATCCATGAACAACTTCAGCCCAGACTTTTGCTGCGCGGTGAGCGCATTGGCGTCGCCTTCGAGGAATTGGTCGAACGGCGCGGCGGGCGTGATCAGCGTCGCCTCGAACGCCTCGACCGCCTTGGCGAAATTGTCGAAGGTGATCGGCGACTCCTCGTTCGGGAACGCCTTCTTGAAGGCGTCGACATAACCGGGCATCGACGACAGGGTCTTGATCACGTGGTCGGGCGTCGCGTTCATTTCGACGCTCGCCTGGACGGGACCCTTGGCCTGCGCCTTGAGGTCGGCGGCGCGTCCGTCCCAGAACTGCGCGATGTTGAACACCGCGTTGTAGACGGTCGGCGCCCGGCGCGGGCCCTTCTGCCAGCCATGGCCGACCGAAGTCGGTCCGGCGTCGACGCCGCCCGTGCCGAGGTTGTGGCAGGTGTTGCAGCTGATGATCTCGCTCGCCGAGAGGCGCGGATCGAAGAACAACAGCTTGCCGAGCTCGATCTTGTCGTGGGTCACCGCGTTGTCCTTGACCGCGGGAAGGACGGAAGGAATCGGCTTGAAACGCTCGTTGGCCGCCTTCATCAGATCCTCGTCGGCCCCTAGAGCGGGCGCCGCAGCCAAAGCCAGAGCGGCGGCGAGCGCGCCCCCAATGAAATTTCGCATCATTTACCTCCTGTGACGATCAGTCCGAGAGGCGCGCCCCGTCCCAGCTACGCCCCCCGGCTCAAACCGCGTCGGCGGCCTGATCGGACTCAGCGTAGAATTGTTCCAAGATCAATTCCAAGGCTCGACGGCTGCGGCGCTATGCCTCACCGGCGCCGCCGCGGCGGCGCGCGCGCTCGACAATGGGCTGATGGGTCTCGCTTTTTTCGCAGTCCCGAGGCGGCGAAAAGCCTGCCGCGGCGTTTCGCCGCTAGCCTGTCAGCACGTCCCTCAGGCGCCGGCGGGGGCTCGGCGGCGCGGTTTGCGACGTGAAGCCGGCGCGAAACGCGAACGTCGCCTGCCGATCCGGCCCTGTCAGGCGCGCCATCCGCGCCTCCCACGTCGCGCCGAGCCCGGCCCGCTTCTCGCGGTCGATCATCTCGATGGGCTGGTTGAGCGGCTGCATCGCCAACCCCAGCGCCGTCGCGCGCAAATGCAGGCGCTGCCAGACGCGGCCCGCCGCAATCGCGCTCGTGCGGTCGTAACGGTCGCGCACGGCGATGAGCCCGACGAGCGGCGCACTGGCGAGTTGGACGTCGCGCGTCTGATCGAGCCACGCTTGGTGGGCGGTCGCGGCGGAAACCGGAAAGACGCGCGCATAGGTCCGCGCGAGGAAAGACAGCCCGGCGGCGTCGAGCGTCGGCCCATCGCGATGAACGTCGATCTCCGCCGCCGAATTGCGGAACCAGCGGTCGCTGTCGGCGATCATCATCTTGTCGGCGATAATCGCCTCCGTCGCCTCGACGACGGCGGCGTCGAACGCCCGACGCTTCTCGCCGTCCTCTATGAGGATCACGCGAACGTCGTCGCCGAATTCGGCGCCGGCCGCGAAATCGCGCCAGTCTTGCGGCGGCGCCCGGCCGCGATCGTAGGCGTAACGGTTGGTGTGGCGATCGGGGATGGCGAGGTAGAGCGCATCCGGCGTCGTGGGCGCGCGTCGCGTCAGGCGCAGGCTCGCCGCGTGAACCGGCGTTTGGCGCTCGTCGAGCGCGCTCAGCGATCCCGGCGCGACGGCGCCTTCCGCAGCGTAGCCGTTGGGGCCTGCGGCGAGCGTCATATTCTCGATCGCGCAGCCGAGCCCCAGATGCAGCTCGCGCACATAGGCGTCCATCGCCCCGAGGTTGCGCGTGAGATCGGCGTAGATTTCGATCGCGTCCGCGCTGACGGCGAACAGCCACGGCTGCGTGTCGTGCGGGTTGGCGGCGAGAACCCCCGCCGCGACCAGCGCCAACGGCGTTCCCCGAATCGACGGTTCGTCCCACAGCCGCCACGGCGCGTAGGCGTCCCCTTCCGGCAAAGGCCGGCCGGCCGCGTCGACCACACGCAGCACGCCGCCGGCGGCGGCGAGAAAGATCGCAGCGCCGGCGAGGGCCAGTGCGTCCCGCCGGTTCGAGAGAAGAGGCGTCATGACAATTCTCCGTACTTGTGTCACTATTAGGTGACATTTTGCGCAAACAAATACCTACTGACCCAAGATGCCGTCGATCAGCGTGTCGAGGGCGGCGAAAATCCGCTCCCAATCGCCGTCGGTCCCGATTTCCACCCCGCCCATCACGCGAAGCGAGCGCGCGCGCACGGCGAGATAGTTGATCGCGACGCCGAGCAGCATAGCCACCGCTTCGAGGTCTACCGACGCGGGCAGCCAGTAATGCTGGCCGATCCACGCCGACAATTCGAGGGTGCGCCGTTCGCGAACCGCCTCCAGTGCGACGACGAGACGCGTGCGCTGCGTGAGCTCGGCCGCCAGCACCGCCAATGTCACCGGCCGCGCGCGCAGCGCCTCGGCGTGGCGGCGCAGTATCGTCTTCATCGCCTCGGCGGCCGGCGCCCGCGACGGATCGATGTCATGCGTCAAGTCGTGGACGTTCCACCAGAAATCGCTTTGCGCGGCGTAGGCGGCGTAGACGCCTTCGAGGTCGTGAAAATAGCGGTAGATCAGAACCTTGTCGCAACCCGCCTCGCGCGCGAGCGCGTTGACGCCGATCGCGGCGAGCCCGTCGCGCACGATCATCCGCCCCACCGCCGCGAGGATGCGCGCGCGCATCGCGTCCGAGTCGCGGGCCGAGCTGGGCTTTGCGGCAATTGTCACCATACGGTGACATTTAATGCGAATCGCGCGCGCTGTCAACGCCGGCGATCTGTCGGGGCTCGCTATTCGCCCGCGGCCCTTTCGCGCCAACGCTCCAAGAGGCGAGCGAGTTCGTCGGCGGAAAGGCCATAGGTGTCGGGCAGCATGGAGTTGCGGCGACTCACCGCGACGCTCAACTTTGTGATTGTCCGTCCCGCCAGCGCAAGCGGGCGCCGCGAGGAATCGAGGACGGGACTGAAAGCGGCGCCTAGGCCGTTGAGATTATGTAGGCCGAGACACGGATGCGCTCTTGGCGATCCGCCGCTCGCAACGGCATTTCGAGGATTGCAACTCCCCGCAAATCGCCCGCCGCCTCGGCCCTTCCCCTTCTCGACCGCTTCGTCGCCCCGACGGCTCAGACTCGCGAGGCGGCGCCCCGGAGCCGGACCATCGCCTCGGCGACCGCCTCGATCGTTCTCGGCCGCCGATCGGCAAAATCAGAGCGAAGCGTCGCCGCGCGCGCGTCCTCGCGCGGCGAGCCGAAAATGTGCACTGCACGGGTGATCGAGCGTCATCCCCTCGATCCCGCAATTCGCCGTTCAGCGCTTCACGCAGGCGACGACGGTCGCAGTGCTTTCCGGACCCGCGCAACTTGCGCCGGCGGTCCCCTCGATATGCAACGCGCCGCCTTCGCCCGTGCAGTAAGCGCTGATCATGATTTCGTCAGCCTCGCATGCGGCCTTGGCCTGACCGGTGACGACTCGGATGACGGAACCGACCCCGGGCGGTCCCGCCGGTCCTGCAGCCCCCATCTCGCCCTTCGGCCCTTGCGGCCCTACGGGCCCCGCGAGTCCGGCGTCGCCCTTGGGTCCTGGCGGCCCTGCCGGTCCCACTGGGCCTTGCGGTCCAGCCGGTCCCGCGGCGCCCATTTCGCCTTTGGGTCCTTGCGACCCCGCCGGTCCCGCCGGCCCTTGCGCTCCCGCCGGTCCCGCGGCGCCCATTTCGCCTTTGGGTCCTTGCGACCCCGCCGGTCCGGCAGGCCCTTGCGCTCCAGCCGGTCCCTGAGTTTCCTTTGAGCAGCCCGAGACGGCGATCAACGCGACAAGGGCCAGACTTGCGATTGACGTTCGCATCCGATTCCTCCCGCATATTCTTTACGTT